>JAKMGM010000123.1 GCA_022424925.1 Candidatus Poseidoniaceae archaeon | reverse complement strand
CCTGTCAAAAGTTGCGTGAAACCATCTATGATTAAAGGGACGCACAAAAGGCTACCTAAACCAACCCAGGCCATCGTTCTCCGATTGTTTCTATAGATTCCCTCGAGCCATGAATCCGGTAGCAGCGACAGGCATGAATCACGCACAGTCCACCGGTTGTAACCAAATCGTGAATACACAAGACCACCGATTGCAAGACCAAAAAATATGCCAACATCGCGTGTGCACACGGGCATCTGATTCTCATTGATCTGCCAAGAGCGTTCATGCTTGTTGTGGCAGTTTAAATCTCCAAACATGTAGATAAAACCGCTGTATGGGTCGAGTTCTGACCACGCAAAGGGCTCGTGCATGTGTATGGTTCCGTCGTCATGGACATGTCTCAATGCATCAGGAGAATTGCCTCCAGATAAGGCTCCGTCTTCAGTCGCATAATCCAGAGCATTGGCTCTCGCCCCGAGGTCAGGAACACTACCGGTGGGAAGGAGAAAAGGTGTCAGGAAAAAAGAAATGAAGAAAAAAGCGCTGACGCCAAAGATCCAATACCCTACTTTCCGTTCTCTTGAACGGTTCATGAGGCCATTCTTCTCCATGTGTGTCGCTGTCGTTCACGACTCAAGAAGTTTGGCTCGGAAAATGCGAGTATTGATGAGCGGTAACGCTCACGAACATCTATGAGCACCAATCAGGGTGAACCCGTAGGCCTTGTCACAGGTCTGCAAGCAGGTGCATTCATGGGTTTGTATCTTGGTTTTAGCCTAGCGGTTGTTTCCGTCCTGACAGACCCCAGTCAACTCAAACGTCTTGCCACCCTCATGTGCATTCCGCCGATGCTTGGCGCCATACTGCTCGGCCCGTTCTTGGCTCGTCGTAGGCGACCGGTTTTTCTCGGGAGTAAGCCGCTTCTTATGGCTCGAGAACTCCTTGAACCATTCAACGAAGGCAGGGGGAAGTGGCGAGTTCTAAGCCACGTAAAAAGCGACGGAATGTCAATCCGAATCGACATGCACAACCTTAGCAATGTGCAAGGAGTTGTTGATACTGCACTGGAACTTGCCGACCATCACTCTGTACGGTTTATCGTGGGGCAAGGAGTGCAGAACAGCCGACAGCCAGAACTTCGTTCGAAGGTGCTTAATCGAATCGAATCGAAAGTGAGTACGAACCGGCGCAAGAGAAGCGCAAAATCAATCGAAGTTTCGCCGGAACCTACGGTCAAATATGTGAACCAACAGCGAAAAATAAATCGCGCAATACTGATACTTCTACCGATTTTCTCCTTTTTCGCTTGGCTTGAGATGCGATAATATTCTCACCGCCCTTCCGGAAGTCGCTGTATAATTTCTTGCACAAAACCTGGGATGTTCAAACTATCCAGAAATTCAAAGCCCATCCTTTACATGGGCCGGCGATTTTAACGGTGACATGACGGACATGCCAAGTCTGCTGCGACGTTTGCAGAAAGGTGGAATTGCAGTCCCCCCCCATGTGAAGAAAGCGATGCTTGAGGTCGACATTGCAGATTTTACAGACTACGATATTGAACCGTTTTTTGCGGACCGACCGATTCCGTTCCTTGAAACCGATGAAGGTGGTATCAAGACTATTTCAGCCCCACACATGATCGCAACGCTGTTGCACCATCTTGAACTGCAAAAGGGTCAAGAAGTCGTTGTTTTGGGAGCCAAAGGCGGTTATATTGCTGCTCTGATTGCTGTGATTGTAGGGGAAAGCGGCCGAGTTCGCCTACTAGATCCGTCTCCAATTGCCGTCGAACACGTCCAATTTCGCTTGACACACTGGCCAACAGTTGAATCTCGGGTTTTGGAAGCCGTTGAAGTCGCACCCGTGGCATTCCCCGGAGAATTGAACCGAGTTCTCGTAACAGGACAGGTTCGTGACTTGCCCGTATGGCTCTCGTCCCGTGTCGTTGACGGAGGTTTTGCACTTGCTCCGCTTGGCAACACTGCTGGCCAGCACTTGATGAAAGTCGAACGACAAGGCGATGAAATGTTCTCAACCGACTTAGGACCAGTCTCTTTTGGTCCAATCGATGTCAAAGACTCGGAAACTGGGCCAATGAACCCGATAGAGTTAGCCGATTTGCTGGAATTGACGATCGAAACCTGTGAAGAATTGGATATGGTCGATGAAGATGAGGCGATTGCATTGCGTGACTTAATTGTCGAACTGCGTCAACTACCTGCAGACTTACCACCGCCTGGAGAAGGTGGCATTCCTATGAGCGAACACCCGATGGTTCGTTTGATGTGGGATGCATCGCCGTCGTTCCTTCGCCTTTGGCCAATGCTTCAATTGATGCTTCATCCAAACCTCGCCCAACCGGGTGCAGTGGATTGGAATGAAGACGACGAAGACGATGGTTATCGTGAATAGGGCGTCTTCTCTCCCCACAGAGTCGGCACGAAGCAATGTCCCGTATTGAACGTTCATCTGACAGTATGATGCACACCCCTATCAATCACGGCCTGTAGGGCAATCCATGGCCGGGGGCGGACTGGACAGCGAGATTGCCCGGCTTAAGCATAGAGATGTTCGGAAGAGACGCCGCGCTATTCGTGTCTTGTTCGATACCGATATTCCCCGGGCTTTGGAAGGATTCGTCCCCTTGCTCAAGGATAAAGACCCGTGGTTCCGCTCAAAAGCACTCGAAGCGCACCGAAAATGGGCTCCAAAACAAGGGATTGAGACATTGCGAGTTCTGGCTGAGCACTCTTGGCTTGATGCACGAAGATGTGCGGCAAATCTCCTTGGTGAGTTTACGGAAGACACAACAGATATTGCCTTACTCCTTATCGAAGATGAAGACTTGACATGCCAAAGAAAAGCTGCTGAAGCACTGCTCAAAGGGCGAGATGCTGCCAATCACATTGAACGTTTTCTCAACCACCAAGACAGCGGGTTGCGTCGTCTGGCAATCCTTTGCTCAGCAGCCACATCCGATCACCGAACCTCAGCACTTTCAGATGAAAACAACAGCGTTCGAGAGGCTGCCTTACACGCAGCTGTTGAGAATGGTGAAACACTCACTGAATCAAGCATGAGCGAAGCACTTGAGCGCGGAATCAAAGTTTCTCCTCTGCTGTCCTCAGCCGTTCATAACGCTGGAAAAGTTCTCCTTGATATATCGGACAACATCTCTGGCTCGAACATGAATGACCTCGTGAAAGAACTTCGAAATCAGTGTTCAGCACTTGAGGATAAACCGATTCAAGTACTCATGGAACATGAACGTTACACTGTGCTTGGCCGATGGCTGCAAGGCAAAAAGTCGGAAGATTTTGATGCTTTACGCTGGGAGATCATTCGAAACGATTCGGTCAACTCTATCGAACGGGCGCGATTACTCGAGCGCCTCATTGGACGTTGTGGAGAGCCGGATATTGCTCGTGAAAACCGAGTATTCCTCGAGGCGTGTACCGACGATTTGCTACGAGTAACAGCAGAGAACCTTTCAACCGCCTCGACTGAACTTGGACTATGAGCAACATGACTTCCGGACTTCGATTTGTTATTGATGCCACAGAAGGTGAATCGAGACGTCTACATGTGGGTATCGAAATTGACGGTCCGTTCACTGGTTCAAATCTCACGCTCCACTTCCCACGCTGGGTTCCCGGTTCGTACTTCCTTCGAGAACCGATTCAACACATGACCGACTTTACTGCAACAGACCAAGACGGAAACGCCTTGTCCTTCCACCGGAAAGACGTCGACGCCATGCGAATAAAAACGCTTGAAACATCATCCAAGGTGACCGTCAAATATCGCCTTTTAGCGACGGATCTCTCTGTTCGAGCAAATCACCTTGACACCACACATGTGCATATGATGCCTCCGTTTACATGGTTCTTACCCACTGAAGGAATCGACTCGAAACGGCTGGAAATGGTTCACTGCGTCGAATTACATGCTCCCCAAACATGGATGCCAGCCACCCAATACGCCAGCAGTGGCGAGCGAAAAGGAGCAGGCGAATTGACCGGTAATCAAGGCATTACGCACTGCTTCACATCCACCGGTCGTGACGAATTGCTCGACGCTATTATTGAATGCAATGCCAATCCAATGGATTCATGGGTTGTTGATGGACGAACACACCATCTGAAACTTTGGGACAGCGGTGGACACGATGTTGACCCAGGAATGCTCGAACGATTCAAGGTAGACATGAATCGAATAATCAAGGAACATCACGCTCTGTTTGGAACGCCACCATGGGATCATTATGTGACTGTAATTCAATTGACTGAAAGCATGAGAGGTGGGCTTGAACACCTCAATTCACAAACCTCAATGCTGCCTCGGCAGTGTCTCATGCCCGGGCATGAAGATGAGTACCTTGACCTTGTAAGTTTGTTCAGTCATGAATATCTGCATCAATGGAATGTCAAACGGCTTCGGCCTCGGAATTTTCTCGATTACGACCTTCAACGCGAGGTACATTCCGACCTGTTATGGTGGTTTGAAGGAGGAACTTCATGGATGGGAGACATGCTCTGCGTTCGTTCTGGAGCATGGTCTGAAGATGATTGGCGCAAAGATTTCTTGAGAAAAATGAAGCGTCATACCGCTCGAAACGGTATGAACACCGAATCCTTGGCTGAATCGAGTCATGACGCTTGGATTCATCTGTACCGTGGGCATGCGTTCTCTCGAGAAACTCAAATCTCCTATTATCTTGAAGGGGAACTGGCCATCATGCAATTGGATGCTGAACTACGTCGCCGCTCAAAAGGTGATTTTGGGGTTTGCGATTTAATGGCTGAACTGTGTAAGAGACACGCCCTCGAATGCGATGCGACCCATCGCCTCGGAATCACGTACAAGGACATTAGAAAAGCACTCACTTCGATGAAAGGTGGCCGTCAATTAGGTGCTCTTCTTGACAGCCTCATGCATGAACGAAAGGCCCCAAATATGGATGAAACCATGGCCTTTTATGGACTCAAATTGGTTCCCGAAAAGCCGTTCAAAGACGATGAGGAAAAGCATGGATGGTTGGGTCTAAACCTCTCAGCGAAAGACGGTCGGGTTCTCGCCACATCACATCACACCGGTTCACCCGTCCGACATTGCGTAATGCCAGGCGACGAAATTGTAGCAATCAACGGATTACGAACACCGACAGCGAAAAAACTCGCTACATCATTGAAGGGGAAAGCTGGCACTGAAGTAACTCTCATGGTCTCGCATGAAGGAATCATTCACGAACACCACGTCTTGGTGTCATCGGCACCACAGCACGGGGTTAAGTTGGAAGGGAAAGGAAATGCTCGATGGCGGTCGTACATCGAAACTCGTCAATCAAGTTGATTCGGAGCCGGTTGTGAAAGAACCTCCAATGAGATATGGATCGGCGGAAGGTGGTCGGCAATTGTATGCCGGCTGGTTTTCGGAGGAAACACTCCGTCTGACAGGCACATGTCGATGACTTCTTGCTTCGTGATTGAAGAAAGATTTGAAGCAGGCCAAACATCGACTTCAATCCGTTCATCGGCAAGATAGTCTACGCAGATAGCCGGTACTCTCGCCAAGTTGAGAAGGCCTGCAATCGAATAACGGTGATGTCCATCAAGTATGGCTCCTGTCTTCTTATCGACAATGAGAGGTTTGGTGAATCCCCCCCAGCGTTTCGTCATCTCGAGTAATTTATCGCGATTTCTTGGCTTAATTTCTTCATGTGGTTTGAGCCACTCATACGGCACCAGGTGAACTTCTTCATCGTCCCACATTGAGTCACACCAACGGCTCTTCTGCGATAATGCTTTGTCTGCCATCGACCCCCATCAATCTAAAGGAGGGACACGCATGCGAATCGAAGAATGGCCGAAATCAGCACTCGAAGCAGATGTTCCGGCCATTGAATGTCCATCGCATGTCACCGAATGGATTGAAAGATTGCCACTTGAAGTGTTCGACATCGTCACGAAAGTTGCCGAACATGGAGGCGGCATATGGATTGTGGGCGGGGCTGTTCGTGATGCATGTCTCGGTCTGGATGTGCACGATATCGACTTTGCAGTATCACTTGAACCAAAAACAATGATGGAAATATTCCCAGACGCAATCCCTACCGGTATTGAATACGGAACTGTAAGTTTACGTGGCAATGATGCGCTGTATGAAGCCACTACGCTCCGCATCGAAAGTAACTATGCCGATGGTCGCCGTCCCGAACAAGTGAAATGGGGGAGTTCTCTTTCTGAAGATTTACAACGCCGAGATTTCACAATCAACGCCATGGCCATCGATGTCGCTCGAAAAGTCATGCACGACCCGCATTTCGGTCTTCAGGACATCGAAAGAGGACTTTTGCGCGCTGTCGGCCAAGCACATGTGAGGCTTTCAGAAGACGCACTGAGAATACTTCGAGCGTATCGCTTCCTTGACCGTGGCCGAGCCGGTGTTTGGAACTTCGATTTTGAACTGAGTGAAGCACTGCGGCAAAACGCAAAGAGTTTGAGTGTTGTTACTCACGAGCGAATATGGATGGAATGGCTAAAAATATTGAACGGGATGAACGTTGGAAAGGTTGTAGAAAGGATGGCACATGACGGCGTTTTAGATTCATTCTTGCCTGGAAAATGGGCATCTCGTCACGTACTTCTTTCAGCGCTCCAACACCAAGAAGTGGAGCGTTTTGATGGACTTACTCGCTTCGCCCTTCTGCTCTGTGAAACACAATCTATAGAGGTTGAAAGCGTTCTTTCGCAGCTAAAACTTTCAAACAAACAACGAAACAAGATTCTCGAAACTCATACGAGATTCGGGACGCTTCCACTGGCATCAACATCGAGGCTTCGGGTGTTCCGAGCTGTACTTGAACACAATGCCGTAGTTCATCTCAAACTTGAACTCGTTCTTCGAAGCCACGGACTTTCTCCGGCGAACGGCACAAGCAACGAAGGCGTCGAAGAGGTGCATACTCTTCTGGAGCAACTTGAACAGTTACCTCAGTTGCGAAGCGGGCATGCTCCTATCGTTGATGGTCACTGGATCATGCAACGAACCGGATTGGGTAAAGGTCGAGCCTTAGGGAAACTGAAAGATTGGTTGCACAGGCTACAAATCGAAAGAGACTTGGCCAGTGCGGAAGAACTTGAAGAAGTGCTCTGCTCGCTCCACTGGGTCGAAGAAAATCACTTGGATTGGCCATCGTTGAAGTTTCCAGAGTAAAGTCGGCATCAAGTTGATGAATTAGAAGACCATGCTCTGTCTATGCAAGGCGGAAGTGTGCAAGACAAAGCCCTCGAAAAAATTGGTCAAAAACTCTTGGAAAAGAAATTCAATTTATCCTCATTGAGCGACCAAGAACTGGCGGAAGTGGCTGTTCGATTCACTGGCGATGCACCTCCTGCACACATACCGCGAGAAACGGTCATTGAAATTCTGTCCCAACAGGATTCTGTCCAGTCTTGGGCCACCTCTGTTAAAGAAAGAGGAGTGCCAAAAGCCAAAGAAGTGGTGACGAAGAACATTCGAAACCGAGTGCAGGGGCTTCAATCGAGCATTCAATCTCAATCCGACACAAACCCCGTCGCTGCTGCTCTCGTGGAAAAGTTTGGTGAATGGCTCAATGACACTGGCTATACACCCGCTCAACTCACCCAAATGCTTGATGTCAATAGCGACGGTGTCATCTC
>JAKMGM010000120.1 GCA_022424925.1 Candidatus Poseidoniaceae archaeon | reverse complement strand
ATCGTTTACTCGAATGAAGGTTGTGAAAACGAAGTCGACAACGGAGTTGTCGCAAACCAGTTTGGCTCATGGCCGTTCGGTAGAGCCGGATGGTGTGCAGGGCAGGATGTTAAACAATGGAACTATGACATCACAAGTTGGAGTGACATGAACGGTGGAACAAACCACCTCACGTACCGTGGTCTTTTCAATGGACAGGAATATGTTCCTTCAGACGGCGTTGGGAACGGCCAGCGAAACATCCATGCAGAAATTTGGGTTGTTTACTACGATACGATTCGTGAGAGTTAGGCAGGAAACTGCACAGGTGGTGGCGAACTGAGTTCACCGACGCTTGCTCCACATTTCGGTGTTTCAAGGAAAGTGTACCTGCTGTCACGCCGTTGAGGGGTAAAGCCAGCCCGGAGGATAACATCCTGCAGTTCCTTTTCAGAGGCTTGAAACTTGGTCGTCCCTGATGCTGAAACTACATTCTCTTCCATCATGGTCGAACCAACATCATTCGCACCACCAAACAGCGCCATTTGGGCAGTCTTGATACCCATTGTCGGCCATGAGGATTGTATGTTTGGAATGCTGTCGAGAAACAGTCGGGACACGGCAACATGGCGCAGATACTCTGTCGAACCTGAACCGAGTTCAACCTTGTTTTGCCCACGGTTTCGTCGTCCAAAACTGTTGACTTCCAACTGCACGGGCCAAGCAATGAAGGAAGTAAATCCTATTCCGTGTTGTGCGAGTGAACGGTCTTGAAGTTCACGCAATCTGTTCATGTGTTCTACTCGCTGCTCTAAACTTTCACCAAATCCAATCACATTCGTCGCACTGGTGATTAGGCCGAGAGATTGAGCCTCTTCCATCACCCGTAACCAATTTGCAGGAAGACCTTTTTTCGGCGAGACATCTTTCCGAACTTCATCAACAAGCATCTCTGCGCCGCCTCCAGGCAGCCCGTGCATACCTGATTTTTGCAGCCTGGTGAGGACTTCAAGCGTCGACATGCCGCTGACTTCTGCAATGCCTTCAATCTCAATGGGGCTAAAACAGTCCAAGGCAATGGTCGGGTGGCGCTCACGAAGCGACTGAAGGAGTTCTTCATACCAGACGAAGGGTAAATCTGGATTGACCCCGCCTTGCATGAGTATTCGTACACCTTCAATATCCTCAAGTTCCTTTATCCGAGCAGATATTTCATCACGAGTCTGCGTGTATGTCTCATCGTGCCCGGGTGGCCGGTAAAATGAGCAAAATTGACAATTAATTGTACAGACATTCGTGTAGTTGATGTTCCTATCGATGAGATAGGTGACCGTGCTCGGGCCGTGCATCGAATTTCTTCTCTCAAGGGCTGCGCTCATCAATTGATGCAAGGGGGCGTTTGTGTACAGTTCGACAGCCTCGTCAGTTGTTAGCCGTAGGTCGCTTGCAGAATCTGGATGCCAAGAGGCTTGGCGTTCAAGTATCTCAGCCCATTTCATGCGTACACCTCAAAAGGGGGTTCCGGTGATGGCTTCAATCTCTTCGATAGATTTTGGACATGCGGATGTGAGGACGTCTGGCTCACCCGAAGTGACCAAAACATCATCTTCGATTCGAATACCGATGTTCGCATACTTCTCAGGGCAATCGACATCAGGTCGCCATGCCCCAAAGTACAGCCCAGGTTCAATCGTTAGACACATGCCTGCTTCGAGCAAACGCGGTTCGCCGTTGGGTTTGTAAACGCCAACATCGTGAACATCCAGGCCAATCCAGTGACTGGTGTTGTGCATGTACCACTTTTTCAGATCACCAGATTCCATGTCTAGTGCTTCATCTACCGTTTGTTGTGTAATTCCAAGTCGAACAATGCCTTCCGCTAAGACTCGACGAGCAGCGTCATGTGGTGCAGTGTATGCCAGGCCTGGGCGGCAACAGTCGATCGCAGCAATCTGGGCATCGAGTACAATCTGGTATATTTCTCTTTGAGCCTCAGTGAATTTTCCGTTAATTGGCCAAGAACGGGTAATATCTGCTGCATAACCGCGGAATTCAGCACCAGCGTCAATGAGAATGACTTCACCGTCTTCACAGACATCATTGTTTTCCTTGTAGTGTAGGACAGTCGCATTATCCCCGCAGCCAACGATTGAAGGATAGGCCCATCCGGAGGTACCAGCGTACACAAAGAAGCCTTCAATTGTAGATTGAAACTGGTATTCCATGCGCCCGGGTTTTGAATGGCGCATAGCAGCGACATGTGCGAAACTGCTTACATCCGATGCGAACCTCATTTGTTCAATTTCAGCAGCTGATTTTCGAAGACGGAGTTCAGCAATTCGTGCACTTGGGTCTTCAATTGAAACAGGACCGGTGCCAAAATGTTGACGTGCCCTGTCACGGCGTTCGACAGAATCACGAACCAGTGTGTCAACATACGGACGGACGCCGGTTCGAAGTAGGATTCGTTGTGAATCTGAAATATACTCGGTCAGCGAAGAACCAAGTTCCTCGATTGAATGTGCTTGGTCCACAGGCCAAGAAGAAAGTGCACCCTCAACACCTGGTCGACGACCTTCCCAGATTTCCTTCAGTGTGTCTTTCGGTTGAACGAAGAGTGTTGAGACCCATGCGCCATCAACGCATCGCAATGTGAAAACAGCCTCTGGTTCTGTCCAACCGACGAAATAGAGCATGTCACTCATCGTTCTGTACGGGTAGTGAACATCGTTGGAGTGCGTTGCTTCTTCAGCAGCGCAAAGAATAACAAGGTCATTCGGCCGAAGTTGAGCGGTCAACCGGCTTTGACGTGCAATGTATTCATCGTTAGGAATGACTGCAGGTTGTGGACCGATATGTGCCATCGCCGCTTCGTTCATGGGCATACCAGTAGACCGACAGTATTCAATAATTGCATTCAAAAAACTACAATTCACTGGAATCATCGTAGTCCGGTGCACCATCCGAGGTTGGACTCTTCCATCTGGGAAGTACAGACTCAGTTGAATTCCTTTGTCCGTACATGAAAAGAAGCAACACGACTACGCCACAGATTACCAGTAGTGCGATGGCGAAGGATGTTGAAAGTGAACCGTCGGAAACACCATCTGAACCGTCACTGATGTCTACCCGGAAATTAAGTTCGCTTGAAGCGCCGTTATCATCTTCGACCACGACACGTAGACTGTATGTGCCTTCGTTTGGGAACATTGTGTGGTCGAGTGTGGTTTTACCTGTGAGGAACGTGTTTCCGTTTACGTACCACGTGTGCGACAATGAGGTGTTATCGCTTGCAGTGTCCGTACTTTTGGAACTGTCCAAATTCCACTGCTCATTCGCATCAAGTGCGATAACTGCATCTTCGGCAATAACCAATGAATCGAGTTCAACATGGACTATGGGCACTTCATTAAGCACTACAAATTGAATGTCGGTAGCTAAAAGCCAACCCGCTTCATCTCGTACAAGTAATTCCGCTGTCCACACACCTGAAAGATGGGGACGAACAGAGATTATTGATTCGGATACGAATTCTGTATCTGCCAAGGCTCGTCGCTTACCATCGGGTTCTATAACCGTCCATGTGAGGCTGTGTTTTCCTCCAGAATAACCATCATCTACGAGAGCGGAAAATGAAATCGGTTCATCCTCGAATACCTCTGGCAGAAGTGACGCTGTTGTACTTTCGTTCACCGTTTCTTGGGATGGTTGTGCATCACTTGAGAGCACTACCTCAGGCACATTCCTGTCAACCAATAGGCGGAAGAACTCGGTGTTCGAAGATTGGAGCAATGTATCACTCACCGTAATACTAAATTGCCAATGCCCATCATGAAGGTCGACTGAGTCAAGCGAATAAAGGAGCGATACTATGCCGTCCGTGGTTGTATGTTGAAAATCTACAAACCGAACCATTTCATCATCACAATTCTCACCAACAGGAGCCTTACAGTAGTCCATCGCGATATATGTTTCATTGAAACTGTGGGAAGGCAGGACAAGTGGTACATCAATCAATAAATCAGCATTCGAAAGGAGAAAATACTGTCGATCAGCATGCTGAAGCGGAAACGGTAACACGAAAGGAACATGGTTTGCCGAACCAAGATAGACGATGCGTGACTCGCCGTGATGAATCGGCTGATTGTCGTCAACGAGAACAACTTGACAGGTACAGTCGAAGGCTTGGATATCAACCTCGAGATTCCACTCCCACTTGTCGTTACTTGCCGCACGCACACTCGAGAGGTTTCCACTCATCAACGGAGATGATTTTTCACTGAATGCATCAAACAGATACCAATCTACATTCGCCATGGATTGGGTTGAAGTTCCGTTCAACTCGAGTGTTTCAGCAAAGTACATTCCATTGTCCTGCGCGATGGTAATTGTGCCGTTGGAGGAACTGCCGGCAGAAGCACCCATGTGTGGAAGTGACGGCGCTAAGAGAGCCACGACCGCAATGAGCTGAAGCACAGTCACTGGTCGCATGCCTATCGCTGGTCTCCGATGAACATCAATGTTCGGCCAATATGAGTCCTATGATACCAATCATGAGGCGAAAGGATCGCACAATTCACCCTGTCCAGGGAAACTGGTAGGGTTTCGAGGATTGGTGTCCCACTTGTATTCGCAGTAGTTGACGTGACCATCTCCGTCAGTGTCAATCATGCGGTCGGCTGGGTCGTCAGGGTCAAATTGGAAGTGGTATTCCCACCCCGTTGCCATTCCGTCATCATCATGGTCTTGATAGTAAACTTCGGGGCCATCGTTCCATCCATCACCATCAGTATCGTTGGTAATCGGGTTAGTGCCATTTTGCTTCTCCTCCAAGTTGGTGTAATTTTCGAGATTGTCGTAGAAGCGCTTGCCATCTGGCGTGTCGGGGTCTATGTTGCAATCAGAATTGGTGCTGTCATTGAACCCTGAACAGTATTTCTTGATGAGGCCGCTACGGTTGAGGCCATCACGGTCCGGGTCTTCTTCACCGTCCATGATTCCGTCCAAGTCACTGTCAGGCATCGATGGATCCATAACCCCACGAGCGCCGTAAGCGTCAATTGCACTTTCGTCCACAAGACCGCTTTCAAGAGCGAGTCCAGAATAGTACACTTCCCAGCCATCAGGCAGGCTGTCGGAGTCTGTATCGTCATCTACCGGATTTGTGTTCCATTTATCAGGAGCTTCAGCGCTGTTTGGTAGCGAATCGTTGTCGACGTCAAACGTGTCATCCTTCAAGGAACCGAGCGACGGATCCAGTGCCCATCGACCATTGCAGTCACACAAGTCATTGAGTGGCATCGAGAATCCGGTGAGGTTCATCTCCGGAACTTCGTATTTCTTTTCAATAATGAAGCCACCGAGGTTGTTTTGCCATACATATCCACCTGGTTCCATGGTGCAATCATTGTTTTGTGACGCAACGCATCCGGGACGAACCCATGATGAGGTTGCGACCCAAAGACTGTGCGAGTTGGTATTTTGTTCTGCAGATTTTACCTGCATTTCCCAACCGTCGAGCATGCCATCGGCATCTGTGTCGTTGAGGAGAGGGTTCGTAGGATTTTGATACGGCCGAGGTACAAACAGTACTTCGTTACCGTCCACCAAACTGTCGTTGTCTGTGTCTGAGTTGTTTGCATGTGTTAGGAAGTTGTCTTTACCAGCAATGACCTCTTCTCCGTCTTCAAGCCCATCGTTATCAGTATCGAACATGCATGGGCTTGTGAAGTAAGCTACACCTTCCCACGAGTAACCTGTAAGCGCCTCAATTTGGTCGAGTTCACCGTCACCGTCAGTATCTGGGTTCGAAGCGTTCGAACCTCCAGCACAGACGTTTGCGAATTCGTCGTAATCAGACAAGCCATCTTCATCGGTATCAAACAAACCTGGGTCTGACGTGACCCATGTCTTGACTACACCGTTGTTAACGACTAAAATCTCCCAACCCATGACTTCAATACCGTCCAAAAGATTGTCGCCGTCTGTATCTGGGTTGAGCGGGTCTGTTGAGCGTCCATCGATGATTCCATCACCGTTGCGGTCCCGAGCATTGAACTCCATCAAATTTGTAAACTGCTCCTCAGGTTCAACGATTTCCATCCACTGGAAGAGACGAGATTCGATGGCTTGTCCCACGAAGACATCGATCTGATAGACATATCCGGAAACTGGTGCCTGTAACGCTACGGTTTGCTTTTGGCCACCTGCGAGTGTTATTTGCCCACGTGCAACTGTGTTGTTTGCCTCAACCCATTGGTCTTTGACCACATCGATACCAATGACAATGGTCGTTGAATCAAGTGTACTGTAGAAAACACCACCGTCACCGTCGACATCCCATCCATCTCGGTCAGGGTCGAGGTTTCCGTTTGCACCGTCACGAGGGTGAAGCCCGTTTGTCGATTCCCATCCATCAGGCATTCCATCAATGTCTGTGTCCATGCGCCATGGCGAGGTGAAGTTCGTAGGTCCGAAGATGTTGGCGACTTGATATTCTTCCAGATTGTTGAGACCGTCTTCGTCCCAGTCACCATAGCCATCGGACGCATTTGCGGGGTTGAGGGTTTTGTCTGCAGCGTTCTGTGGGTGGTCGTTGACGTCCGAATAGCAGTATTCGAAACCATCAGGCATTCCATCACCGTCTGTGTCCCAGTCAGAGGGGCCGTTGAGTAGTCCATCGCCATCCATGTCCATGAGGAACCACGAAGTGTCAACACCGGCGAATGGCGATTGGCGAACAATTGGGTCAAGCAGTGGAATGTTGCAGTTTTCTCCAACACCGGTTGTGAGCGTCGAAGTGAGATTGCCGATTTCTACGATGTCATCGAGCAAATCCATATCAGAATCTCGAGCGGTCGGGTTGGTTCCATAGGATTCCTCTTGGAAATTCGGTAGCCCATCTTCGTCGGTGTCCAATATCATGTCACAGGAGTGTGCTCCCGAAGGATTTTCAAGTTCGTCCCATGATGGAAGAGATTCTGAGGAATCGTAAAACGTCGAGAGGCTTTCTTCCATTGCCTGGTCAAGCAACAGACAGTCCCAGTTGCCGTTCAGTGGATTAAAGAGAACTACATCGCCACCGGGAGTTTGAACGGTTTGCGTGTATTTGGACTCCCACAAATCGTTGAGGCCGTCATTGTCTGTGTCTGAGCGTTGTGGGTCAGTTTGGAGTTCTTGCTCCTGCTGATTTGTCAAGCCGTCTTTGTCAGGGTCGCCATTCGGCCCCTGTTCAGGGTCTGGCCATGATTCTGTCTCTTCCTCGATGTTCGCTTCATCGGTGTTTTCATTGTTCGAATTTTCTTGAATCAAGTCTTCGGATTCACCGTTGTCGAGCGGATTGAGACCGTGGGCCACTTCCCAACCGTCGCTCATACCGTCAAAATCTGTATCCGCAACCTGCGGGTCTGTACCGTATTGGGTCGACTCAAGGAGGTCAGAGAGTCCATCGCCGTCTGTATCCGTAGCTGCACTGATGGATGTTCCAGTACCGATGAGGTCATCCTCTGCTGCGCTCTCGAACCCGCCAACAGATTCACTTGTTTGGAAATATCCAGAAAAACCGACAAAAAGTGAGCCGAAAATCAGTGTCGAGATGATTGCAGCATACGCCATTTGGTTGTGATTGAGTTCCATTTTAGACACCACGCACATCAGTGCAGATTTAGCGACTCTGTGTTTGGGTTATAGACCTTAACTCTCGATGTTTGAATTGAGCACCAAGAAATGGGCGATATTGATGCGAAAATCATTCGACATAGGAGAGCAATGAAGTTATTGTTACAGACCAATTCGTTCCTTCTGACTGGATTGATATTTTCGCCTTGCGACCGTGTGCACGCTGCCAAAAGGAAAACAGGTATCCAACAAGCATGGGGAATTGCGAGCAGCTTTCGAGGGTGAAAACGACCCCCCCACTTCGGTCAGATTCCTGAATGCGGAGCGGAAGGCCGAACCCGAACGGTTTCAAATACGCTGCACAGAGCGTTTTCCAACTTTCGACACCCTGAATGTAAATCGGTTGCTCACCTCTCGAAACCATTTCATCAACTGCTAGGGCTGTCAAAATTAACGGCGCCCGAACAGTGTCCGTAAATTCTGCACCAAATTCCCAGCAGTCCAACCACTGTGGCCGTAACTGAATTCCTTGAGAGGAAAGGCTTTCAAAAAATCGAGTGAAAACACCGACCGGAATCATGCAGCATCGTTCCCCAGCGTGTGCCCAGCCGTTGGAGACAACTTCAAGGTCCAGTTCAAGTTCATTTTGAATCTTCACCTTAGGCTTCGCTGTGTTCCAAATGAATTCGGGTGGATCGGGTGCAGGTATGAAAGCGCGTTGAGCATCCTCGAGTTCGAGTTGAATCTGGCTGTTCGAGAACTGTCGCCATTGGACACGTAGCCGCTTTGCATCGAGAAGTTCGCGAGTCGCCAAAGAAAATCCGCTGCAAAGCGGAGCAAAAACACTGGATGTAATGAGTGACGTTGCGATGTCAAATGAGCCCCAGCCATGGAGAAGCCAACGTTTGTGAATGGCTGCTTGTTGTTTGCGTCGAGAACGAAACCAGCCGACGTCCAGTGTCGAACCTTTCGAAAGCAAAAACTCCTCATGGTCTGCAGCTGCATTCAATAGTTTTCTGCCTAGAGGTAATCCAGTATTGGTCTCAATCGACAACCACCATCGGTGAAAATCCGTCACATTCCACACAAACCATCCCTGTTCATCGTTATCCAAAATCAGCCCATTCTCGGTTAAGTGAAACGAGTCCTTGAGAAGACGAAGTACATGTTCTGACGTGGCGTTCGCTTCGGATGGACGAGGCATGTAAAGGCCTCAAAATGGATATCCGGTGACGCCTTCCTCGTTGAAACAGTAATGTATCGTTTGAAAATCAGCTTTCAAATGTGCTACATCTTTCTTTACAGACGCTGGGTTTTCTGAATGCAACAAGACACGAGCGTACAATTTGGCAACTTCCTCCATCTCAAGGACACCCATACCGACACGTGTGAGTTCTTGAACACCAAGACGTAATCCAGCAGGGGTCATTGCTTTGGTATCACCTGGTAACATGTTCATGTTGGTGATAATACCTGCTTGTTCGAGTAAATCAGCAGCCTTCGCCCCCGCACCTGAGTCTTTTGCACCGTGGCGGGTCAAAACTTGATGTGAAGCAGTGTATCCTCGGGATTCTGCCAAAACATCGAAACCTTCCGCTGCAAGCGCTGATGCGAACGCTTGAGAATTCCTCACGATGTCGGTGGCATATGCAGCACCATACTCTTCGAATTCCGCAAGCGCGACAACTTTTCCTGCTACGTGATGAAGATGGTATGAAGAGCATGCACCAGGGAAAACAGCTGTGTTCAATCGGCGTTGGAATTTCGGGTCTTCGCTTGAGGACAAAAGGAATCCGCCCTGAGGTCCGGGGAAGGTTTTGTGTGATGAACCGGTCATGACATCAGCGCCTTCACGCAGCGGGTCTTGGAAAACACCGCCTGCAATGAGGCCAAGAACATGAGCACCATCGTACATGACTGTAGCACCGACTTCGTGGGCTGCATCAGCAATTTCTCGTAACGGAGTGGGAAATAAGAAAACCGATTGACCTACGAGTGCGACCTTGGGTTGAATGTCTCGAATGAGAGCGCACGCTCCGTCAACATCTGGCTCCATTCGCTCCTCATTCCATGGATAGGTGGACAAATCAAGGTCTCGCAGTCCAACTGCCCCCATTCGTGCATGAGAAATGTGGCCTCCATCGGCAGTTGAAACGGCCGTTATCTTATCACTTGGTTTCGCTAAAGCTTTCAGTGCAGCGATGTTTGAAACTGTCCCTGATATCGATTGGATGTTTGCAAAAGGCGCATTGAAAACCTGTTGTGCCAAGTCAATACCCAATTGTTCAATTGTATCAAAATCATCACACCCTTGGTAGTACCGCTTTCCGGGTAATCCCTCGGCATATCGACCGTGCAAATCACTGCCGACGAGTTTTTGCACCATCGGAGATACAATGTTTTCTGAAGCAATCATGCCCAGTCCATTCCTGTACAAATCGCCGCTCGATGCCGCAGCAGCAAGAACTGCATTCGCTTTCGATAGTGTTGAATCACTTGGAGTCCAAGAGCCTCGTTCTCGCTGCATGTATCCCGCTTACGCAGTCGGTCTTTGAACCCATTGATGTACAGCAAACTCAATCGAATGCAATGTAGTCATCATCAGACTGTTTGGTGACGCCAGGATTGATACCCGGACGAACATTAGGACCGGTCTTTTTTGAACCAATCCGAACATCACTACGAGATACCTGTGTACGTTGTTCGCGTTCAGAAACACGCGTATTCTGTGGGATTCCTCGTCTTGACAAATTCATCGAAGAAACATTACGTGATTGTTTCGAACCAACTGGGACAGGCACCGCAGAACGTCCGGATTTCTGCTGGATGTACTTTTGTCGGCCACGGTAAGCAACTGCACCAATGAGGCGCTCAAGAACCGGAGTGTCCGCACCGTCCTCCTTTGGACGCTTGAGCCACCAACCTTCACCGAGCGGTTGTAGACGTGGTGGTCGAGCCCTCGACATTGCCTTTGACTGGCGACGAAGGCGTGCTTTCACCGATTTTTCCGAATCTTTCGGCAAGCGTTCGGACATCCAACCGGGTAGACCTATGTCCAGCACGACCCCATTGACGGTAACCAACATCCCAGAGAGGAGGAGGTGTGTTCCTACAGGAATGTTTGAGCGTGCAGGATGAACTTTGAAGCGTTTCATCCGTTTGGCGTATGCGAGCATTCCCTTTTGATCCCTGTGTCGTATGACTCGACGCTGCTGGCGTGAAAACCGACGAGAACCGAATTGTATCATTACAAGGGTTAGGG
>JAKMGM010000112.1 GCA_022424925.1 Candidatus Poseidoniaceae archaeon | reverse complement strand
TAAGGTCGATGCGGGTATAGAAAGAATGGCCAATGATACCACCATAGTTGAGAATCTCTGTCGCGTTTGCCGGGTCGTTGAACAGAACATAGAACACGGTGACTATGCCGTTAAGGGCAGTGACTGGCATCGTCAGAAGGAACAAGACCAGGAGCAATGAAAACAATCGATTGAGGAAACGGGGTTTCGAAGGGTCGATGGGATTTGGACGGCCGTTTGCGGTTCTCCACTTGTTGATGATGAGCATGTTCCAAGAGGCACCCATGATACGCCCATACGCCAGTATAGTAGGCGACATGAACGTCAGCATTCCTGCTGCGAGCCATACAGGAGAGAGGGTGTTTTCAGAGCTTAACTGAATGCCGTAGAGTAGTGTAGCGAGTGTTATGCCAATCAACAACAACAGTGTCGTAATACGTCGCAATAAACTTGTGACGACACCAGACTTCTTTCCCGAGGAAGGATAAATGCCGAGTTGTGTATTCAAAGTCTCCCAGGGCGAAATCATCACGGGAACCAAAATGAGAATGCCTGCAATAAGTAAATTTGGCCGAAAGTAAATATTCGCCTCAAACAGCAGTTCAGCAATGAGGATGAGGATACCTGTCATACCCATCATGTACAGTCCAATCCCGTACTTTACATTGCCAAGGAGTTCACGTGCATCTGAAATGCTACCGGTTATCTTGTGGACTTCATACAGGTCATCATCAATTTCAAAGGCAACTTGAAGGTTCGAGAGTTGGGTCGGAATAAACCATTTCCATACGGGAACTGCAATGGCAATAGCAAACAACAATGGGTAGTAAAAGGCCGCTTGGAAATCAGTACTGTCCGCAATTTCCACCGCTGCAGCAGGTTGCGTACAAAGAAAGGATATGAGTACAGAATACATTGCGACGTGAAGCCTCACACGCCTGTTGCCCATGATTGAACGATTCAACACTCAGTCATCAAGTCATCGATGAGATGATACTCATTCGTTCCGATGTCGACGCAAAAATGCTTCAATACGGTCGAATGCATCGTTAAGGACATCAACATCTGGGAGATAAACAAGTCGAAAATGACCTTTTCCAAGATTTGAAGAAAAGCCGCTTCCGTGCACGACGAGTACATGTTCCTCGTGCAAGAGATCAAGGACAAATTGTTTATCATTTTCCGCCCATTTTGGGTCGAGCAAACGAACAAACATGTAGAATGCACCGCCTGATGACTGAACCTCAAGACCATCAATTTGAGCAATGCGTTCAACACAAACGTTTCGTTGGTTGATGACCTTTTTTGCATAGTCAACCATCCACGACCGGTCTGATTCTAAGCCAGCCAGATAACCGATTTGAGCGGGCGTTGAGGCACACAGTCGGGAACGAAGTAATCGTTCGATGCCGTCACGAACCTCCAACAAGCGGCGTGCTGGGTCATGTATGGCGAGATAGCCAATTCGCCAACCCGGTGCATAGTACACTTTGGATACACCGTTCAAAGCGATGACTGGAACGTCATTCGAGAGACTCGCAACACTTCTATGCTGCCCGGTGAAGTCAAGACCGTCGTAAATCTCATCCGCCACAATCATGCAATTCGGCCATTTTCGAGCAATAGCAAGGAGTTGGTTGATTTCTTCTTTTCCAGCAACACTCCCACATGGATTGTTTGGGTTGATTAGAACAAGAAGGCGAACCGTGTCGTTCATCTTCGATTCGATATCGGCAAGGTCAATGTTCCAGCCGTTGTCAGGCTGCAATTTGTATTCGACTGTTTGAGCGCCATACATTTGTGGATAGGCCATGTAGGGGGGGTAATGAGGCCCAGGTGCAAGAACCGTGTCACCGTCTGTCAATACTGCAGCAAAGAGTATTTGCAGGGCTTCAGTAACACCGTGGCAGACATAAACATCCGAGGGGGATGCATCCCATCCCTTACGTTGCTCATCAGCAGCAATCGCAGAACGCAGTTCCGGTACACCGTACGAATGTGAGTAGCCGTTGTTGCCCTCTTCCAGTGCCCGAACATATGCATCGACCATGTGTTGAGGTGTTGGGAGACCAGGGTATGCTATCGGGTCACCAATGTTCAATTTGAGAATCTCATGACCTTCTTCTTCAAGCGCAAGGGCCGGGACAACCACATCTCGAATTGCGTATTCGATGTTTGCTGCTCGAGGCGCTACAGGGAACTGTTTGTTGACCATCACAACACCTTGTTGATTCAATACTCGCTCAATTGCTGACGCGACAATCCACCCATTCGTAGAACTTCATCGAAATGCGACTCCTCCACTGGCTGAACTGAAAGACGTTGACCTTTGCGAACCAAGAGCATATCCTCGCAAACTGGATTGTTTCGTACATCATCAAGTGGTACAATGTGTGGGAGTTCAACCACTGCCTCGATGTCCACCATCATCCAGCGTGGGTTGTCAGGCGTTGCTTTTGGGTCGAAGTAGTTCGATGATGAATCCTGTGCCGTGTGGTCTGGGTAGCCTTCACGGCTCACACGGGCAACTCCGACTACATGAGGGGGCTTAAAATTCGAATGATAAAAGAGCACGAAATCACCGAGTTTCATGTCATCGCGCATCATGTTGCGTGCCTGGTAATTACGAACACCATCCCAGTGAGTGGAACCATCAGAAACCAGCATCTCAAACGGATAGACGTGCGGCTCAGATTTCATTAACCAGTAGTTCACCATGGACATCCCACATGAAGGCAACTCTTTGAGTTTATCACCAAGCGTCGATGACGTCGTCGACGAGTGCTGCGTCGAGAATATCTACATCGAGTACTTTCGCTTGTCCCAATCCAAGACGCTTTGCCATTGAAGTCCGTCCTCCCACAGCGCCAAGTCCCGCTTTTTCGAGTGTCACGAAAATTGCCGGGAGTAAAATTAACGCGCTTGCCGCAGCAACCCAAAGCAAAATTAGAATCACTGTAATGAACGGGCGTATAGCCTCAATAGGGATTT
>JAKMGM010000105.1 GCA_022424925.1 Candidatus Poseidoniaceae archaeon | reverse complement strand
GTCATTTGGTTGTCCCTGTTCGCAAGGCTCCCGACGGTGAAGGTGTGGAGACATACGATCACTGGGAACTTCGAGTCCATAAGCGACTTCTCGAAATGGACATCACATCCGGTAAGGGTGAATCTGCTCTTCGACAGGTGACACGTATTCCAATTCCAGATACCGTGAGCATCGAACTTTCGATGCGCTCCGTCAACTGATTGTTGAGTGAATACCACTCTACTAATTGTAAAGTGCCGCAAGGCTCCCTGGATGCCGTCAGTTTTGGTTTCGAAAGATAGACTACCTCATTCCCAAAAGTAGGGGATTTGAGTTGCATCACACGCTGCTTGAGAAACGCCGTACTCAGAGTGGAGCAGCTTCTGCAACGCCCGATGAGATGAGCCAATCTGCGGTTTCCGAATCGACGAACTGAACATCTCCTTCTTCCAACATCAGTTCTTCACCGTCTTTGGTTGCGATTGGTTCAGGACTGGAGATCAAGACTCGAACTCGTAATTTCTCTCCCAATGGTGCTACCGGTTCGTCTTGCTTTTCGGCGCTCATATCGAACATTTCAATCGATGAAGCAGTCTTCTTTGAGGGTGCGAGTTCAAGTGCTGCTGCATGCTTTTTGCTTGCAACTTCTGTACTGTTCTTGGCCTTCTCAGGCTTTTTATCAAGGGGAGGAGCATCGACCAAATCAGCATGAATGTATTCATCCAAGTCTGGCCATTCTTCATCGACAAAGCGCTCTTCATCATCCATCATCGGCTCAAGCGCCTCAATTGGAGGTTCACTGTCTTCGAACGCTAAATTAGGCGGTGGCGTCCCGGTCAAATTGGAGTCAACAAATGAATCAAGTTGCATTGTACCTGGGGCGTGACGGGTTTGTTCAGGTCGGAGTTCTCCGGCGATTCCGTTCTGCATCGAATTCCAATCAATTTCCATTTTGAATCGGTCGATTTGAACTTGCATCATGTGATAAATCGCTTTTTCTGCGGGGTCGTGTCTTTGCCAGTCGAGCGCAGGTAGGTCCTGGCCAGGTTGCGTTGAAGTACGCAGCGATTGTGATGAGACATGCTGCATCATGGCTACCAACCGTTTGCGTGCGAGTTCGGACGCAATCAATCGAATGTTGGCTTGACGCTTCTGCAGATTTTGCAACCGCATCCCCGTCATTCCCTTCATCAGCATGGATTGGATTTCATTATCGAGGCTACCAAGTAGTTGGTGTACCATGCTCCAGAAATCTTGACGTGGAAGGGGGACGGGTACGTGCCGGTTAATCTGCAATCGATGCGTTGCGAATAACTGCTCTTCAACCTCACGCGACTGAGCGCTGTCAAGGTCTCCGAGGTTCGACATCGAACCCTCCTATGGCCGACATACTTTGAACCCTTCATTCGGACTTTCTTAAACAGACAGCGCGCCACTTCATATTCAATGGCTCACCTCGCAGAGCGAGGTGTTTGATTGATGTCGAAATCGAGTCGTTCAATTTTGAAACAACCTCGTCCGGCGTACACTGCTTTTTTCTTGGTTGTCTTGATGCTGGGAAGCACGTTAACAGCAGCGAATGATTCTGATTTTGCTTCATCACTGCTTCCGGAAGCGGAGTTTGATACAACTGGAGAAATGTTTTTCCACCCTGCACCGAATCAATCCAGCATCTCTACGAATTTTTCGTCGATAGTTGAAGTTCCCTCAAATCATACATTTCTCGAAGGCACCGTCGAAGTGGAACCTCTTTGGAATCGGTCAACGACCAATGGAACCCATTTTGGCGTAGGTGAGATGAACCAGTGGAACGGCACTCATGCGCTAACCAACGGCATTGGTCATGGTGGTAAACTCACCCTGGCCACCAATTCATCACTTGGTTCATTGACTGATTTTGAATCGACAATTGTCGCAGCTCCACGATGGCTTGGTACAGGGAACGACCACGAAGCATGGTCGATTCAACGACCGAGCATAGTACCACTCTCTTCCAGTTCTGGTATGGTTCTTCCGACAAACGGCTCATCATCTATTGGATTCCTTGCCACGCAAGCACAAGGTGATTTAGAGGCTGACATGGACGGTTGTCTTCGCTCACCAATCATCACTACGCCTTTTCTTCTCAACAATTACACGCTCCAGTTCGACTCTTGGACCGCATTGTTGAGCAACGATGCGGCATGGATTGAGATACGTGATGCAAACGGGAGTTGGAATCTTTTGCGACCACAAGGTGGGTATCCTTCATCCAGCGTGCTCAACAACACGCCATCAACCGTTTGGAATGGAGAAGCGGCTGCGTGGAATTCAACCGTTTTCAATCTCAATGGATATGTTGATGAGTTCCAACCGACCGTTCAATTCCAATTATGTTTCCAAACCAGTTCCAGTACGGGAGCACGCGGGGGATGGTTCATTGATAATTTTGAAGTCCGTAACGATGGCGATGAGCCTGGAGCTTGGTTTCACGGTAATTTGACCGGAGATTACGCTCCAAACGCAGTAGGTGACTTTGTACTTCCAGTTGATTTTTCAAATCTTACCGGCCAAAACGTTGAACTTGAGGTTTGGTCGAATTGGGATATTCAAGGTGCTGCTTTCGATACAATGAATATAGAAATTTCCTACAACAACGGGACGACATATTCAGCACTTTCACCCTTCCCAGGTTACCCTTCAGCAGGAGCAGTCTGTGGTGGCCAATGGTACAACGGTGGCGACTCTTCAAACCGCTGGTGTCCCTTCCACATCTCACTACCATGGAATTTGACTTCTCCGGTGAATGCAAGTTCTCTGTATCTTCGTTTCACCGTGCAAACGAACAGTCAAACCAACTACGGTGGTACAACCTCGTCAGGTTGGGAAGGCATTGCACTGGATGATTTAGGTGTCTGGATTAATCGGGGAACAGCCTCGGAAACCTACACTCGCTTGCACAATTTTACTTCACAGCCGTCTGGTTTAACTGGCTCTTCAAACGGTTGGCTCGAATCGCGAGGCGTTCCGAACGAGTGGCAATGGACGACAACATTCGAACATAATTCGAGAACAGTCACTGCGTTTGACTTTGATTCAGGTGATGAAGTGCCAGCAGGTTGGTCGCTATGGTCGCAAACGAACCGTCGTTGGGACATAGGTCCTACCAGCAACGCCTCAGGATTCGGACCTGGCGTATGGCATTCTGGTTTGAACGGAGCAGGGATCTATTTGGATGACGAGTACCGAAGCGATATGTGGACTGAACTTTACACCCCTGAATATTTCATTCCAGAGAATTCAACATCGCGGTTGACGTTTCGAAGTTGGGTGTGTACTGAAGCGAATTGGGACGGTGGGGCCGTGTCGATTTCGACGGATGGCGGTGACAACTGGTGGTTCATTCCACCAACGCTCGGAACGTTCCATGACCAGTTGTCGACCGTGAATGGTCAATCCCCCTTGTACAATGAAGGTATAATCGATGGTTCACGTGTCGTTGGTGGATGTCATAACGTTCAGCGAGGATTTGATTTGAAGCAATTCGATCTTTCGAACTTGACCGGCTCTTCTGTCCGAGCCAAATTCACTTTTTTCTCAGATCAATTGGTAGAACTTGACGGTTGGTATATTGACGACGCGGGCATTGAAATCGACGTGTATGAACCAGTAGGTACGTGGACTTCTGAGTTGCTAACTCCAGACCCACAGTTTGGATGGGGGCAAGTAGACGGGCTGGTTGTTGAGCCCTCAAACACAAGTGTTCGATTTGACATTCTTGATGCAAACGGCACGGTCATTCCTGGGTATCAAAACCGCACACTTCCGATTGACCTACCCTTTGATACCGTACTCTACGAAGAGCTCTATGTTCGTGCACACCTTTCAAGTCTTGAGCGCCTGATAACGCCGAGCATTCAACGGTTATCGATTGGAACAGTTACCTTTTTTGACGCGTACCACCTTACCTACCTCAACGACTTTTCAGGGGTGAATCTTGACCAGTTGGAAATCGGTAACGACTTCATGCTCCGAACTGCTTCAAACGCAAACTATGTTTCGCTTTTGTGGACAAGCCCCTCGTTTTGCCCTTTCCAATCTGCACAATTCCAATTGATAAACGGGAACCTCACTGCAACGCACGGTGATTATTCGGTTGTCGCCTCAACCTGGGATGATACACTTTACCCTGTACTCACTCAAACCATTGAACGGCAAGGTAGGCCGAAAGCAACGACTGATTTTTCGCTTACTTGGGCGCCGGGCCAATCGAATAAGGCGTTCGTGTTCGAGCCTTTATGCTCTGTAGCACCAAGCCAGCCGGAGATTACGCTCGGTACATCAGCGACATCTCTTTTCGCTTGGCCGGAATCTTCTGAGAGTACCACGCTCGGCTACAATCAGCATTTTTACGGCGTTCAACTTTCAAATGCGCCACTTCTACAGGGGCTCGACAACCTCACATTCACGCATTCAGGTGAAACCAGCACCGCTCATCTCTCTGTTCTTGTAGCTCGAAACCGAGCATCTTCTGCTCTTTCGGCGTTTGATGTGAGTTATCTTATCGATGTGACAAGCGACGGTTCTTCTGCTTCATTGCGACATGGCACCTTTGAAC
>JAKMGM010000077.1 GCA_022424925.1 Candidatus Poseidoniaceae archaeon | reverse complement strand
CCATCCGGTCCACCAAGCGGTCCACCATCCGGTCCACCAAGCGGTCCACCATCCGGTCCACCAAGCGGTCCACCATCCGGTCCACCAAGCGGCCGACCATCCGGCCCTCCTGCTGGATTGAAACCTCCTCGCCCGGACGATGTGTGAAGTGATACTATGGACGACGGATTCGTAATGGAACTGTGCGGAAATAAAGCGTCATGGCAAATTGTTCCAGACGGCATCACATCAATCGATTTGGAAAAGGTTGGTGCATCAATTCAACAGGCCGGATATACAGTTGGTCTGCAAAACCGTCTCTGTTGGACTTTTTCTGGACCGTGTGATTTGACGCTCTATCCGAGTGGAAAACTGTTGGTTAAAACCCAAGACAAGCAGTTAGCCGCAACGGTTGCTCAACAACATGTTACGACATGGGCGCATGCGTGAGGGGAAGGTATGGGCGAGATTCCCGAAGCAGTGCTCGATACATTACGCGCCGATGGCGTTGTTGCCTATCCTACATCAACACTACCCGGTTTAGCAACGCTCCCAAATGCTACAGCTCTCGATGCACTTTATGCTCTCAAACAGCGCAGTGCTAACCAGCCGGTCAGCCTCGGCGTTGCTTCACTTCAGCAGGCCAAAGCACTGGTAGATGTTCCCGATTTTGCTCAGCGTCTTCTTGACGGGTTTGAGCGCGGTGCATTGACGCTCATACTCGACGCCCATATCCCGCTCGATCCACGACTTGGTGGGGCTCGTGTGGCTGTTCGAGTGTTCGCCCATCCTTCTGCGATTGCTTTGGCGGAAGCCATTGGGCCAGTCACGGCTACCAGTGCAAATATTGCAGGTGAACCCCCTTTGCAAGAGGCTGAAGCAGCAGGCGCTCACCTCGGGCTCATGTCCTCGGCTATCGTACCAGGTATGTGCCCAGGAGGCATGGGGAGCACGTTTGTCTCGATAGAGAAAGCACACGATTCTCCGTCCGGTTTTTCGGTAAGCATTATGAGAGAGGGCGTGATACCTACTAACGACGTGGAGACATGGATGTTGAAGAATCACTGAAGTATTGGCGTGATGCAGGGCACGTTGCACGCCGAACGCTTGAGGCGATGAAGCTCGAATTGCAGCCCGGTAAGACCTACCACGAGGTCATCGAATCCGCAGAACGGTTCATCCATCGCCACGGAGGTAAACCTGCATTTCCAGCGACGATTCACTCCAACGACCTTGCAGCGCACTTCACGACCAATCACCTGGTTCAAGGGCCAGAAGGTTGGGAAGGCGATATGGTTTTGGAAAAAGGTGATTGCATCAAAATCGATTACGGTGTCCACATTAAGGGGCACATTGGCGATAATGCGCTCACGTTTGAGGTCGGAAACACCAACAACCACACTGAGCAAATCAAAGCGGCCAAAGAAGCCCGTGACGCTGCTATCGAAGTCATGCATCCTGGCACACCGTGGTACAAAGTTGGGGCGGCAGCAGCTCAACCGTCTATCGACGCAGGCTTCCAACCGATTCGCAACCTGTGCGGTCACCAACTAAAGCCTTGGGAATTGCACGCAGGTGTCTCGATTCCATCGTACGCTTGCGGTCCCGACAACCGTGGATTCAAAGGTGTGGTTGAGGAAGGTAGCGTTTACGCTGTCGAACCTTTCAACACCACGGGTTCATCAGGCCTCATCGAAAACATCGGTTCACCGCATTCCTCGAACATTTATCGCGTGACTGGGCTCACAACATCGCGAAAAGCCCGAGCGAAGGGTCAGCTGAAACCACTCGGTGCACAACTTGCTCGCAATCTCGAAGAACGGTACTCAACATTGCCGTTTGCTGAGCGTTGGGCATACCCAATGCTCGAAAAACCGTTCCCTGACGCAGATGAAACAAGCTTGCAGAGCAAGTGGAATGCTCTGGTCAAGAAACTGATCAGTATTCGCTTCCTTGAAACGTACCATGCGCTCCGTTGCATGGACGGTGGAAACATTTGCCAGTTCGAACATACGGTGTACATCACCGATGGTGGACCCGAGATTCTCACGGTTGAATGAATGGTTTTGCCTCACATTACCTTTGATTCTGCATTGAAAACCAATATAAACCGCGATTGCATGGACTGAACCGAACAGGGCTGTTGAAGTTCTTGTTGAGTGCATCCCATCCCCTCCGCATTACTCTCACCCTGTTCACCTTTATTCTCCCCAGCCTTGCGGCTGAAAAAATAACATTCCGTCATCTTAGCATCTGGCGTTATTGCCGCGCAGTTCGCGCTTACAAAACATATGCTCTACTTATCTCGGCTCGCATAGCAGCAAAAAAGTAATCTTTCAAAAAACGCCTATTTCTTCTTGTTTTGAGGGTTTTTCTGAAGTTTGAGATGAGTAGGATTAAATATCACACCGTCGGTAGGGAGGGTACCCCCGATTTCGGGAAGGAGGACAAAAATATGAAAAACGAAAATAGAAACGAAGAAGCTGTTAGCCCAGTTATCGCTACCATTCTCATGGTCGCAATTACTGTGGTTCTTGCTGGTGTACTGTACGTCTGGGCTAGTTCCCTCGCAGAAGGAAACACTGGCGACACTGCGGTCTTTTATGACTTCGCAGCAGACGGTGCAATTGAAGGAGAACCTTCGACTGCAACCGACGACAGCCTCGTTCGTATAACGATGAACCAAGGACAAGAAATCAACTGGGCAGCAATCTCAGTGAAGATCTCCATCGATGATGGCGCTCCACTAACCTGCGACAAGGATTCCGGCGACGGGTCCTGCTCATTTGTTGAATTCGGAACAACCGACGACCAAGTTTGGGGCGTTGGTGACGGAATTACCATCTACGAACAAGGTCAAGACCTTTGTGATGGAACAACCACCTGTAAGGTCGACATTACCATTACCGACACTCAAGCCGGTAAGACAATCGACACTTCCAGTGCAGT
>JAKMGM010000060.1 GCA_022424925.1 Candidatus Poseidoniaceae archaeon | reverse complement strand
TCCGTTAAAAAAGCCCCGCTCGCCCAAGCAAAGACTCGTTCTTCACGTCAGCAAAAATCATGCGAATGCCTAAACACGGCGGGAGATGTGCGTCGGTCATGGCGGATGCCCTCAAGGACATTATGCTCAAAATAACGGATGACAATCCAGCGACCCGTGGCCAAAAGTTGTGGGTCATGTTTGCCCTCTCACTGTTTCTCGTGGCGACACTCAACTGGTATGCAATGGTTCGCGAACCACAAGTTGTTGATATCGAAGACTTGGTGCAGTATACAAACGAAGTGGTCTTGGTTGAAGGAACGGTTATTTCGTGGATTGAAGACAGGTATGGAAGCGGCGAAGACCGGGTCGATTTGGTTATTGAAGACGAAACTGGAGTTATTCAAGTTCGCTGGTACTCAACTGGAACGATTCCCCCAATCGGAACAAATGTAACCGCAATGGGTGATGTTGTTGATTACAACGGTAGATTCTACATGCAAGCAACAGGTTCTGGTGCTCTGTACTGGGAATCAAAGGATTTGCCAATCTTGGAACGCGTCTCTCTCTCAGATATCGCTATCGCACCTGAGGACTATCTTGGAACAATCGTGACGGTCAATGGCTTCATCAGTGAATCAGTGAGCCCCGATGCAGTCTACACCTCTGCTTACATCACCGACCATCCAGGTAACGCTGCACACCAAATGCAACTGTTGATACAATCAGCTACAGGAAAGTGGATTGAATCAGATTCAAAAATTGAAGTCAGTGGAATCCTATCGTACCAAGAGACGAGCCTACGATGGGCTCTGCATACGCAAGGCCCAGACATTCTCATCGACGGGAGTCATGTACCTCCAGTGAATCGACTCGATTGGGCAACAGAAGCAACCTGGAGTTACCAGTCTGGGAGCAAAGTGATTCTCGCTGGAACCCTCCATATCGAGGATGGCGTGTGGGATCTTGTAGGGCCGAGTGGTAACAGTATCTGCGTCATCCCATCTCCCGAAGATATCGAGAACGCTGCCAACGGAAGCTACAATGATTCGATTTTCGATGCGGAAGGCCGCCTCATGTGGAGTGATGACCGAAGCACGTGGTGTATCGATGCAAACCAAGGCATGGGACAAAATTTAGTCGACCCAATGTCCGCTCTTTCGATGCAGGCTATGCTTTCGGCTGACCCTGCATCAATGCTGGAAAATCCTAACCAACGCTACACGATTAATACATACATGAAATACGCATTCGAGCCACTGGATACGGAAGGGTACTTTGTCGACAGCCAAACCTACACTTTCGGCCAAACCACCATTGCAATGACCTTCCCCGGGCCACGAACAGATTGGATTGAATCAGGACAAGGTCTCGTTGCAGATGTCACCGTTGCGTGGGATGATGAAGACATGCGCATACGCTTGATGGTCAACTCGTACAACCTCACAGGGAGCCCTCCGCCTGCGTCATCCCTTCTATGGGACGATGGAGCAACACAATGGGGATATTCGAAAAACCAATTTGTTCTCATCGATGGTAAGGCCTCGTTGAAGGAAGACGGTTGGTACCTTGAGCGACCGGGTTCTGACCAATCGATTAAACTCAATATCCAATTGAATGCTATCGGAACCGATTCCATCCACGAAAACCAATCATTGACATGGAAAGGAAGGTTGCGACAGATAGAACATCCATCGCAATTGTCGATTGTGTATTCACTGGATGAAGCGGATGCGCTGGATGAGGACAATGATCGTCTTGCCGACAGTTACGAAGAGGCTGCTGGGTTTAATTCCAACACCGCCGATTCGGATGGTGATGGTATTAGCGACCGTGAAGAGGTCGAAAACGGAACCGGTCCGAACAGTGGAACGTGAGGTGATTCCATGCTTGACGCCTACATGTATGAACTGGGTTGGATGTTTGCAGCTCTGTTCTTCGGCGTAGGTATGGGTACGCTCACTGGGATTATCCCCGGGTTTCACGTCAACAATGTTGCACTCATTTTACTTGCCCTTGCCCCGGGCTTGCTCAGCCTAGGAATACCGCTGTCTGCTGTTGCTGGAATCATTGTTTCAACCGGTACTGTTCATACATTTTTGAATTACATACCCTCTGCGCTCATGGGGGCACCTGATGCGGACCAAGCCCTTTCCTTACTTCCCGGGCATCGTATGTTGCTGTCAGGTAATGCTGCCCGAGGCGTGGCATGGTCAGCACGGGGCTCACAACTTGGTCTGTTCCTTTCCCTCCCTCTCATCGTCCTCGCTCGAATTGCATTCGGACCAGAGCTTGGTTGGTACTCCCAACTCCGAACCTTTTTGCCGTTCATTTTACTCACGATCTCAACGCTGCTGTTGATGACAGAAACGACACGACTTGACTGGCCGAAGTGGGTTCAAACTGTCACTGGAAAGCGATTTGGTGACGATTCACGACTGGCTGGCTTTTTCTCAGCGACGGCATTTTTCTTGCTTACTGGACTGTTTGGTTGGACCATCATTGGCCCACACGCTCTTCCTGGTCGCTCTCCGATCGACATGCCCGGCGCAAGTCTCCTCCTACCAAGCCTCGCCGGCTTGTTCGGTATTGCAAACCTGCTCGACATCTATGCAACGACGTCTCACCTCCCACCACAAAAAGAAAACTGGGACCTTCCGCCGACTCGACCGCTCCTTGTACCCTGTTTTTGGTCGGGCGTAGCCGGTGCATCAATGGGTGTTCTTCCGGGCATGACCGCCTCACAAGCAACTGTTCTGGTCATGGGCGGGCGAAAAGTTGCTGCCAAACTCCACGGAAAGCAAGGATTTGGGATGGACTGGGAAACCCGCCGACTAACTGAACTCTCGGACGACGAGCTGCTGGAAATTGCAAAAGCCGAATCCGATGAAGGGGTCGAGGGACCACAAACCAAACAAGATTTGGAAATCATCGCTATCCTTTCTGCAGTGAACACTGCGGTAACCGTGTGTGTTCTTGGTTTCCTTTACATCATTGGGCGTTCCCGTTCAGGAGCAACACTGGCGCTCAAAGCAATGTATCCTGTCGATACGTGGAGCAGTCTTGAGCCGACAGCAGACTTCATCCGTTTGCTAGCGATTACCCTCGCTGCTGGACTCATGGCCATGCCAATCATGCGGTATGTCGGCATGGGCATGCTCCGACTTCACGCAGCGATTCCACTCCAACAAATGATAATGAGCGTCATCATTTTTGTCGCAGCACTGGTGTTTGTAAGTACCGGTTTCATTGGCTTAGCCGTACTCATTGTGGGTACAATGCTCGGACTTCTCCCGCCTCGACTCGGCATACGCAGAAGCCACGCAATGGGTGTAATCTTGGTCCCCATCACCTATTTGCTGTTCGAAAACCTTGTCGATAACGCCGGTTTCCTTTGAACCATCCAAACCCCAATGCGTGATGGGTTTGGGGAAAGTGATATGCCCTTAGACGATACCCAAGGCTCACTGGTGGAACAATGAACCCCGTATTTCGCTCCCTCGGCCTTGCTCTTTTGATGCTACTTTCAACGACCATATCCGTTGGAATGACCGCTCTTGAAACGGACGATTCCATCATGGCATCATCGGGACGATCATTGGCATGCAGTGGAGATATATGCCTGAATGAAGCACTCCCAAACCCCAACGGAGCAGACGACGCTGCATGGCCGAACGGAGAATGGATGGAAATCCACAATTCAGGCACAGCAACGGTAGATGTTCTGGATTGGTATCTCACCAACAAAGCATCGAAAACTCTCTACTTTGACTCAAACAGCATCGTTGGATACGATTCTTCGAATTCCTCCAGTTGGGAAATCGAACCGGATGAATACATGGTCGTTGCTCGAAATGGTTTGCCAACGTCCTCTTTTTATCTGGCAAATGCTGACGATATTGTCAGCCTCTACACAGATACAGGCGTCCAATTGGACCAAGCCACATGGACGAATGCAGCATCAGGAACGAGTCTTGAGGAAGATAACAATACCCCAACAGCTGATTGGATTGCGACAAGTGGACCGAGCCCCGGCGCCATCAATTCAGGCGGCAGTACAGTTCCCGGACCGGTGCTTGTCCCTTCTGACCTCGTGTTGAACGAAGTCATGTCGAACCCTTGGCCTTCGGAAGATAATGCTATCTGGCCTGGTGGTGAATGGGTCGAAATCCTCAACAGCGGCACGAACAGTATCGATTTGAACGGATGGTCAATCGAAGATGCCGCTGGAAATAAACTCGACTTCAATGCCGTGCATTTGATTGGTTATTCAGAGAACCTCGCTGAGAATGTCATTCTCCCGGGTGAGACACGAATCATTGCCGTCAACGGTTCAGGTAATTCAGGCGTGTTGAACAACGGTGTAGAAACAATCACACTGATGTGGCCAAACGGTTCTCGTGCACAACAGGTATCATGGACCGATACCGAGGCAGGATTTTCTATGGTTGAATCAGCATCCAGCCAATACTGGAGTTATGCCGCCTACCCTACACCGAATGCAAGCAACCCGGCAAGTTTTTCAGATATCGTTGCAACACCCTCTCCAATCGAATTTGCTGAGATTCTCACCAACAGCAGTGCTGACGGCTCGGCCTTCCCAGACGGTGAATGGATTGAACTGCTCAACACTGGAACTTCGACTGTTGACCTCAATGGCTGGTCGGTAATCGACGGAATGGGGAATGTCACCTATCTTGACCCGGGAACACTGGTGTTTAACCAGTCCCAAGGCTCAACTTCGATCGATGCTGATGAGCGACGCTTGGTTCAATTCTCTGGAGCGACTGAACTCTGGGATTACTACAACCAACTCATGTTACGAGACAGCACAGGTGCAGTTGTCGACTCAGCGTGGTATGCAACCAACTATGGAGAAAACATTTCACTCGTGGCTGACGAGAATCCGTCAGACCCTTGGGTGCCTTCAACATGGATGACACCGGGTCAGCCAGACCCCGGCGAAACTCCTTCGACAGGTATCGCCATTTTCACAGAAATCTTCCCCGATGCAGTCGGTAGTGATACACAGCAATGGCCGAACGGTGAATGGATTGAGATTTACAACAACGGCACCATGGCACTCGACGTCGGTGGGTGGAAGTTCCAAGCAGCGGGTCGCTCTCTTACACTTCACCAATTTAACATGCCACTGCAAGCAACTTCGATTATTCAACCGGGCGAAGTTGGTCTCATTGCATTGAATGGAACAACCAGTTTTTACTTGAAACACACTGCACCAGATTCGATTATCATGATTGATGCAAATGGAAACACTGTCGACGCAATCGCATGGTCTGAAACTGAAGAAGGCGAATCACTCATCGCACCAAACAGCACACATGCAGGTGCCGGACCATCAGGAACAGGTGCCTCTACCGGCAGCAATTGGGTACAGTCTGCATGGCAGACGCCTGGGGAAGTGAACCCAGTGTGGCCAGCCTATGTTGGTTCAAACCAACTTGTCCTTACCGAAGCCCTTGCTGCGTGTGATGACGACTCTCTTGTTCCCGGGGAAGACTGGATTGAGGTCATGAACGCCGGAACCGAAGACCTGAACATGAGTCGCTGGCGTATCGATACGGTCGATGAAGAGCGTCGTTTTATTCGAAGTGCTTCAATGTGGAACTTTACTGAAAGCAGTATGATGCTGGCACCGCAAGAGCGTGCTGTGCTACAAATGGACAATCGTGTCCTTTCCAGCCCTGCCGACCAATTGACGCTCTCAAACCCAGATGGCGTTGCCATTGATTCTGCACAGTGGAACATCATGAGTGATTGCCAAACACTCGGACCAATCGATGGACAATCTGACTGGCAGACGCTTCTGTGGCCGACTCCGGGTGCTGAAGAGCCAGACCCAAGTCTGTTTGCCGAAGCAGATGACATCACATTCAGCAGGTTCATGCCTGAGGGGTCAACAAGCATTACCGCAAATGCAGAGTTCATTGAAATAACGAACCTCGGAGAGAGTCTCGCCTACATGAACGGCTGGAGTCTTTCAATGGTGAACTCCGCAAGCGAGACGGTTGAATATACGCTTGGTGACCTAAGCATTGCTGCCAACAGTTCCGTCCTACTGGCCGCCGATGCAAGCGGCCTTTCGGTGTATGAGGATGGAAACATCGTTGCTTTTGACACGGCCCTCAGCCCGAGTGGGTTTACGCTCCCTGATTCTGGAGCCGCTCTTCACATCAAGACCCCGGGCGGAATACTTGCAGACACGGTAGTGTACGGAAACGGCCCCGTTGAAA
>JAKMGM010000021.1 GCA_022424925.1 Candidatus Poseidoniaceae archaeon | reverse complement strand
ACGGACACATTGTTGGCGTTCCTGAAACGAACCTGACTGAAACGATGTTCACCGTTTGGGCCAACAACAGCGGGGGCAGTTCCTTTGCTACGGTCATGATTGCAATTGACCAACCGTTCTTCATTGGACGCTATCCAGCCACATTGTACGTTTTGGATGTCAATGAATCTGTAGGAACGCTTGAGCCGATGTATTACTTTGATGCTGAAGACAATCCACAATGGACGATTTCACCTCCGATGCCGCTGGGAATGCAGTTCGATAATGGTACCATCTCGGGCGCACCGCTCCTGCCGCAAAACCTCACAGTGTATACGATACAAGTCACTGGAAAAATGGTTCCAGTTGAATTCACCTTGATGATCGAAGTCATTGCGATTCCAACGTTCCAAGGCGTTGAGAGCATACGCAATGAGTCTGAGCCCGAGCCTTATGTTGTGCCCGAGCCTGAACCCGAACCCTCATTTGATTTCAATGCGTATTGGATGTGCCCAATCGTCATCTTTTTGCTGATGATTCTGACCATTATGGCGCTCAAGCGGTTCATCGATGAAGATGAAAAACCGGTGTTGGTTGATGGTGCTGAAGATGAAGAAGATGTGGATTCGAGTTCAAGCGACTGACCGAGATTACTGAGGGTGCCACCGGCTCAATTGTGGACATTCCATGACGTGAAAGCCGCTGTGAACCCCTTGAACGGTTCGAATTCTATGAGGGATGTTCAAGTTCGCAAACCGGTTTGTTTGCTTCTACTGGGAAGTGAAGATGAAACCCCAAAAGGGTTCAAACTGATTCATGCTCTTCGAATTCGTCAATGAATTCGTTGACGGTTTCCAGAACAACTTCTCCGAGACCCTGGTCGAGAAATTTGCTGATCTCAAACGTCATTCGTCCAAGAAGGATTGCCAAACCGCTGAAACCGAGCGTTGAAAGGCTCAGCACCCAACCGTACCATGGCATTGCTCCATATGTCCGAAACATTGGAACGACAACGACGAGACTCACTACTAACAGAATGATGGCCATTGCAGCCGTACCTATTGCGCCCTTCTTCGCAGCTCCAACAAAATCATTGCTGGCTTCCGAGGAGTGGTCTTCAATCACTTCTTCCATCACTTCGAGCAACTCTCGATCGAATTGGACGATATTGTTTGCTTGTTCACTCTGCGTTTTGCAGGTGGCGAAACACTCACGAATTTGGGCATCAGTGCATGCATAGAGTTTCATTTTCTGGGCTACTGCTTCTACCGATGGATGGCCATAGTGAATCTCTCCCCACACATTTTTTTTCGTTTCAAAGTGAACCGGTAAGTCCGAATAAGGGATGTCGGATTTCTCTTCAGGATTCACTGGTTGTGTCGGGTTGAGTATTTCCTTTATCGCACCGATGAAAAACAATGAGGCGAGCAGTGTGCACCCCAAGCCGACAAGTAATGCCGGCAGATACTCAGCGAACTGTCCAGGGTCGATATCGACATTGTTTGGGTCTTGTGAATCATAGGCTATTTCTCGTGTTGAATTGGTTGGATAATCGACTTCCCACACCCTCGATTGGAAATACGATACTTCCTCAGTATCGTAGAGACGATATGTTTCGCCATCAACAGTGTACCTCAAATCATAGGTAACCTCGTATGACGTGCACGTCTGATCACCCGATTCAGCATCACCGCATTGATACTCATAGGTATCGATTTCTAAGTAGGCGACCGTTGCGTCCACAGTCTCCCACGATTGTGCCTCGATTTCGTCCAAGATATCTCCGCTTTCAATCAACGGCCATATGCTTCCAAGAACTAAAATTACTATCCCTGCAAAGATAAGTGATGCAGGGGAGGACTGCTGTGTTCCACCGAGTTGGATTTCCATATTGATTGATTTTTGGTGTACTACTTTACTGTACCCCTGAGTTTGATGACATGAACGACTTCCGCGTCAATATGAACACAGAGAGGCTGCATCGACTGAGTTCGCGTTGTTCTTCTTCTGTGAGGTCGGTCCATTGCACGCGTTCGACCTCGAAATGTTCGGAAAACAACTGTTCGACCTCCGTATCAGGGAGTGCGAATGGCGGACCTTGCATTTCCGACTGCGGGTAGTCAAACGTCACCATGAGCCCTTTGCTGTTGGCAGCAGTGAGTTGACACAGTTGTTCGACGTATGCAGGGCGTATGTTTGAGGGCAACGCAACAAGTGCTGCCCTGTCGTACCAAGCATCAAACGGTGTTTCATCGGGTTGAACCTCAAAGAAGTCCGCATGATAGAGGTGAATCTTTCCAGCTGAGTATTTATTGCCGCTGTGCTTCGATTCTTCTTCAGTCAACATTGAAGCATCATCGAAGAATTGCTTGACCGCTTTTTCGACCAGTTCGATACCCACAACCGTGTGGCCTTGCTGATCCAACCAGTGCATATCGAGTGATTTTCCACACAACGGCACCAGTACGCTTGCGTTTGACGGCAATGAGAGTTTTGACCAGTGGTCAGACAGGGTTGGATTGGTTTCAAGTCGGTGAAAACCGATTCGATTTTCATCCCAACGCTGGTGCCAAATGGACATTCAATCACTGGCCAGTAAAGTTTGCAACTCGCTTTTCAACGTAGGCTGCGATTCCTTCCTTGGCGTCAGTGCTGTTGAACAAAGATGCTTGCAACTCACGCTCAAGTGCCAAGTGGTATTCGAATGGAATCTCTGGACCAGTTTGGCACGAACGCTTGATGTTTCCAACCGCTTTGACCGCCTTGTTTGGTAATGTGAATTGACTGCACCAGTCAAGTATATCTCGTCGGAAATCTTCTGCAGAACCTTCCCAAATGTGGTTGATGAGGTTGCAGCCGTGTGCGTCCTCAAAGGACATCAATTCGCCAGTGACCATCATTTCAAGCGCCATTGCCTTGCCAATGAGTCGAGTCAGACGAGCGGTACCACCGGTTCCTGCAAGGACACCAAGGTTGATTTCGGGAAGTCCGACTTTACCTGCGTTCTTTCGGGCGATTCGAATGTCTGCGGCCATAGCGATTTCGAGACCGCCACCAACAGCGTGACCGTTGATTGCACAAACGACGAGTTTCGAGGTTTGCTCAAGTCGAGAAAGCGTTTCGTTGGCGTGAAGACAGAAGTTGTACTTGAATCCTGGAGAAACGCTGTTCAGCATTTGAATGGACGCACCAGCAGAGAAGAAGGATGCACCGTTACCGGTTAGGACGATACAGGTGACATCGTCATCGAAACGAGCCTTGACAATTGCATCATCAATATCGCACATCATGCCGTGGGTGTAGGTGTTCGGGGAACGGTCGTTGGCGCCTTCGAGAGGTGCACCAGCGGAATCGGAGGTGAGTTCAATTACCGCAATACCGTTGGTGGTGACACCGTAGTTGACAAGGCGGTTTGGCATAGGTTCGAGTTTGAGTCCGTAGAGGTCGCTCATGTATCGACCCACATGGATTCGCATTAAGAACAAATCGCTTTGACTTACTGCGCGTCATTATCCGTTTCCGTATCTTTCGAAAAAGAGAGTTTTGCACCTTTCTTACGAACTTCAGTCCACTGTTCCCCAACAGCCAACGCTTCAGGGGATTGTTCCCACACATCTCGCTTGAGGGCTTTACGGAACGGCATTCGACGCACTCCACGGCCGTGAGCCTTCGGGTCTTTTTCCAGCATGAACGGATTGACTGTCCTGTACAGAAGAGATTTGAACAATGTCGGACGGAACAATTTACCAATCCATACAAGGCCGTCACCGCGTTTCTTCTGGTCCTTCATCCATGCGTTGCACATTCGCTTGAACATGCGGTCACCCACTCGATTCATCAGCCAACGGTTGGCAACACTTGTGCGAACATACGGCATGAGGTGTTCTCTGACATCTGCCTCATAGTCACCTTTACCGAGAATATCATTCGCAGCCAGAACGCCAGACCAGACAGCCATTCGCATGCCGAAGCCCCACATGAAATCCTGTAGACCACCCGACTCACCGACATAGTACCGGCCGTCTTGCTTGTAGTTCCTGTTGATGGTGAAATCACCTTTTCCACCCACGCGCTTGATTGGTTTACGGTTGAGGTTCGGATAGTGTGCTTCGTACCAAGCAATCGTCTCGTTGAGGAAGCGTTCACTTTTCTTTTGTTTGCGCCACAAACACGTGCAAATGAGTCCAACGCCGTCGATGATGATGAGGTAGGAATAGGAACCAGGGGCCAGTTTATCGTTGAGTTGGAAACCGATATGATTTGGATGGTCAGTGTGAAAAATCTCGCCGTAAGCGACTGCTGAAGTCCCTTTCGGACCGCAAGCGATGATGGTACAGTCCTCCTCTTTGACGCGGGAATTGTAGTGTAAATGAACACCAGCTGCCAAGGCTTGTCGCTTGAATCCTTGATCGATGGTGTGGTCGGAGGTTCCGCGTTCAATGATTCGATACGCCGTGCCCGGTGTCGTTGCCTGTGTTATGACATCGTCTGGATGAATAAGGTCAACCACATCAAATTCAGTGGCTTTGAATTCGGATAAATCAAACCCCCATTCTTTCAGTTGTTCAAAGAAATCAACACCCATGCTCCAGTTTTCCAAGGCCTGAAAATCACCGTCAAATCGGGCACCGGAGTCGGCACGAATGTCATGGACGTGGACTTCTTTACCACCTTTGGCCAACACCGTGGCGGCGGCAAGACCCGAGAGTCCTGCGCCCATGATGTGGATGGCGTCCTCGCTGCCCATGACCATACCCATACAGGCGTGAGGTTTGAATGATGCGTTCGACTCGTTCATCCATGCCGGGTTTCATTCTCATCGAAGAGGCGAATGAATTGCTCGACGAAAACGCTCTCAAAGCTAAGTTGCCAACCGATGGGTGCGGAGCCATCGTCTCGTTTTTGGGCATTACCCGTGGAAAGGAAGGCGATGCGGATGTGTTGCGTCTCGAATTTGACGCGTGGCAAAATCAGTTGTCTCCGGTTTTACACCGATTGGCAGAACAGGCAATCGAAACGTTCGGCGTGTTCGCTGTTGTTATGGCGCACCGTGTGGGTTCGGTTGGACCTTCCGAGTCAATCGTTTCCATTCATGTTGGTAGTCCGCATCGCAAAGAGGCCTTTCAGGCGTGTGAGTGGCTCATCGACGAACTCAAGAAGCAGGCGCCTCTGTGGAAGAAAGAGGTCACCAGTGATGGTGCGTCTTGGAAGGCCGGTCTCGGTTAGGAGTTGACACCATGGAAAGAGAAATCGAAGGTATTGTAGAAATCGGAGCGAAAGCCGTGGTTGAACGCCGTGCAACCGCAACAGGCCTCCTCAACTTGAGTGCCGAATCGGCTCAGGCGATTCAAAGTAAATCAGTCAAGAAAGGTGACGTTTTGGAAGCCTCAACCATCGCAGCAATACAAGCTGTGAAAGACACGCCTCGTATTGTTCCGCATTGCCACCCGATTCCTCTGGAGGGCTGTAAGGTTCAATGGGCGTGGGAAGGAAACGCACTGCGATGCACCGTTCATGTCTCAGCCCACTACAAGACCGGCATCGAAATGGAAGCACTCACAGGTGTGAGCGCTGGTCTCTTGTGTGCCTTGGACATGGTCAAATCCATTGAGAAAGACGAGAACGGCCAGTATCCAGGAACATCCATCTCAGACATTGTGGTTCTTGAGAAGTTCAAAGGTCAGTAATGTTCTGACAGAACTTCTTGGGTGCACTGCACTATCCGAATGTTTTCTTTTCGAGAACGAACGGCGAATCGAACGGCCTTGTTGGTGAGGGATACACCCATGTTTTGTGCATCCCGAATGAACACACCTTTCTCTTTACACGCTTCAATAAACGAGGCTGAAGTATGGTGAGTATGCTCGGGTAAAAAGGTCAAGATGAAATTTGCAACGCCCGGAAGTACGGTAAACTTCTGTTCGTCCAGCATGCTGCTGAGTTCTTCTCTTTGCTGGTGAATGATGTCGTATTGTTGCTGGTAATATCCAGGGTTACGCAATGCTGCCACAGCAGCGAGTTGACCCGGTAGACTGACGGCCCATGGCGGAATGAACCGTCGTAGTTCGTTCATCTTCTGACCGACCGCGTAGGCTACGCGTAGCCCGGACAGTGCGTAGCACTTGCTCATACTCTTGCACACGATGAGGCTCGGCGTGGTCGCTGCCATCGGTTCAAGGGATTGCGCTTCCGGCATGTAGTCGATGTAGGTCTCATCAACCCAAATCATCTTGCAACGGGTAGGCGATTCACGCTCATCTTGGATTCGGCGTACAATCTCGCTCATTTCTTCACAATAGACGCCCGTTGGGCTGTTGGGATTGACAAAAATCACGGCATCATGGAGGCGAGATTGTTCGACCAAATCATCAGCACTGATTCGAAAACCATCTTCGTGATGAAGAACAAAGTTCGTCACATGGCAACCAATGACATGGGTAAGGATGTGACTGTATTCACCGTACATCGGCGAGAGTACCAGCACGTTTGAATCTTGATTGAGCACTTGGGGCAGGAACGAGAACATCAACGAGGAGGAACCCGATGATACGGCAACATGCTTGGCATTCACGCCTCTGACCTCCGCAATCGTTTCAATCAGTTCTTCACACTGGGTCGGCGGCGATTCTTGGCAGCATCGTTCAAGTTGTTCCCGCAAAACATCGAGTGCTTCAGGACAAGGAGGAAACGGGCTATCAAGCACATCGGCAACGACCAAGGAATCACGAACTTCAAAGTCGAACCTCGAGGTATCCCATGATTTGCCGCCGTGGTAGCAGACATCATCTTTTTTCTCCGAAATGATGTCAGCATCGATACGTTGTGCATGTTCCCTCACCACTTTCAGGGGACTCAAGTACATTGGATAATACAACGTCTCTCCGTGTAGGATTCCGTGCTCATCAAATACGGTCATGCCGTTTTTCCGGTACAAATCCACGACTTCGGAATGACCCATTGCAACGATATCAGTGCCGTTCCTTTCAAGAATGAATTCGAGTGCATACCGCATCAATCGAAACGATATATTCTGCCCTCGAAACGTTGGATTTACGGTGAGTGCTCGAACTTCAAAAGTGGTGTCGAGTCGATGTTCGCATGCTGCATATACCGTTTGTTCAAGCGTTTCCTTTGAGAAGTAAGTGGTCATTCGAAACGGTTTCTCTTGCGGTGGATTCAGGCTAATGTATCCCGCGAGGGTTCCGTTTTTCACGCAAGCGATAAAGTGACGTCCAGGGTCTTCGATTTTTTGTTCTGAATTTGCATCATATTGCTGCAATTCACTTGCATACACCTCATGCCGTAGTCGAGAGATTTCGTTCCAAATCTGTTCAACTTCTTTGTCTTGAGGTAGCGGATAATCGAAGTGTAAGAATTCAGCCATGAACCACTCATTGCTCCGTATGTTTTCAAGAGTTTGCCGGATTTATCCAAAGTATCGAATCGGAAAGTCATTATTGGTCGGCAAGCAGGAGCAACCATGCGAGCAAAGGCTGTGCTGTTGGTTCTCCTCGTTTCGACCATGTCTATGGCAGGCTGTTTTGGCGCCGAAGATACCGTTGTGGACGTGGAAATGGAACCTGAAATGGATAAGCGATTTTTCGTTACCGATGGAACTGGAATGGCCATCAACGAACCACCTTTGGAAATGGATTTCGTGTTCAGCGATGTTGGTGAAACCGGTAAAGAACCGAGTATTGGCATCACTTCAAGTGGATGCATGTTCTTTATTGCGATGGAAAAACCAATGCGCTCTTGTGACTATGGAGAGAGTTGGGAAAACACAGCCGACATCACACAAGCCCCGTTCACCAGCGACCCGTATGGGTGGGTTGATCCGGTAACTGACCGAATTTTCAACATCCACATGATGGGGCTTGCCACAACATGGATCGGTTGGTCAGATGACGATGGAGAGTCGTGGATGGGTAACCCGTACGACAGCGGCCCAGTGCCTCTCAACGACCACATCAAATTAGGTTCTGGGCCATGGACCGATTCTGGTTATGGTGGGTTAGGACAACTTAGTCCGGTTTACTCTGAAGCAGTGTATTTCTGTTACAACAAGTTGGCTGGGATTTTCTGCTACACCAGTTACGACGGAGGAGCCACTTTCCCTACTGGAGGCCAAATCTACGGACTTGCAACCAGTAATGGAGGTCTGCATGGAGCCATTACTACCGCCCCTGATGGAACGGTCTATGTGACGCCAAGAGTTGCAACTCCAACAATCATTTTCTCGAAGGATAACGGTCTTACATGGGACACTCGAGAGATGGGGCAGGATGTCTTAACTCCAAACCCACGTAAAAACTCTGAAGTTGCAACTGACTCTGAATCCAACGCATACCACGTGTGGACTGGAGCCGACCAAGGTATCTACATGTCTCGCAGCACCGATTCTGGCGATACTTGGGAACAATCCAGTCTTCGCATGAGCCCCGTTGAAGTCATTTCCACCGCATTCCCGCAAGTCGATGCAGGCGACCCTGGTCGAATTGCAGTCACCTATCTTGGTAGCGAGAACGCTGAAGAGCTCAACAAGACGGATATCGATGGAAACAACTGGAACGGTAACCCGCATTACGCTATGGCGAATGTTACCTACGACATCTATGTCACCTACAGCCTCAATGCACTTGATGAGAATCCAACCTTCCACACATACCGCCTTTCTGACGACCCTGTTCAAATCGGTAGCATGTGTTTGAACAGCGGCGACTGCCGAACCGATGAAGGTGGCTCAAACCGAAATCTACTGGATTTCAACGACCTCACCATCGACATTGAAGGGCGCGTCTACATTGCGTTTGCTGACGGCTGTATCGATGCGTGCGCCACCGGCAATGATTCACAACCCGCTGATTCTCGTGCCGGCCGCGGTTCAGTCTACTTCATGGGCAACGGCCCGAGTCTCTTTGTTGCCAACGGTGAAATGACCTCTCCAGTTGAATCATCGCCTATGCTCAATGCGTCCACGTTACCTCAACTGTGTGAAGCAGAGCAGTGCCGCACCGAAGACCAAGAAATCGTCATGAATGGCGAATAACCGTTCTATTCATCATTAACGACTAAGAACTTCTCAGCAAAGGCTACAGCATGTTCAACCAGTTCGACCTTGCCAAACCTACACGCTGGCACCTTGCCCTCTCCAGTGACCAGTCAACATTTTTGGAACGTGCCGTTGGCATCACTTTCTTCGCTGGTCTAACTGCGTTGTGCGCTCAGTTAGCCTTGCCATCCACGTGGACACCTGTCCCGTATACATTCCAAACGTTTGCAGTGATGGCGACTGGGGTCTACCTTCGGCGCAACGATGCGTTCCTTTCTGGTAGCCTTTACCTGCTAGCAGGTGCAATCGGTGCTCCAGTATTTGCCGGTGGTGCAGATGGCTTGCTGGATGGCTCTACCCTCATCGCATCAGGCGGTTACCTGCTTGCTTTCCCATTTGCTTCGGCGCTCATTGCAGAAGGTTTGGACCGCTCAAGAAGCGCAGGTGTCGCTGATATTAAGGCACAGCTTGTGTGCTGGTCGCTGGCTATGATTCCGGTGTACGTGTTCGGGACATTGTGGCTTGCTGAGGCCTACAGCGTTGATATGGCCCAAGCCTATGAGTGGGGAACCGAACCGTTCCTGCTTTGGGATTTCGGGAAGATCCTTCTTTTGAGTGTCGTCACAACGAAAATGTGGTCGTATGAACCGTTTGACGATGACGGTGAAGATGGAAATGCCGACACGGCTTGAAACAACCCTCGGTATTTCACCGTTGGTTCGCACCGTTTCATTCATGGATGGGGCGCGCCCGTCATAGCGCATGGGCAGTGTAGGCGACCTTTACCACCACTTCTTAGAAGCCGTTGACCAAGCAGCAATTTCCAGTGCGGCATGGCGGGGTTTAGGCGAGAAAGAAAAGGCTGATGAGGCTGCTGTAGAGGCCATGCGACGAACCTTCGACAATGTACCCTTTGACGGGCGTGTAGCCATTGGGGAAGGAGAACGTGATGAAGCCCCAATGCTCTACATTGGTGAGCAAATCGGAAGTATGGTGGGCGTTGCAGGTGCCGCTCAAATTGATATTGCCGTTGACCCGCTTGAGTGTACAAACAACTGTGCATCGAATGCTCCAAATTCCATTGCCGTTCTTGCCGCAGCACCTCGCGGGACGTTGCTTCACGCACCGGATTGCTACATGGACAAAATCGCTGGTGGACCGGAATTGGTCGGTCACATCAGCCTTGATGGAGGCGTTGCTTACAATCTCGAGCAAACTGCTGCCGCACTGGATAAGGCGGTATCTGATGTCCGAGTGGTCGCACTTGACCGTGAACGCCACGCTGGATTGTTCAAGGAAATTCGTGCAAGTGGGGCACAACTGGAATTGATGGGAGATGGAGATGTTTCAGGCGCTATATGGGCAGCCCGTCCGGACGGACCGTTCGATTTGCTCATGGGAATCGGCGCTGCACCGGAGGGTGTAATTTCAGCCACCGCAATTCGCGGACTTGGTGGTGTGTTTGAAGGACGCCTCGTGTTCCGTTCCGACGAGGAAGAAGCAAGGGCCGGAACTATGGTTGGGGATGACTTGACGCGATTGTGGGAAGCCCACGATTTGTGCAAGAGCGAGAATGCTATCTTCGCTGCGTCTGGTGTTTGTGACGGATACCTACCAGCGGCAGTTCTTGGAGATACACACACCACGACCTTTGGAGAAGTCATTGATGTGGAGACCGGTGTTGTTCGACGCGTTGAGACGACTCGGCCACTGTGATGTGTCGCTTGCGTGCTCTACAGCACGTTCACAGATGTGTCGAAATCACTTTTGCGATGTAGAAATCGGCGTTTGTTGGAGTTCAAACACCTGCTTCTTGCTCGACTGCGTTGCGTAGAGGACAGCCCCTAATGTCGCACACACGAGCGGCGCAAACAACAACGGAAGGAGTTCCGTCAAAAATTGCGTTACGGCGATGATCGATAACCCCAACAAACCGAATATGTACCCGATTGCGTTCGTTGCTGAGAACAGTCTTTTTGCTTCTGACATAATTTTGCCCATGAGAGAAACATCGCAAAGGGGGTATATGACGCTATGTTTTTTCATCATGCTAAAATAAACCATCAAAAAAGGCAAATGTTAGGCATGACAAATGAGGCACTGCGAGCCATTTTCCGACGCATCTCTATGAGTACAACCTTGAGTGAGCGAGGTGGAGCACCGGGTAGAACCGTTCGTGAAGTTCAAGTGTATTGGTCATTACAACCAATCATGGCGGTGCAAGAGGTAAGGATTGAGGTCCGTTTACCAGAAGGTCACTGGGCGGGGGATGTGACGCGCAGTAACCCGTCTGCAATTCTCCGAATTGAGGAACACATGCCGCTGCGTAAAGGTAGAGGCACTGCTCGTGCTTCGTGCAGCGAAGAAATCACCGCTACAGTATCTGCACACCCTGGCATTGAAGAAATACGAAGCTTCGGAAAACAGAGTTTTGTGGTTGACATCATCGCTGGAGGTGGAGGTTTCCTCAAACCGCTGCTAAAGGTTGGTGTGATTCCTCACACGCCGTTCGAAGTACGCGATGGTTGGGTCGAATGGACAGTCTCATGTGCTCGCGAGAAAGTACGCGACTTGCTCTCTGGCTTTGACGACGAAAGTATACCTTACAGGCTCCTTTCCACGCGAGGCGTCACCAGCAGATTACTCACACCACGGCAACGCTTCGTGTTTGACTCTGCTATGAAAGAAGGGTATTATGACGTCCCTCGTCGTATCACACTAACGGAACTGGCCGTTGTCCTCAATGTTGCGAAATCAACCTTGTCAGCACAACTTCACCGAATTGAATCAACGGTGCACCACGCCTTTGTTGACGACATACGGAGACGGAGCCCCTAACATGTTCGTGCGAACATGTTCGCAAAGACAATAAGGTAGACCCGAACTTCGTAACTGCATGGACAACCTACCGAATACATGGGAAGACTGGATTTCAAACTTTACCGAATGGCAAGACCGCGTTGGGTTTAATCGCGAATGGATGGGCGACTTTGACCTTTCAATTCAATTCGATTGGGACCGTGCAGGTGATGTCATCGAGTTCGGCGATTACGCAGGCCGCCCGAAGTGGGAGCGCTCTCTACAAGTTCCTCAGCAAAGCATGCGCGATGCTTTGGTTAGCATGATCACCGTTCAGGGCGACACTGAGTTCGCATCCGTTGAACAGCAACGCCACCTTCTCGCTTCAGCACCTACCGATTACGACCGCTATGCAGCAGCCCGCATCATGGCTGAGGAACAGCGCCACGGATGGCAGATGGCTTATCTCTTGATGACCTACTTCGGTCAGCAAGGACGACGCGAAGCACAAAAGCTTCTCGAGCGGAATGCTCAGGATGGCGATCGCTTGCTCGGCGCCTTCAATAGACCAATGCCACACTGGCTGGATTTCTTCTGTTACACCATGTTTGTTGACCGTGACGGTAAGTTCCAACTCGGCATGCTCTCAACCTCAGCGTTCAAGCCACTGGCTGCATCTATGGGTCCAATGCTCAAGGAAGAATCGTTCCACTTGGGAACCGGTTCAAACGGTCTGCGCCGTGTCATCAAGGCCGGCGTCATCCCACTTGACATGCTTCAAAAATTCTTCAACAAGTGGGTCAGCACCGCACACGACTTGTTCGGTGTCGATGCGTCATCATCCGCTCACTGGTCGTACGTCTGGGGTGTCAAAGGACGCTGGGATGAACGCAAGAAACTCGACGCAGGTATCGAAGTCGATAAGGAAATCTTGAACGAGGAAGCTCGTGGTCACTATCACGATGAAATCGTCGCTGAGGTCGGTAAACTCAACGGGTATTTGCCTGAAGGCAGTGCACCGCTGATTGTCCCTCACGAAAACTTCAACCGTGACATCGGCGCATTCAAGCGTCAGCGATTCACCATCGAAGGTACGCCCTTTGAAGGCAGTGACGAAGCGTGGGACGCCTACATGGATGCTGCTCTACCGAACGCCGAAGATGAAGCAAAACTCAAGGAATTGTTCAAGCAAGAATGGGTTGCAAACAAGCCAATGTCTGCTCGTCAAATCGCTTCGGGAATCGGTGCCAAGATTTGAGCCTCGTGCTTGCAATGGAGGGTTTCCATGATTCCGGTTTCGCTGTATGGCATCGACGTAGAACAGTGTGAAGCGTTTTACGAAGCACTACCTGCTCTCGTGGCCGACACTGTTGACGACGAAAAATACGCAGATGCACTGTTCTCAATTGAGAGCGAAGCATCGCTCGAACACATTCGCGTCGCTGACCAATGGGCAAACAACGATCCATTCATGTGGCCCGAAGATATTTCCAACGAAGTGGAAATGACCTTGCGCACCGTCAATTACCCAGATGTTTCGCTTCTCGAGCATCTTTTGACCCTTGACAATGTTGATGCGACCCGTGTCTCAGCATGGATGCATTTCTCGACAAACTTGTTTCCTCTCTACACCGAGGCTGCTTGCAATACGTTGACTCGCATGGGCGTTCCTACGCCCTACAACCCGACCGACATAGCCAGCTACGGGCTGTATGTTTCTCGCATTGAAGGCCTGAAATTGTACGCTCCCGCTGCTGGATTGCCTGAAATTGGCTTACCCCGTTCACGCATGCTCCAACTCGGTTTGGAGCGTTTTTCATGAAGAACCTCCTGGTTCACTTGAAACTTATTTTTGTAGTTATAGTCTGGGGATTTGGCTGGCCAGCAGGGCGTGTCATTGCCCAGGACATAGCTCCATTCGCTGCTTCTTGGATTCGGTATGTTGTTGCCGTAGTTCTGTTTCTTGTGTACCTGCGGTTTTCAAACCAGTGGATGATTCCAACCCGCGGGGAATGGAAACGCATCGTTTGGATTGGTTTTTTTTCAACGTGCGTCTATCAAGCCTTTTTCATGACTGGAATGAAATTCACAGCGGCAGGTGATGCCTCGCTTATGATCACTTTCAATCCATTTTTCACGGCTGTACTTGCTATTTTTTTCCTCAAAGAAGCAATGCACTGGCGTCTTGCGGCTGGAATTCTCTTAGGACTTGCAGGGGTTACCGTACTTTTTCTGTACTCTCCCAACGTCGATATCCCGTTCTATGAGCGGGCATTGGGCGACCTCCTCATCGCCGGTGCAGCCTTAGCGTGGGCATGCAACACCATCCAAATGAAAATTGCAATGACTGAGCCTTCAAAGGATTCAGACCGATGTCTTACGCCGTTGCAACTCACCGTTTGGTCTTCAGTCACAGGTTTTGCGATGTTGACGCCGATTGCTGCAGTTGAAACGGCAATCGTTGGTATTCCTGAACCTTCGTTTTACGGTTGGGTATCCATTCTTTTCTTGGCTATTTTCTCCACAGTGGTATCCTACGTTTGGTTTGCCGATGGCATTCTTGCTATCGGAGCAGGCAAGAGTGCGTTGTACGTTTACTTGGTACCCATTTTTGGAATTTTCAGCGGTTATGTATTGCTCGACGAGAAACTTGGCGCATCGCTTTTCGTTGCGTTCGTACTGATTGTTGGTGGCGTTGCATTGGCACAGAGAAAGCAACCTGCTCTCAAGGAAGCATGATGAAGTCGAGCCGACTGGGGGCTGTATGGAGATTCGCTGCGTAGCGGTAATCGGTGCTGGAACGATGGGTGCGGGTATTGCTCAAGTATGCGCACAAAGTGGTTGGAAGACACATTTGTTTGACGCCTTTCCTGAAGGATTGGAGCGAGGCATGGCTCGAATTGAGGCATTTTGGGACAAGGGAATCGCTCGAGGCAAAACAACTGCAGAACAAAAAGCACAATGGCGTGAACATCTGCATGCCTTCACAGACATGGCTGAAGCGGTTTCACAAGCAGACATGGTCATTGAAGCCGTTCCCGAAATTCCTGATTTGAAGCATTCCATTTTTGCACAATTGGATACGCTTGCACCGGCGCATGCAATTCTTGGAACCAACACTTCATCGCTATCAATTGCCGACATCGCAGCGGCAACTTCTCGTCCAGAACGGGTGATTGGAATGCATTTCTTCAATCCAGTTCCCATCATGAAACTGCTTGAACTGGTGCGGCATGATTCGACCAGTGAGCAAACGATTGCTGTAGCTGAGGCTGCTGGTCAAGCCATGGGCAAAACAACCATTTTGGTCAAAGACATTCCCGGATTTGCCACCAGTCGACTTGGCGTGGTGTTGGGGAATGAAGCCATACGCATGCTCGCTGATGGTGTTGCAAGCGCCAAAGACATCGATACAGCGATGGTTTTGGGGTACAAGCATCCAATGGGTCCGTTGGCTCTAACCGACTTGGTCGGTCTCGATGTCCGCCGAGATATTCTCAACAATCTACAGGCATCGTTTGGTGATGACGCCTATGCACCCCATCCTCTTTTGGAAAAACTCGTTGCAGAAGGCCGGCTCGGTAAGAAATCCGGAAAGGGAATCTACGATTGGTCGACCGGTGAAGCGGTTGAATCCGACTTGCCTGAGTGAATCCAGTCGACTGGTTATCGTTCAAATACCGGTTTACGCTTTTCCAGAAATGCCGAAACACCTTCTTTGAACGCATCGGTAGTACCTGCCGCTTCGATGAGTGTACGCTCGTGTTTCAAATGCGTTTCAAAATCCTGTGTTGATTGGACCTGCAGCAAATGCTTGGTTGCTTCTTTGGTGTGCTGTCCCCACTGACTCCATCGTTCAGCGGTCTCACATGCGGCTTCAACCAGTGTGTCCGCTGCAACCATGGCATCAGCCGCACCGACGGTGACGCATTGCTCAGCATTCCATATTTCATTTTCGAAAAAGAACCGTCGAGAGACTTGGTCTCCGACCAGACGAGGGAGTAACCACGTTGTTCCACCGTCGGGTGAAAGCCCCATGCCAGCGTACGAGGCAGCCATCTTCGCTTGAGGGGACACGATTCGTGCGTCGCACGCAAGTGCAAGTCCAAGTCCTCCTCCTGCGCAAGCCCCGTTTATGGCCGCCACCGTAATGGTGGGGGATTGACGCATGCGAATCAACAGTGGGTGCAGTATCCCGGTCAAATCTCGAATCAATTGAGGTGCATCGCCGTCTTCGATTGACTTGGCAAACGCATTGATGTCGGCGCCTGCCGAGAAAAATTTGCCTTCACCCGTCAGTACGATGGCCTTGACGTTTGGATGGGTGAGTCCCGCATCAATGGCTTTCGCAATGTGCGGTAGAAACTCTCTTGAGAATGACTGCGTTGCAGATTGGCCTGAGAAATGGATCAGTCGAATGCCTTCGTTCAAGTCAGTCGATGTCACAGCCATGCTTTCGCCTCACAGTTTAACGTTGACGTTCTTGACCTTGGTGTAGAAGCGCAGTGCGTCTTTACTTTGTTCAATGCCGATGCCTGATTGTTTCCATCCAGTGAAGGCCGTCTGTGGGAAGGTGATTGGGTATTCATTGATGGAGACCATGCCGCTTTCAAGGTCTCGTGCCATGGAGTGGGCACGGCTCAGGTTCTGTGTCCAGATACCGTTGAGAAGACCGAATGGGGTGTCGTTCGCCAACGCAAGTGCTTCCGCATCATCGCTAAACGAAGTCACCGAAAGTACCGGTCCGAACAGTTCGTCATTGAACAACAGATTGGAACTGTCAACGCCCGTGACGACGGTTGCTTCCATGAAGGCGCCATCACCTTCAACGATGTTACCACCGCAAACGACCTCACCACCCATAGCTAAACCCGCATGCAGTTTTTCCATCACTTCATCTCGATGATGGCGATGGACGAGGCTTCCGATGCGTACGCCTTCAGCCATACCTGGTCCAACCTTCCACTTGCCAACTTCGGCAACAACCGCTTCGACCAGTTCGTCGTGAATGTCCTCGTGAACGATGAGACGAGAGCCAGCCCAGCACATTTGCCCAGCGTTCATGAAAATCCCGAAGCAAATCGCTTTTGCAGCATAACGCAGGTTTGCATCAGGAAATACGATGTTGGCTCCTTTGCCGCCGAGTTCCAAGGTTACAGGTGTCAAATTCTCACTCGCCTTTGCCATGACGGCTTGTCCGGTTGGAACACCTCCAGTGAGTACGATTCCGTCAACGCCTTGGTGACCGGCTAGAGCGTCTCCAATCAGTGCACCTGAACCGGTAATGACTTGCAAAACACCAGCAGGAAGTCCAACGTTTGCCTCTTCCATTGCTTTTGCCCATGCGATGAGGGAGAGCGGTGTCCACGAGGCCGGTTTTGCAATAACCGTGCATCCAGCAGCAAGTGCGGGAGCAATCGAGCGTAAAGCAAGTTGCAACGGGAAGTTCCACGGCACGATGTGAGCGGTGACGCCAAGCGGTTGACGTAGTGTGTAGTTGAGGCGGTTTCCGGGTACTGGGATTGTACTTCCTTCAATTTTATCGGAAAGTCCGGCAAAGTACTCCAGTGTCCATGCCCCGTATCGAATTTCGGACAACGCTTCTCGGAAGGTCTTGCCGTTGTTGTTGGATTCGATGACTGCGAGTTCCTTGGCTTTGGCGTAGGTTGCTTGCGCCATCTTGTTGAGAATGCGACCGCGTTGCGCTGGGTCCATGGCTTTCCACGACTTGTCTTCAAACGCCGCACGGGATGCATCAACGCATCGGTTGACATCAGCAACGGTTGCTTTGGGGGTTGTCGCCATCACTTCACTGGTTGCGGGGTTGAGTACATCAGCCGTAGCACCGTCTTCAGCACTGCACCATTCACCAGCAATCGACATTTGTTCTGCGCTCATGAACTTCCCAAACGCTGTCCCCTCAAAGGCATTCGCTTTGTATCGCCACCCGCAAAGAAAGGTAGAGGGGGTGTAAACTGAGAAAAGACTCTTGAAGCAGATTCATCGTGCTTGCTGTATGGCTCGAGGCGTTGGTTTGGCAGATGCTGCTGCACGGGTCATCGCCGACCGAGCACCTCGACTCTTGGTTATCGCAGGCGCAACAGGTACCGGGAAGTCCACTGCATCGGTTCAACTTGCGGCTTCCAATAATTTTGCACGCCTTCTCTCAACCGACGCCGTTCGGGAAATTATGCGGGCAACCGACGAGGAGCGTAGCGTTCCATCGTTGCACCGTTCATCGTTCTCTCGTGGTGATTCAGGCGAACCTGTTCTTGATTGGCTTGAGACCTGCCAAGCGGTTGAAACAGGCATTGTTGCGACCATAGACCGGGCGCGACGAGAAGGAATTGATTTGCTGATTGAGGGGGTTCATATCAATCCAAGTGAGCGTCTTCTGCGAAGCTGGCGAGAAGCGGGTGGCATCGCCATCGGACTTGTAATGACGGTTGGTGAAGAAGATAGGCATCGTTCAATGATTCGTTCACGGGATGCGCATTCGTTTCGTCGAGCAGACCGCTATCTGGCTGCTTTCCCACGTATTCGTGCTATCCAAGACGGATTGATCGAGCGTGCGAAGATTGCCTCATGGCCAATTGTGGACCTTTCACGGGTTTCGAAAGACACCGACCGCATTGAGCATCTCATGGACTTGGCTTGGAATGAGCACACACAGCAGCGTTAACCGTGCGTGACTTCAAACGAAACTGGCATTGTAAGCATGGCTGAACCGTCTGAGATACCAAGTTCTGCTTCAAACAGCAAAGTGGTTGCAGAGGTTTCGTTCACCTGCATATCGATGAGTTTAATCTCAATGCCTCTCAATTCACCGTGGTACAGGACGTCGTCGTGTACGCTTTGAAAGGCGATTTCTCCCGCTTCAAGAGGTTCAAGGCCGCCTTCAATCCACAACAGTGTCCGTGCTTGTGTGAGCTCGGGTACGGCGTCTTCCACTTCGATTGAAGTCACCAAAACACCGTCGGATGCCGTATCATGCGGCATGGTGAGGCCAGCGACCTTAACGCCAAAAATAGCCATCGAGAGGAGTGACATCAACAGCACAACGCCAGCAGCGAGGAGCATTTGGCCAGCATCTCTGTCTTCACCGCACTGTTCAATGCGTGAGCGCATCAAGCACCACCTCCACGGTTCCATACATCGAGCGTGACCGTCCAAGCGTGTTCGTCAATGGACAGCAAGTGGTGGACAGTGACCGTTTCACCAGCGGGAGTTCCGGTATTCCCGTATGGGGCCGAAGTTCCGCTGTTTTGCGCCAGCCAACAATTGGCTTCCTTGCCGGCGACGATGTAGTTCTGCAACAGCCTGCATGCCTCATCCAGTTCTCCGTTTTCGAGCAGCTCACTCAGCCGATTTTCGCCTGAGACTTCTGCCTCAAGTCCAATGCCGTATCGAAACGCATCGTCACCGGCGAGTTCCATCGCAGCATCGTGCGCTACCGAGGGTGCGTCAGGGACTTGAATGCGGATCAAGAAGGTGGCCGACATGAAGAACAACCAAAACAGTGTCAACATCTCGAGGATGTGGATTTGTGCTTCTTCATTGCGACGCATTCAATCACCCGAAGAACAGTGGGGATGGAATGAACGTTCCCGTTGACGGATTGAGGCCTGGAACTTCGGTGATACCTATGAGGTTGGGCGTGAAGGCCAACAGGTTGAACACGACCAAGGAAACGAGAATCATCATTCCTGAGTGCTTGAAGCCGGTTGAGAACCGACCGGTTGACATCAAGCCTGCCATGGTGCCGTTACCGACAGCCTGCATGGTTACACCGTAGTAAAACACCGTTAGGAAAAACAGCGGGTCGATGTTACGGATTGTCATGTTACCAATCGTTTGACCTCCGCTATCACCGCCGTCTTCACCGCTGGAGTTTGAACCCGCAATAGCAGGAATAAAGACAACAGCCAGCGTGACGATAACCCCGAGGAAAACGAAATACGAAGTCCAAATAACCGCAATGTACGAACCAATGGCTCGTTTCCGTTCACCTTCCAAGAACTTCAATTCACGAGAATCGTTTGCTGCTGTAACCAAGATATCAGAAATCTTTCCACCCGCACGGTCTGCTTCAGCGATGAGTGCAATCGCACGTTGGACAAGTGGCGTTCCGACTCGGTCAGCAAATTGCTTGATGACATCGCTGAACTTGATACCCCAACTCAGTTGGTCGGACATTTTCTTGACTTCGTCATTCAGCGCGCCGTACTCCGAGGTTGCAAGCGTTTGAATAGCCACGGTCATCGAAAGACCACCCTTCCAGTATTCCGCCAAATCTCTCAAGAAGTCAGGGAACTTTTCTTCGACTTCGTTCTTGGCGTTTTCTACACGTTCCCAGTAATACGAAGCAGGGTAAAGAAGGAAGAAGAAGGTCATACCGAAGAAGTTGAGGAAAATAAACGGACGAATCGACTTTGGTCCAAGTTCAACCTCTGGGCCGAGCCAAAAGGATTTGTTGTTCATGTTTGAAGGGATACCGTCGAAATAGTGAACCGTCATGTCAAAAGTCATTTCAGAAATTCGCTTTCCTTCTTCATCTGAGAATGCAACGAACTCGTAGCGTGTATCGGCAGGGATATTGTCAAGCGTCATTGCACAGCCATCATTGTTCGGATTGTTATCGGTGTCTGTCGTCCCCCGATGAACAGCAAGAATCTCGCCGCTTTGTGAGCGTATTGCTATGATGTAGTCAGTGGGTGTATCTGCATCTACACTGCAATTGACCCACAGTGGTTGCTGCACGATGATGCCACCTGTTTGGTCGGCGTCAACGCCTGGAACATCGAAATTCTTCCCTTGCTTGGTGAACGTTCGCCACTCCTCGCCTTCCCAGACCACTCTGTCTGGAGCATCTTGAAGGATACTGCAGGATTGGTTTGCGGCGTAGTCAGGTTTGATGTTGGTGTTGAACTTTTCACCGACTGAATTGCCTTGGGCGTCTTGTGCGGTGATTCCACAGTACAGGTTGGTGAACATAGGTTCGCCGTTCGCTGAAGGAATGAACCCTGAGTTCGTGGCCCAAACGGTTCCGGTACACAGGCCTAAGAAGATGGAAACAAAGAGGATGGCATACAACTTTGTCAACGTTGAATCGTCCTTTGGAAGGTCGAGTTTCACGGTGATTTTGTTCTTCTTCTTGGCCATGCGCTCACCCCCTCACATTTCTTGTTCCTTGCTGCTGGTCCAAACCAAGATGGCGTACGCCACGTGAATCATCGGTACGAAGCCCAATACAATGCCGTACAGCATGCCTTCCGACATTTGTGCACCGCTGCCTGATACCCAGAACATAATGACCAGCATGACAATCAAAAACAGCGGCATTGCTACGGCCACGACAATGTATGATTCTGCCAAGAGTGCGATGGATTCCAAAAACATCTGAAGACGGGTTCGGTTTTCACGCATGTAGTGCTCGGCTCGGTTGAGGAAGAACAGTTTGAGCTGACCACCAGCGGTCAGTGTACCAACCATGCCCTGGAAAAATTCAGTCAACCATACCGATGCGGCTCTGTCAACGCTCATTTTCATGGCGGTGATTAAATCGTATCCAAGCAGAGTTACGTCTCGATATACCATTGCCGCATCATCTGCAACATCGCCATAGATGTCCTTGTTCATGGCCAGCGACCTAAAAATCTTCGACGGTGTTGCGTTTGCAGCGGACATTGCTGCGGTGTAGGATGCTGCGTATGGAAGGTACTTCTCGATCATTGCACCTCGGCGTGCAGCCTCACGGGTTGCTCCACCCTTGTTGTACTTGAACGCCGCATAGGGGACAATCAATCCACCAATTGCGACGATGAGAACTTTCAGGAACGGGGGGAAGACCTGATACGCAAAACCGTCGCAACCGTTTCCTGGCTTGTTCGGGTCAACCAAATCTTGGTTCCAGTACTCCCACTCGAAGCAGTAGTTGATGGTCGCAGGGTCTTGGATGCTCTCCCAGTACGCAATCACGCCGATATCCGGTATGAAAAACAACGAAACAAATCCCCATGAGACCAGTGTAATGGCAACGGTGGTCATGAGTGCAGTAGCAAGATACACCTCAGGCATCATTGGCATGGCTCCTTTCACCAGGCTTTCAGACAGCACCTTGTCGTTTCGTGCTCGCTTGCGCAGCGCACGGCCGAGTACTCGGTTGCAAATCCGTTGCCACGTGGTCAGGTCCATTGCTTCACTTCCAAAAAATATCAACGAAGGCCGTCAACCCGTGCCAAGATTTCAGTCGGTCGCACATAGTATTCTGTGACGATTTGTGACACTTGGTCTGCTTTACGAATATCGTTCAAAACCATCCATTCAAGAATGCGCTTTCGGGTTCGCAACTCACGGCGCATGTCGTCTTGTGAATAGTTCAACTTCACCATAATTTTCTCCAAAACATAGGACTTTCCACTGAAGATGAAGTCATCGCTTGTAACATCCCATCGGAACACTTCGTTGGTAATAATTTCCAGCGAGTTTGGGTCGATACCGACGATTTCGACAAGTTGCTTGGTACGACGTACACGCTTTCCGTTGATACGGGTTTGAATTTGGATACAGCATGCTTCCAAAGCAGGAAGAAGAACACGCGGGATGTCAATCGGTTTGTTCTCCAGCCGGTGAACAAGCGACGGAACCGAATCAGCGTGTACCGTTGAGTATGCGCAGTGTCCTGTCGCCATCGCTTGGAACAGAACATAGGCTTCTGCACCACGGATCTCACCGACAATGATGTATTCAGGCCGTTCACGCAACGCTGCTTTGAGCAACTCGAACTCACCGATGACACCGTCGGTGGATTCTCCACCGAAACCTTGCCTTGTCAGGCCGGGAACCCAGTTTGGTTGTGGGATGTTGACTTCACGGGTCGATTCGATTGATACAATCTTCATTTGCCAAGGGATGAAAATACACATGGCGTTGAGTGTCGTTGTCTTTCCGGATGCAGTACCACCGACGAACAGCATTGGCACTTCATTTTGGAACGCAATCCAGAGGTAGGCCACCATTAGCGATGACATGGTTCTGAAGGCGACGATGTCAGCAGGCGAGAACGGGTCATCCTTGAACCGTCGAATACAGAAGGCTGAACCTCGAGTTGAGATTTCGTGCCCGAGTTTCATGACAATTCGAGAACCGTCCATCAGCGTTGCGTCAAGCAACGGGTCGGCAACTGAAATGTGCTTGCCACACCGCTGTGCGAGTTTGATAACATACGATTCAAGTTCATGGTCTGTGTTCCAAACGCAGGTTGTTTCCACCGATTCGAACTTGCGGTGGTAGGCGAAAATTGGAACGCCCGTTCCGTCGAGGGAAATATCCTCAACGTTGATGTCGTTCATGAGGACATCCATTTGGCCGTATCCAATCAGGTCTCGGCGCAGGTAGTAGAAAATCTTCGATTTTGACTTTTTATTGATTTTCATACCGTAGGATTTGATGACCTTGTCCATCGCAGTACGGATATAGGCTTCTGGGTTCGCATCGATTTCTTCGATGTTCGCCGTAAGAGAGCGGATGAAGATATCGAGGATTTCGTCACGGTATTCTTGCTCCCGCTTGGTCATCGGTGGTTCGATTATTTGGTAAATAATGTTGAGCGTTTGTTTGTCTCGAACGATGCGCGCAAAGGCGTGCGGTGGCATGACTGGATACTTGTCGAGTTCATCGTATTGGGCACGTTGTTTGGCTCGCTGGCGCTTGCCACCACCTTTGTTTTGTTTTCTTGCCATACGTGCACCCTCTGCCGAAGCAATTTATCACACGCTATGGCCGACTATAACACTTGGGTGAAAAGTACCCTGAAAACCGTCACCTGCGAGCAGAATAATTTCTCCAAAACCGCTGGATATGAGCGAACTTCATTCCATGTTTGTGAAGTTCGTAAGCCACTGTTCACAAGCGGCTTGAAATTCGTTCAGTTCGACGTTGTTGTCAATCAAAAAATCAGCTTCGGCGATTATTTGTTCCAATCCCCATCCCCGTTCACGGTTATCTCGCACTTCAAACGCTTCTCGGTTGCCGTCTTCGGAGCGTCCCCGGTTTTGTATCCGCTCAAACCGTGTTTCAGGTGAAGCGTCAACAGCCAGAGAATGGAACTGTTGTTGCCAGCGTTGCTGAAAAACGATGCGTTCAGCCGTGCCACGCATGCCTTCGATGAGAACAAGTGCGTGCGACTTAAGGTGGTCATCGACCGCGTCCGCTAAGCGTACTGCAAGAATGTCTTCACCGTGCTCGGCTCGTAGTTGCGCAGCGATTTCTCCGAAGATTCCGGGTGATTCTTCGAGTTCCTGCCGCCGTACTTCCGCTCGAACCATGTCGCCCATGGACAACACCGGTATGCCATGAGAAAGCAAGACATTGGCGAACTCGCCTTTGCCTGAGCCCGGCATTCCGCAGACTGCTACGACTCGTGCCATGCTTGTACGGCGTAGCCGAATGCTCATCAAGATACCTCTTTGTGTCATCCTAAAGAAGGCGTTCAGTTCGAGAACTCGGCCCTGCCCCATCGGCGGTCCATGAGTTTCCACAGCAGAGCAGAAGCGAGAATCAAGCCAACCGAAATTGCAAGCATTCCCTTGTAGCCTTGTTCTACCATGCTCTGGTCGTACATGGCAGCAGTTGCGGCTAACCCGTCTTCGGAGGCGCGCTCCCACCAGTTACCGTACAGCGACACATCACCTTGGGTGAACGAGAGCAGGAACAGGAGCAGCAACGGCACCACGGTTCCAATCCAAAACCAAATCATGATTGATGCATCAAAAATTGCCTTGTTGGGTCGTAATCCCATCAAAAAAGCGGTCAGTGCCACGATGTATACCGAGTTCGCAAACATCACGATAATGCTGGTGGGAAGTGCGGCCCACTCATCCAGCCTCCACGCCATGAGTACGATGAAGATCAGCGAAATCCACGAGGTGGCAAGGAAGTAAACAACAACTTTGGCACGAATCAGTTGAGGTACTCGCAAGGGCAAGCCATTCATGAATTCAGGTGAATCCAAAATCGTCAGCCAGGAATAAAAGTTGAATCCAAAGAAACCTAAAAACGGTGCATACGATAACAAATTAATCGGGATAGGAGCTTCTGCAAAATCGACAAGCCACGCCATCCCCAACAGCACGAGCAGTGGAATGGCGTAGGATACAGTCATCTTTTTCAAAGAGCCCGAGCGAAACAGGTCGACGAATTCCTTGGCGACAATGAGTCGGATTTCTCCTCTTCCGAGGAAACCGAGTCGGTTGTAGATTGGTGTGAACAATTCTTTTCGTTCAACCACAGAGACATCAAAATCATCGATGATGAGTGCTGATGAAAGCATACCAAGGCCAATGCTACCGGCCAGTGCGAGCAGTGCAATGACTGGGTTTTGCGTGTTCTGAACGCTGAGGCCCCATAGAATGCTGCCAATGTCAAATTGACCCAGACCAATAGCAATACCGAACGCTACAACAAGGCCAGGTCCGAGAATCGTATATGGCCGCCCACGCATCCAGAGTGCTGACGCGAAAAAGGCCATTGCAAGGCCTTGAGCCAGCGTTATGATCATCGCTAACCACGTCCAAGGTAGGCTTGTCCATTCGAGAGGCGTGGTGATTCCAGCCGTAGATTCAAGCATGATTCCAATCGCCATGCCCATGACAACAGGCGAAAGAATGAGCATGACATAGAAGCATAAATCCTTGACAAAATACGCAAAATGCGCTACTGAATTGGGCAAAGGCTGCAGTGCAGGGGCAGCAAGAAGGTAATTTTTTGTCCCGGCACGCCGAACGATAGCGTCGTGACCCATGAAGGCAAAAGTACCCATGCCCAAGCTAAACATCAGTAAGGGCAAGTGCAATGCAAAACGCAATTCATTCCACGTGAATGTCTTTGATTCCAGGTCGCTCACCTGTGCAGATGAGTCGCCGACAAGAAACTGCAAGCCGATGGTGGTTACCGCCGTGACCAGTGTGAGCAAAAGAGGGAACAACACAATTTGTCGCGTTTTTGCGAATTCAATGCTTTTGCGTCCCTCTTCTTTGAACATCACGCGAAACGTAGCAGAAAAGGCACTCCAACCG
>JAKMGM010000003.1 GCA_022424925.1 Candidatus Poseidoniaceae archaeon | reverse complement strand
GTATTCGTGATGAGGCCAGTTCGAAGCGCCTTCAATATCAGTATCAACGAAACCATCTGGTATTGGAGGGCTGATATCAGATGGGTATTGTATGAACGCTACAGCCATGCCTTTCGCTGAGAGATGAGCAATCCAATCCGTATATTCTTCGTGTGTAGGGTAACCCCAACCGTGCGACAAGATAGCGAGAGGTACTGCGTCAAGAATGAGATCATCTGGTAAAAGAGGCAAGGTGAGATAGACTGAAAATTCAATGTCTTGCTCGCTTGAATCGAGTATGTTCAGAACTTCAGCAGGTAAAGAATAGGGATGAACAGACAGCGAAGTTTCAAACGGCCCTGGTTCAGCACCGTACCCCAAAAGAGGAGCGGCAGGCGGCGAAGGAGCGATGCCGATGAGTGCAGGTATGCCAGGCATAACCAACCATGCTGCAAAGAACACACCAGCAATATGGAGGACATGCTTTGAGACAGTGCTGAGTGAAGTCTTACGAGGAAGATGAGGTATACCGCCTACCATGAGGAGCACGGCAAACAGAAGAAATCCATACGCAGTCGGTAAAAGTAGAAATGCACCACGCAAATAAAACTCATCGAGTGCGAAGAACAGAAGTATGAAGCCAGTGAGAAGGCCCATGAAACCAAACCCAAGACCATTCATCCATCGTGGATTCATATCGCCTCTGAGGTGACGCTGCAGCACCATGAAGGTAGCAAACATCAACAGACTCACCGCCAATGTGAACGAGAAAACATTGCCTCTCAACAGCATTGTCCATTGCAGCGTTCGATATGCATGCGGCCAGATCGCATCAGTGATATCGCTTCCAAGATACGAAAGAAGAAGTGGTTCAAAAACTGATACAACGCACCCGAGAACAAAGGCAAGGAGGAAAAAGAACGAACTGGAGTAAAAACGGTGCCAAATTGAAACATTACCAACTTCCTCCATAGTTCAGAATAAAGGCCTTGGTAAAAAAAAGGTCGTTTACAATACCGGAAATTAATACGGTAATCCCTTGACGACATCGTCGCACAGTTGACCAATTTCTTCGACCAAGCGCCCGAGTGATTCATTGGTAATCTTTGGGTTAGCAATAACGGCTCGGAATATGACATCATCGCCGATGTTTGAACGGCTCACCATGTAGTTACCGCTGCTCATTAACCGCTTACGCACCTCTGAATTGAGCTCGTTGAGGTCACCTGAGTAGTTGTTGGGGGTAAGACGAAAGCAAACATTGGTCCACATTCGTGAAGACATCATTTCCATATCTGGATGTTCTATGACGAGTGTTTCTAAGTGACCTGCTAAATCCATGTAACGATCAACTTGAGCCGCCCAACCTGCATCACCACATTCTCTCCATGCGAGCCAAAGTTTGAGGGCATCGTTTCGTCGCCCACATTGTAGGGAATACCGGCCTGCATCAATGTTTCTAGATTCCTCATGGAACAAGTAGTGCGCGACGTTACCGTGGGAGCAGACGCGTGCAAGGACTTCGGCGTCTTTCACCAAGAAAGCACTGCAAATAAGCGGAATACCCATCATCTTGTGCGCATCCCAACAGACACTGTCCGCAAACTCAACACCAGCCATCAGTTCACGGTGTTTGGAGGAAAATTGGGAACTACCACCCCATGCAGCATCAACGTGATGCCAAATGCCCTCAGCATGTGCTACATCACCAATCTCTCGAATGGGGTCAAAAGCACCTCGGACGGTCGTAGCTGCAGTGGAGATGACACAAAACGGCGTACGGCCTTCACGCCGTGTTCGTTCTATCTCCTCGCGTAAGGATTCTGGTTGCATGCAACCGTCCTCATCGCAGGCTACCTTGATGACGTTTTGATGACCAATGCCAATAACATTCGCTGCCATGAGGACAGAATAATGAGCTTCGCTTGAAACATATGCCACGAGGGAACGCCCATCAATACCTGTTTGTGTAGAATTCGGCACAATGACCTGTCGAGCGCAGAGCATACCGAGCATGTTACCGTTTGAACCACCCGTCGTTAACGTACCCACTCCACCGTGAAAGCCGACTATTTCGGACATTCGTTGGATAATTGCTTGCTCGATGAGGGTCGCCAATGGTGCCAGTTCATATGTGTACATGGAGGTGTTCGTAAGCGTTGATATGATTTCGCCCACCAGTGCTGCGGTGTTGATTCCCCCCCAAAGGGGATTCATGAATTCAGGGCGGTTTGTTTTCACGCATGAAAGAAGATATGCGTCAATGTCGTCAAGAACGGCATCAGAACCGTTACCCTCCAGCGGTAATTTGAGGTCAGAAATTTTGGCGAGGGATGCATGGGGGAGCCCCTCGGAAACTTTTCCTGGGGAATCAGCAGCCTCGAGATAGTGGACTATACGGTCTGCAACCGCCCCGATGAATGCTTCCAATTCCATGCTTCTCATGACGACGACGTTGGGGGGGTTCTTAGTGTTCATGAATGAATATGTTGAATACACTCAACCTTGCATTGTTCTTCGATGCATTCTTGGCTTTATGATAAGTGAATAGTTTTACATTCATCCTCCATAACCTTGACTGCGGCTCAATTTTTCTTCGATGCCTAGAAATCGTGATGATTGCTCCTTCATCACGACCTATGTTCGCTGAACATGAAGAAAGAAGTTGTGTTTCGAACGAAACCGCAAGAATTCTTCGTATCTTGCCGTCTGAAAACAACACAACAACATAAGTATTCGATGCATACTGCATACCACACGAGCAACATTGAATAGGAGCCGTTGATACGTCGTCTCATGCTCGGACACGTAGGCGACAAATGGATTGGAAGATTGCATCAGCATGTAGCGAAAGATCTTCGGACGAACGGATGGTCACAAACGGAAATCGCAGAGATACTCGGTTCAACACAAAGTACTGTATCTCGCCAGATGCAAAAACCACCAATGCGGCTCAATGCAAGCGCAGATGAAGCAACGATTGATGGGTGGGGGAACGAACTTTCACAAGCACTCTCGTCACTTGGCCCGGGTTCACGGGTTCTAAGACAACGGTTCATCGTTGAATTTCAACTCAGCGGCAACAACACATTGCGATTTGACAAAACGTTGACTGGAACGGACTTGGATGCCGGGCAGGAACAGAGAGCACTCTTGCGTCGGCTGGAATGGGCAGCAGGAAGACTTGATGCCCGTCGAATCGAACAGTCAATACCGGCTGTTGGACTCAATATCGCCTCATGCAACATTGGAGCAAAACAAACAAGTGAGGTCGCAGCATTTCCGGGCAGAATCACAATGGTTGATGGCGTGCTTCGTCACCACGAAACACCCAGTTTCGGTGCCTCCAATCACCTCGCTAATGTGCTGTTGACGATTCATCAGCTGGAACAAACCAAAACTTCAGTACTCAATGTCCGTCCACCAATCCGGAACAACGCCGTAGATACAAATGCGGTGCGTGAAGCATGTGAACAGTTGGGCTATGCATTTGGACTCGCACCCAAGGCAAAAATTGACTCACAAATGACGCGTTTTGATGTCTTGCTCGACGAAGGAGACTTTGGTTGGGAACCAACACTGTATGTCATTGCTCACAATCCACTCGAACTGGTTGACCGAACCCATCAACTCGCCTCGCTGCTCAAGGAGGGATCGGCGTGAAACATGCCCTCTTCCTAACAGTACTTGTTCTTGGATTCTCGCTTAGCGGGTGTCTGACTTCTGAACAACTCTCGAACATTGAAAATGAGAACGCTTGTGATTCGACCGTCCAAATTAGAGAATCGGACGGAACACTGA
>JAKMGM010000050.1 GCA_022424925.1 Candidatus Poseidoniaceae archaeon | reverse complement strand
GTTCGAAAACAAGCTCATTGATTTCCAGGAAGCATTCGGAAAGAATGTGGCTACTGCTCAGAACTATTACCAATCGGCCATCACAGACATCGATGCCACAATCAAAAAACTGGAAAAAATCAAGGCCAGTTTAACAACCTCAGGGCGTCAACTCGAACATGCGAACAACAAAACGCAGGACCTCTCCATCAAGAAGTTGACACGAGGGAATCCAACCATGAAATCTAAATTCGATGAATTGGGCTCGAACGACGGCAGTGTTTGATGGTGATTTCTAACTTTGACCTGAGTTAAATCCTCGAACTCTGTTGCGATACGAAAACATGAGCCTATGTACTACGGTGCTTGACGGTAATACATGATTTCAGCCCACATCACGGCGCTACAAGCCTCGAGCAAGACATTGCTCTTGATCGGTGTTCTGGCCACTGCAGGGGCGGGTGTGCTGACCCTGGGTATCGGCATGGATACGCCTTGGGCACCTTGGGAGAGGCAATCGAATACAATGTTCCCTCCCGTATTCTTCACGTTGGCCACGTTTGCAGCAACCGTTGCATTCTGTGCCAGCACCGTTGTCTTCCACACTTTGTTGAAGACGGTGACCGACCATCCTGACACGTGGTGGAGGGTTAGTGGTGTCCTGTTCTTGGTCGCTTACGGAATGTATTCCTTCGGTTCAGGGACTGTTGAAGCGGCCATCATGCTCAATCTTCTGCACGTGATTGTGGGTGTTCCAGCCCTCACACTTCTGCCTCGGGCTTTTCATAAAGAGCGAGGCTCGCAATCACCCTCTTCAGTTGGCTACTAAATCTGCCATTCGCTGCTCCGTGGTATCGACATCATCCTCGTATGACTTCGTGTCAAGGCGCAGTTTTTGCTAAGCGCGACCGGTTGCGTCCGTATCAATGCGAAATTGATTGGCGTTGCGCATCACGCTAAGCGTTTGAGCAAGTCAGGTAACAACACTCCTGCTTTGCCCAAGTGTACTTCGTCAAAGGCATCCACATTCAAAGGCGCTTCGAGGTTCACCAGCATCGTTGTTGCACCGGCTGCTTTGGCAATGTTGACCAGATTCGCTGCCGGATACACGTGGCCTGAACTACCGACGACTACGAAAACATCGCACTGCTCAACTGCAGCATAGATTTCGTTCATGAACATCGGCGTTTCTCCAAACCAAACAATGTCCGGACGAAGGCGCACAGGCTCGCTGCAGCACGAACATGTTAGGAACTCATCAAGGAGTTCATTTTCATCCATTCGCACTTCATTCCGACCGCTTCGCTCGCAGCGTAGCGTTTCTAAGCGTCCGTGCATATGTATCGTATTGCTCGTGCCAGCTCGTTCATGCAGGTCGTCAACATTCTGTGTAATGAGGGTGAAATGTTCCCTGTTTTGAGCCATTTCGGCAAGGGCGAAATGGGCAGGATTTGGCTTCACATCCAGTAACTGGCGTCTTCGGGCTTGATAAAACCGCCAAACGAACATCGGGTCGGCCCGCCATGCTTGTGGTGTTGCAACGTCTTCGATTCGATGCTCTTCCCACAGCCCATCTCCATCACGAAACGTACGAACTCCCGATTCGGCTGATATGCCAGCGCCGGTCAAGACAACAATCCGTTTCTCGCTCATGTCCCGACCTTTGTGTAACGGTATATGAAGGTGAAATGCTGCATGCGGTTCTTCTTCATGTCTCAAGAGCAGTCAGAGACTTACAATGAGTGAAGACTTGTATTTGAACGGTTCTCCAGCACAAGTGGCTGTAAACGATGCCAACCGCTTCAATCCTTCCACTTGCCCAATGCGTCTCGAAGAGTCGGTTCAAGCGTGGTGTACTGGAATTCATATCCGCTTTCGATCAAGCGGTTTGGTAAAATCTTCGCGCTATCGGTTGCCAGCGTTACACCCATCTTTCCGAGCAGGAACCAAATACCGAAAGGCGGAACGGGAATGAATGACGGGCGCCAGAGTACTTTTCCGAGTACCTTCGCAAATGTCTTCTGTTGCACCGGATTTGGAGAACCGAAATTATACACGCCTTCGCATTCTTTCGTCATCATGAGATGGTCGATTGCGTAAACTTGGTCGTCCATTGCAATCCAAGAGTACCACTGTTTGCCCCATCCAATAGGACCTCCAGCACCCAGTTGAGCTGGTAGGAGCATTTTTTTCAGCACGCCACCGGTAGCATCCAAAACTAAACCGGTGCGACAGTGTATGGTTCGCACACCAGCGTCTTTCGCGGGTTGTGCAGATTGTTCCCACTTGACGCACATGTCTGGAAGGAATCCTTCACCTGCCGCTGACTCTTCTGTTAACTCTTCATCACCGCGACTGCCGTAAAAGCCCATTGCACTTGAAACGATGAACACTTCAGGTTTGTTTTTCAGGCCAGCAATGGTCGTTGCCAGTAGTTCTGTGCTTTCTGTGCGACTTTTTTCGAGAACGATTTTTCTTTTTTTCGTCCACCGCTTATCGCCAATTCCTGCTCCTCCAAGGTGGATAATGGCGTCAAAACCTTCGATCTCGTCAGCGTTAATCTGGCCTTGACTCGGATCCCAACGAATTTGTTTCTCTTCCGGCGTTTTTCGAACCAGACGCCATACATCGTGTCCTGAGGTGTCAAAGAAAGCAATGAGTTGGCGGCCAATCAGACCTGATGAGCCGGCAATGAGTATTTTTTTACGTTTGAGATGGGCGAAATTGTTGTACCGCTTGGTATCTTTTGAGAGGCGAATTTCACGGGCTTTGAACATTCTTCTCAATCGGTTTCGTACGTTCGCTCCACCGAAGATGCGGCCAAGTGTTCCCATGGGCAGGGTGTATTCGACATGGTCTTCGACACGGCAGGCACCGTTCTCAGTTTCGACGAAGGAATGAACGTGATGCCATGTCTTGAATGGACCCTTAATCATCGTGTCTTCAAAGGCGTGAGGTGGTTTGTATCCAGAATGTTCGGCGATCCACTTCATCTTTATTGGGCCCATTGGAAACTTGAAGGTCAAGCGGGTTCCGTCTTCCAAGGAGGACAATTGTCCAACTTGTTCGGCTTGTTCCCAAGGGGGCATAAGGCGTCGGAAAGCGCCTTTTCGTTCGTGCCATGCGAAGGTGTCTTCAACGCTTGTCACAACTTCAGTAGAATGTTTGAACTCCACATTTTCACCTCAATAACGGTATTCTTGCAGGTAGGGTTTCAAATCGAATTTACGCCGAGTATTGGCCGAAGACATGTATCGGATTTTTCCGAAGATTGCGCGTTCCGGTCCCCACGCTCGGTCGTGACGTCCAAGAACCCAAAAGATACCGGTGTAGGAATTCGGGTCTCTTCCGTCCAGAGCAAAGCGGTCATTGAGTTGTATCATCCATTCAGCGGCGATCTGAGGCGATGGAGCCCATTCGAGTATTCGCTTACCCCAGAGCATGCGCATGTAGTTGTGAATGATACCGTCACGAACCAATTGCCGCTGGGCAGCATTCCAAATCTCGTCGTGCGTATCTGCTTCTTGGATTTGTTTGAATGTGTACTGGATTCGCTCATCATTGGCGTGTTCCATGAGGGTAGTTTTGGCCCAGTCTGGTAGCGAATCGTAATGGTTGTGCCCAGGAATATGATAGGCGTTGTTGAAACCGAGTTCTCGCCATGTAATGATTTGGTCTAGGAAACTTTCGACCGCTCTATCAAGATTCCACCAACCTTCTCTTGAGCCTTTACGAGGTGTTTGGATGGTTTCTGGGTCCCAATTGTTGGTTTCCAAAATCTGCTGAATCACTTCGACAGTTGAGATGTGACCGAAGTGGAACCACGGTGATAGGCCGCTGGTTGCGGGGGATTTCACTTGGTTTCGGTCGTCAGCGTATCGATACAATCGGTTCGAAAGGAATTCTTGCAGCATACGTACAGCGGTACTACGGCCGCCACGGGCGTGAGCGACCGGCGGCACGGAATGGTCGATTTCAATCGTTGAGAGTGCATCACGGCCTGAACTACCAGGCTCTCCAGCGCGCCACAACCATTCAAACGGCGTGACGTTAAACTCCCACTCTTGAGAGAGTTGTGTGAACAATTCGTCATCAAGCCAAAGGTTGTGGCCTTTAGCGACGGGATTGAGTTGTGGCCAAGTTTCGATGCACTCTACGAAACGTTGGTGGACAAAACGACGGAATCCATGAGCTGTTGGGTAGGCTCTATCGGTCCACGACATTGGGAATACACCGTTTGAGTCGACAGCGACAAGTTGTCGGTTTATCGAGCGGCTGGCGTGGCGTACAGCCTTTGAGGGGAAGTAAGTTGGGAAGTCGTCGGTTACAATCATTACAGCATCTTTAGCGAGGTCGTGAAGTTTGCCGGTGTGTCCGCTGAGTGGTGTTTCGACCCATGGAACGTAACGGATTTTGTTGTCTCTAAAGATGCGGATGTTTTCGAGCATCCCCTGAATCATAAACGTACATATTCTGTCATTGGCGAATTCGTGGCTGGTTGAAATTTCTTCGAGAACCAACAGCGGCACGTTGTTTTCTGTGGCCATGTGTGCTGCGTATTCAAGGGATGCGTTGCACTTGAACCGACGGTTCGAAATCATCCAATAGAGCACATACTTGCCATTAGCATTTAACGGCTTTTCGTTGCACACGCGGACTCGTTCGACGAGGCGGGGATTCATGCTTCGCCACCCCAGTTTTTAGGTAGCGTGTGAAGCATGTACGGGTGTCCTCGACTGTGTTCGTAATCGATGGTTCGAAGCGCCTGGTTTGAGTTTACTGCGGACAGCGCCATTGAATGCATGGCGTCGCTGATCCATTCCAGAGAATCGAAATCGCCGGCATCAATGAAACGAGATTCAGTAACTTCTTCACCAACCGATGGGTTTTGCTCATCGTCAATCTCGACAAGGTAGGCAATGAAAATGGCGGGTGTTCCATCGACGAGTCGTTCACGGATGGATTGCACGCCGATGATTTGACCGTCCACTTCGCACTCTTCGCTGAGTTCTCGTACGACCGCATGGCTCGGAAGTTCATTCTTGTTGACATACCCTTTAGGGAGTCCCCAGCAGCCTTTGTATCGGCCATGAGCCTCTCGCACCAGGAGAACGCTTCGAGATCTGCGGACGATTGCCGCAACCCCTAAATCGCATTCCACTGTGTGCATGAGAGGATTTCACCTCGTAGGAGTTATAAAGAACTGTTTTTGAAAATCGAGGTTCAATACAGCCTTTTATATCTGCATTGCTGGATTTAGAGCCATGAACAAGGACTACACTCTTGCTAAAGACATTACCTCCGATGCAATACTCCCAACCGAACAAGGAAACTTCCGCATGCGGGTCTTCGTAGACGACAAAGGCGCAGAACACAGCATTCTTTCTGTGGGGCTCGACAACACAACGAAGGCTCCATTGGTTCGCATCCATTCTGAGTGCCTCACAGGTGACGCATTCGGCTCTCTCAAGTGCGATTGTGGCCCACAGCTCCGTGCGGCCATGGCTCGCATTCAAGAAGAAGGCTGCGGCGCAATCGTCTACATGCGCCAAGAGGGTCGAGGTATCGGCCTAGAAGCAAAGATACGGGCCTATGCACTGCAAGACCTTGGCATGGATACGCTTGATGCGAACCTCGCACTGAACTTGCCTGCTGATGGTCGTGAATACGACTTCAGCGCTCACATGCTCAAACAAATCGGCGTCGAAAAGGTTCGCCTTATGACCAACAATCCACTCTAGATCAACGGTCTGCTTTCAAACGGCATCTCCATCGAAAAGCGAGGCCCTCACATCACCGGCCGCTGCCAGACAAACAACCACTACCTCTCGACAAAAGCCAAGCGAATGGGTCATTTGATTCCAGAGCAAGCATAGTATTACTTTACAAACACATTCCTTGAGGAAGGGGCATGGGGAACAAACTCGTCGGTCAAACTGCGCCAAACTTCACCTTGCCCTCCTCGACAGAGGAAATCGTATCCCTTGCGGATTATGATGACAAATGGAAAGTGCTGTTTTTCTATGCAAAAGACGGTTCTCCAACCTGCAAGCGAGGCTGTTTGACCTTCAAAGAACAGTATGATTTGTTTCAGTCACTCACGCCACCTGTTGAGGTCATAGGAATCAGTCAAGACTCGCTTGAAGACCATCGTCGTTTCAAATCTGAACTCGATCTGCCGTTCGCGCTCCTCAGTGACCCCGAACGTGAAGTGGCTGAAGCATACGGCGTACCCGTGCACTTGGGAATTTTCCCTAGCAAGTCTTCGTTCCTTATCGGGCCTGACCGAAAAGTGCACTATTGCTACGATTGGCTCTTCAGACCACGCCGCCACGTTGCACGGATTCTTGACGCGTTCAGTTCCCTCTCTGCCGGAGGCGAAATGAAATGAATTGGACTGAACTGTTTCAAGATGCTGGTCTTTCCGAGCGTGAGGCAAAGTCCGTTGTGATTCTCTCAACTTCAAAGGAACTCAAAGCCAGCGAACTGGCAAAAAAGCTTGGCACGAATCGTTTGGATGCGTACAATTCACTCTCAAGGCTGACCGAAATTGGCCTCGTGAGTGTGACTGCAGACCGGCCAATGCGGTTTTCGTGCTCATCGTTGCCCGTGCTCTTCAAGCGTCTCATCAAAGACCAACGAGAACGAATTGACCGTACCAGTCAATCCTTCGATAAACTGATGTCGGGAGCGAAATCCGACTACGATGAAGACAAAGAAGGCGATTCAGCCGAAACAAGTGCTCGTTTTGCTGTTCTGAAAGGTCGTGAACACATCCACAAAAAGATTGCAAACTTTGCTGACGAGGCTGAAGAACGTCTCACTCTTCTCTTGGGCCGTTTCGGTATCCTACACCTGTGCCGCTCATCAGGACTTGCAGAAGTCAATTCCGCATCTCAAAGAGGCGTTGTCGTTACCGTACTTGCGCAACTGGATCGACGAACGATTCGATTTTACGACCAGTTAGACGAAGGCATCGAAATCCGTCACACGGATGAAATTAGTTCGCTGGGCGTTTTGCAAGATACCACCAATGTCATTCAATTTCTTCACGTAGA
>JAKMGM010000106.1 GCA_022424925.1 Candidatus Poseidoniaceae archaeon | reverse complement strand
CGCATAGCCATGGCCATGCCTGCTTGGATACTTTCCCACGTTTGCATTCCATTGGTTTCAGACATCGACGTCACGTCGACAGCCTTCGAGACACCTCCGCCAGAAATCGGCTCCCAATCGTCTTGGTTGATGGCCGTCATAATATCAACATCACCAAATACTGCTTTTCCTTGAACGACCGTGAGTCGAACATCAGCATCGATTGCCTCAATCAAGTTTCGATAGGGGTCATCATGGAACGTGTCCATGACCACGATGTCAGCGTACATGCCGGCCTTGAGTTGCCCGACAAAGAGGTCCCATTTTGCCGCCTTTGCTGGGTTGCTTGTAACCATTGATGCCAATTCATAGTCTGTGAAATATGTGTCCATGACGTCTTTGTTCCATAAATCTGCTACTTTGAGTTCATGCAGATTGTTCTTGGAGCCGCTTGGACCCCAGTCAGGAGCGATAGAAATTGGAACGCCTGCAGCATCGGCCGCTCGAACATTGGTCGTGTTTCCATAGAGAAGGAAATTGGAAATCGGAGACCAGACCAAGTCGGCACCGACGGTTGCCATCTTGTCGAATTGAGCGCGGTCGAGTGCAGTGCCATGGATGACAACAGTTTCGTCCATGATGAGACCCTTTTCCCACAGTGCATCGAATTCAGATTTACTGCTGCTGTCAACACCTTCTGCGAGGTGAACAAACCATGCATTCAGAGAGCCAGATTGGTTTTGTGAAATCAAGTGGCTGCCGGTGTAATCATCATCTGCAGCACCACAAACAGCGCAGGTTGAGATACCGTCCTGGCCGAAGTTGTATAATTCTATGTTGCGAGACAACATGCTGTCCCATGCATCGGTGCCGGAGCCTGGCGAGCCTTGGACCGCAGTTACGCCTCCGGCTACCGCTTGAACTTCAGCGTACTTCATTTGTTCAGTGGCCATTCCCCATCGGCTGTTTTGTTGGACATTGTTCTTCATCCACGTGATGCTCGGGCCGTAATCGTAATTGTTACCCCACTGGTACCTGTTGGTGTATCCGCCCTCATCAGAGCGTTGCCCTTCACTCAAGTGGACATTGAAATCCCACAAAGGAATGTGGTTGTAGTGCATGTGGTTGTGAAGGTCAATGAGGCCGGGATAGATGGTGCCGTTGGTCTCAATTACCTTTGCATTGGTGAGGTCTGCCGTAGGTGGTGGGGAGGTGCTTGAAGACCAGACTCCTTGGATTTTGCCGTCACGTACCAAGACATTGCCTTGGTTAAGGACGCTGTTCTCGTTTTCCATCGTCACGACTCTTCCTTTGAGTATGTACGCATCTGAGCCAGCTTCTGGTACTTTGAAGCATTTGACCATGTTGAGTGCGACTTCTGACGCAGGGTCATTGGGGCCAAAACCCGGTGTTGGTGTGACTTTGACCAGTTCGCCTGCCGAGTTTTCGACATAGGATTGTCCGTAGTACGAATCTTGTGCAGGGTAAGTCATTGTGTCTGCGATGGTCTCAGAAGTATCGGTCACTGTGACGGTGTCTCCATCAAAGTAGTCAAGAACAATGTCGGAATCTGCACTGAAGATTGAGATACGTCCGTCAGCCTCAATGGTTGTATTCCACGCTAATTGACAAGGAGGGCTCCCAGAAGTAACGCTCAGTTTCCAATCAGATACGTCAATTGGGGAGGTGCCCGTATTCCACAATTCGATAAATTGGTCAGAGTATTTACCGTAATCTCCATCGTTGTTCCAATCCACAGCGCCGTAGACGTTTGCGCTGGTCTCGTTACTGACCAGATTGTTTGGACTGACGAACAATTCCGAGACGACGATGTCAGAATCACGACCATCGGTTTCCGCAACACCAATCGTTTCAAGTGATTCAGGCTGAGCAGGAACGAGTGGTGCTAGGAACAAAAGAAGGACGAGAAGTGTCGACAATTCGGCTAGGCGCATGAATTGGCCTTTTGCTGTGAGCACATGAACTCGTCGCTTCGGCAGTTTCCGACACACATGTTGAAGTATTGCCGATTGAGCCAGCGATTCATGGCCTCTGTAGAGATTTTAGAACCAAACTTTTCCGACATCATTGACAATAACTCGATTGTGCTTCTTGATTTTTGGGCGGAGTGGTGTGGCCCATGCAAGGCCTATGGCCCGGTATATGAGCGCGTATCAGAGGAATTCCCTGATGTTGTTTTTGGAAAAATCGATACTGAAGCAGAACCAATGCTTGCGCAATCGTTCAATATCCGTTCGATTCCAACGACTGTGGCGTTCAAGGACGGCATCGGTGTTTTCATGCAACCCGGGGCTTTACCAGAAGATGCTCTACGAGACCTTGTCGCAAAACTTGGCGAATTGGACATGGACGAGGTTCGGGCAGAGATGGAAGCGCAAAAAGCGTCTGAAGAATCTGATTCTGAGTGAGTATTCCGAACCAAACAGCCGGTGTGTTCAAGAAACATCCCTTCTCCCACGAGACATGAACTTCCGCCCATGGTTGATTTTGTTCGTCTTGATGGCAACCAGTTTGTCAGGATGTATCGGTGAACAACGCATCGACGAAGGTGGGCTGGAAGCACCATACGATGTGTATCCAGAACCGTGGGAACGCAGTGAAATGGTTTACACCGACTCCGACATTTATGCTCGTGTATCGCAAAACGGTTCATACACCATTGCCGATGTACAATCTGTTTTTGTTCCCGTGCCAAGTATTACGGCAGCAGACGGTGGCTCAGGTCTCACCGGAGGGGCGGAAGTTCACCTCGGTCTCTGGATGCCGGTCATTGAGGGCTGTGATTGGACGGCAGCAAACCTGTCAGAACAATGCCAGGTTCCTGTCATTGCTGAAGTTGGCCCATATTACAACGATGGTGATGTCGACGCACTTACCCCTGCAGACCGATTGGGTCGCTTCTTGATTGAAAATTATGTGCCCCACGGCTATGGTGTTGCCCAAGTGTCCGTATTTGGTACCGGTGAATCGAACCACTGCATGGACTTGATGGGTACGGATGAGCAACGTGGAATTGACGCTGCAGTCACATGGCTTGGAACCCAACCATGGTCGAACGGTAAGGTCGGTATGATTGGCAAATCCTACGACGGTTCAACACCTTGGCAAGCAGCAACATTTGGTAACCCGCACCTCGCCACCATCGTTCCAATGTCTGGTTTAATCGGTGTTCACGAACTCATGTGGCGAAACGGGAGTATGGAAGCACGTGGTATGATTATGCACAATGGAGTATACGGCTCGTTCGGAATCGATGGTGACGCTGAAGACCCAGAAAACCTGTGCGAAGGTTACATCGAAGGTTACGTGAATGGTCCCGCCGCTTATCTCTCAGGCGGCATGGTTGATTATGCGGGAAACACGTACTGGACAGAACGCTCCTTCCTCGACCGAGTGGTCGAAAACTATCAGGGTTCAATCTACATCATTCAAGGAATGCAAGACTGGAATGTTGATCCGCACATGGCTTTCCCAACCCACCAAATCGTAGTGGATGCAGGTATCGAAACCAAGACACTTGCAGGTCAGTGGGCGCATGATTATCCAGACCGTAAAACCGGCCATGAAGCACTTCCTTCGGGAGAAGGTGCGGAAGCTTACCCCTACACCTTACGTTGGGATTGGGCCGATGAAATGCTGTACTGGTTTGACTGGTACCTCAAAGGAGAGGGTCGCGCCCCAACGCTCGGCGTAGAGATGCAAGACAACCGTGGAGGATGGAGATTTGAAACAACATATCCTGCTGAAGACACCTTCTACATGGAAATCGGTGCTGCAGATATGAATCCAAGCGGTGCATCAATGGTTACAACGACTGAAACCATTACCCTATCGTACGGACCCTTTGAAGAAGACATCTACATTGCAGGCATGCCAACCTTCCACATACCCATCACAACCCACACGGCCAATGGTGCTCACGCTTATCTGGAGATGAGTGACGATTCTGGCATGCGTTTGGGTCATGCAGTAATGGATTTCAGATTTGCAGACGGTGGTCGTGATGGTGATGTCGCACTCGGTGCATTCGTATCTGTGACTGGTCTTATGGAATTCATGCCCATGGATATCTTCCTCTCTGCGGGTGAATCAATCCAAATCACGATGTCCCAAACCGGACAAGATTACGTTCCTTCTCCAGGTGCTGCCGGAGGTTATTCCGTGAATTGGGCTGGAGCGACGCTCACGCTCCCATTGGTGAACAGAACATGTGCAGACCTCTTCCAAGCGCCAATGCTTGACTATGGCACAGAAAGCAATCGTGTCTGTTAATCAATCGAACATCGTTAGAATGTCTCGGAACAACGACTGGGCGTTTCCTTCACTGCGTTCAACCAACCGCTTTACAATGAGTTCTGGGGTTGACCTTGCAAGATGATTTCGTTTTGGCGTTCGGTCAACCATAAGTTCCAGATTCGCATCCAAGCCAGTCGCCTCGATACCATCAACCCGTAAATCGTCTCGACCGGTTGCTTCGATGATTGCGGGGGCTAAGTGCGTAACCAGCATCATTGTTGTATCGTCTTGAGATTCAGCAGCGAGCAGCATACCAGCAATAATCCGTGCACCTGCACCTGGCTCAGTAATTGCCTCCAGTTCATCAGCTAGAATCAGTTTGGGGGTAGGGTCACTAACAACATTCGCCAATTCCATCAGTGTTTGCTCAAGCGCTCCAGCGCTTTGTGTTCCACCTGCCTTAGCGAGAATGTGAAGCGAATCAACCTGTCCGACTCGAGCTGACCGAGCAGGTACAGGCAAGCCCATGTGTGCCAGAATGCTAACGTGCGCAAGCAGTTCAAGCAGCGTAGTTTTTCCACCCGAGTTTGCTCCAGTGAGTAAGGCTAAAGATTGCTGGTCGCCGTTTTTGGCAGCGTTTCCTAAGCCATAGGTGACGGGGTCAGGCCGACATCCGAGCAAGACATGTCGCCCCTCTTCGATTTGGATGCCATGGTCGACAAATTCCGGCAGAACACACTGCCTTTCTTTTGCCCACAATGCGATGCAAACCCACTGGTCAAAACCAATCAGCGCGCGAACAGCATCTTCACACCGTGACCGCAACGGTGCGAGTTTTTTGGCGAGCATCAGCATATGTTCGGTCTCTCCGCTCTTGAGTTTCTGTTCGAGCGAATGGTCGATTTGGTCGATGACTTTCCGATTTATTTTTGCTGGCCATTGCGTTGCAAAGACATCGTACGGACACCGGACTCCCGTTCCTTCAAGCGCTTCGACCATCGATTGTTTCGCCTTCTCCATCGCTTCAGTGATGACATCTCGGGTTGCTTCTTGCAACTTCCGTTGGAATGCAGCCCCGTCAGATAAGGCTTCGAGAAGTTCCGCACCGCTCAAGTTCATTTTTGCATCATCCATGGCTTTCGCCACTTCTTCGTTGACTTGTTCTTCCAATCCTTTTGCCTTTTTCCATAATGTATCTTTGACTTCAGCAATAACTTCGAGGTCACCTTGGTCGTCGATGCTTTCCAAAATTTCCGGTAAGTGTTCCAAACCTACGACATGCGTGAACATTTCATCAAGAAACGGATGCGTCTTTTGCTTGCTTCTTGCCATCCGCACGACATCAGCGACAACGGTCAATGTGCGAATGTTTTGGCGAAACCAGTCGATTGTTCGTTCTGGCAGTATGAGCTCAGTGGATGTTCCCTTTGGCAAAATGACCCATCCATCGGGTGCTTCATCAGGCGCTCCTGAGCCAATCCAAGTTACTGATTTGAATACAGTGTAATCCTTCCATGTCTCGCCTTCACCCGGCTGCAAAACTCGACACCATTTTTTGAACGAGTCAATGGGTTGCTTACTAACCACGACGCGTTCATACCGCTCATTCGCGAATCGTGTTTGACGTAAGTTGTGAAACAACCCAGATAGGGTTTTCATCCGTTCGCTGTGTCGATGCTCGAACTTCATGGCTTGGCTGACTTTACGTCGGCGTTCAGAGGGGTTTTCCACGGGCATCATCAACTGCATTCGTTCTCTTGTTGCAGCACACGAGGCAAATGCAACAATGTCTTGTAAAAGTGAACGATGGAGTTTTTCCGCTTCTTTGGTTGCCAGAAACGAACCGGATTGTCCGCTAATGAGCCTTGCTAGATTCAATGCGCGTTTTGGAGATACACCATCGATCTCTGCAATTCGGGCGATATCACCCGAACGAAGAGAGGCTATTGCTTCATCTTCTCCACCAAAATGTTCCGTGATTTTTTTGGCAAGTCTTTCACCGACGCCGGGCAATGCGCTGAGAACCATGCGTCACATCGTTTGTCAAAGGCTTTTGAGGATATTGCTCAAACCCCTCAGTTTTTACGAAAAGTGGTCGTACTTGGATAGAGTCCAACTGCGCGTTAACCTCAAATGACAGAGAGCCTACCACAACACGGTGCAAGGGCTTGACTGAAGACGGTTCTGTTAGTGATGTACGCTTCTCGCGTGAACTGAACCTCGTTCTTTCATCCACCGTTGCCGTAGCACTGGTCTTTCTTTTTGTTTCCGCAGTTTTCGGTGAGGCGCTTCTCGAGACCATTGAAGATGAAGAACAGCAATCAAGTGTTCGGGTTCCCGTGTGGGAACGGTTCACTCAACCCTATGCGACGGATGGAGAGTTTGGTGTAGCGCTTGAAGTCGGCCCGTACCAACTGCTTCCGACCGAAAATGAATGGAACTCAACCCATCATTTCGTTGAATATGCTTTACCAATATCGGAAGGGGGAGCGGCTCCTGACGATGCTGTGATTAGCCTCGCTGTTTGGCGACCAAATGTACCAGAAGGCGTCACTGTCCCTGTCATTGCTGAGTTCGGTCCTTACTTTCAAGAGGCCTCTGTAGAAACCCCGACCATTGAAGTGCCCGGCACATGGCTCGGGCAGATGATTATCGACCAAATCTTGCCGCATGGCTTTGCTTTTGCTCAAGTTTCAGTCGCTGGTACCGGGCGTTCAAATCATTGCATGGACCTGATGGGTAATGCAGAACAACTCGGCAATGATGCCGCAGTACGCTGGCTGGCAGAACAGAACTGGTCCAACGGTGCGGTGGGAATGATTGGAAAATCATACGACGGTAGCACGCCTTGGCAGGCAGCAATGTTCGGTGCAGAACACGATTATCTCAAGACCATCGTTCCCATATCCGGTTTGATTGGTGTCAAGGAATTGATGTGGCGTAACGGTTCTGCTGAAGCCAGAGCGCCAATCATGCACAACGGCGTATACGGTTCGTATGGGATTGATGGAGATGAGGAAGACTACCAAAACATCTGTCCTGACTATCTCATTGGGCCGGGTACTGGTGTTGCAGCCTACGTCTTTGGCTCGGAAGTTGCCGGTGATTATTGGGCTGAGCGCTACTTCCTCGAGCGCGTCTTGAACAACTATCGCGGCAGCGTTTACCTCATCCAAGGCATGCACGACTGGAATGTCGACCCACACATGGCGGTGCCAACCATGAACGCCCTCAAGGATGCCGGTATCGACGCCAAAGGCTTGTTTGGACAATGGGACCACGATTACCCCGACCGTCCAGTGCAACTGGATGACCGTTCTGACCTCGGTGGCCGGGGAGGTGAAGCATTCCCTGAAATGATACGCTTTGATTGGATGCAAGATTTGCTTGAATGGTTCGACTTTTATCTCCGTGGTGAAGGTGAACAGCCGGGCTTGTATGTGGAAATTCAGTCGAATCAAGGTTCGTGGCGTCTTGAAGACCGTTATCCTCCAAGCGATACAACAGAACTCACGCTTGATTTGGGTGGCGCCATGATCAACACGGCAGGGGGAACAACCGTATTCCCAGATGCAACGACAGGTCCGGTTTGGGAATCTGAACCACTCGCTGAAACGCTGTATGTTGCAGGTGTCCCCCGCCTTCATGTCGATGTGACGACGTCCACCGTAGGTGGACAACTTTACGCGCTGCTCGAAGATTGTGATGACTCAAACATGTGTATTCACATTGGCCATGCTATCATGGACTTGCGCTATCATGCCGGTGGGGATGACATCCAAACCTGGACGCCACTCGTTGAAACAATCAATGCCAAAATGGAGTTCATGCCACTGGATGCGGAACTTCCTGAAGGCCACACCCTGCGTTTGAGTCTTCTTTCGACCGGCGAAGATTACCTGCCGGCAAGCACTTCGTCAGTGGTTTTCGTCGGAGAAGGTGAAACTTCAACGCTTCAATTAGATACCTTCACACCGTCAGAACGAATCTACTTCACGCCGCCAGAATGCTTGCATGAGCGCTGCATTAATGCAGATTGAAGCTGGTAAGCGCCCTGTGCTCATGCATAGGGCAACTCAAGTTCGACAGCGAACAACGGGTCTTGGTCGGTCGAATCGTGATAGGCGACAACGACTCCACCGTCATTGAGAATGCCGAGTGAAGCGAAGTCAAAACGAATGTCGTTACCAGCACCCGAGGTTGAATCAAGGTCTCCCTGGCCGATGTAGGTTAATGAATCAGGTGACAAGTCTTCCGAATAGTCTCGGACATGGTACACCATGTCGACATCGGGGCCGTCTGTGCTTTGATACCGAACATTCAACACGAACAAATCCAATTCACCATTGGCTTGGAATTCCCATTCTTCAATCGAAGAAGCGACTCCGCCCATGTCATACGTTTGGTTCTGCCATGTAATCGCACCGTCCGTCGACATGTAGTGCGTGAAGGAGGTGCCAGAGTTGGCAACACAGTGCAGTGTTCCAGTCGAGTCAAAATGACAATACTCGGACGGGAATTGTATCTCTAATTGATTCCACGATAGGGTTGTGTCCATGTATGCTGCGTTTCCATTGTTGTAATAACTCGGGAAAATCAGTCCGCCACTTGGCATTGGGAAGGCTCTCATTTCTTTGTGGGGTTTGTTCACATCGTAATAGGATGTCAAACCATCACTGGTGAAGTTGAGGTCGAGTTCAATGGTTGGGTCGTTTGAATCACGTCCAGTGAACTGGAACGGATAATAATTGAGCCCGTCAACGCTAATTTGCCCACCAGCGTCCAATGTTTGGTGCCAGAAATTGGAGACGACGATACTCGCCCAGTCACCGCTTCCGATGGTGGATGTAATCGGTCCAACCACCTCGACTTGCCAAGAGCGGTCATAGAAGGGTTCAGTTAGACGATTGTAGCACCATTTCCATTCGTCTTCGGATTCATCGAAAAGAATCGCATAGAACTTGTCAATTTTACCGTCTGCTCCAACGTATGGGAACCAGGACATTGAGATGATGTCGCCGTTTGTGGCTTGGACAATACTTCCTTCTCCGAGGCCTTCCTGTCCGGGGTTGGTCGGGACAGCGGTAACGCATTGGCCGAGTGCAGGTAAAACGCCAGGGATGTACGTATCCCATGCATGCCCTCGGTCTTCACTGAACACTGGATACTCTCCTCCGATGTTGAGGATGTGTCCTTCGATGGTCGTAGCGAGATAGTGTTCACAACAGTTTCCTCCCTTCGAAGCGTCGAAAACAGCCCAAGACGTGTTCGTCGTTTCATTGGTTCTCAAGTCAACGGTGATGAACATGCGCGGGTCTTCGTGCTGAATCGAATCAATGAGTTGGTAGGATTCCCAAATCGATTCCATTTCGGATTCCTTGTCGACCATGTCTTCTCCGCCACCGAAACATCCTGCGAGAACGGTTGAGGTGACAAGAAGAACAGAAAGTACGGCTCTTCGCATGGAGGTGCGTAGTTGCACATTGCTTTGAAGCCGTCGCTGCGTGCAGTTGGCTGTTTTATTCATTCATTGAACGGTAAACCAAACGGTGGTACCGTCAACGTCGAATGTTGCCGTATCGGCTGGAGCTGCATTCGATTCCGGATGGAAGATGACTGCGGCAGCCCGTGTTTCCGTGACAATCCATTGACGGTCTTGCTCAAACAATTCGGGCGCCTTCTTTGTCCAAACTTCGAGGTCAATGGTTGCTTCAATCGCAAGATTGAGGTCTTTACGCATCGCTTGAATGCGACGAGTAATGTCTCGAGCTAATCCCTTGGAGAGCAGTTCCGGCGTGTCGTTCATGTCCAATACCAAACTGATTTGCATGGATTCTTCACCTTGACCGATGGTTACCGTTGATGCAGCAAAACCTTCTCGTTCAACGCGACGAACTTCGACATCGCTTTCTGCGATTGCCACACCGAGCAGTTCACAGGTTCCCGCTTGGATGGATTCAAGCATCTCTGAAGGGTTCTCAGCATTTTTGATGAGGCCAGCAACGGCGTTCACTTCACTACGCGCTTTGGGTGCTAAGGCTCGGAAGTTCGGTGCCAATTCGATTTGCTGGAAGCGGTCAAGGTCGTTCTCGATCTCAATGGATTCAACATTCAATTCTTCGGCTAAAATATCGTGGAATTCCGACATGTCCGGACCAGAAACAATCCATCCCTGAGCGCACGGTAGGCGTTGACGGCGTCCAGCCTCAACCCGTATTCTTCGGCCGACTTCGGCCAGTTCTCGAACCAACGCCATGGTTGCTTCCAGTACGAGGTCTTGAGGTGGCAAGTTTGCCGTTTCAGCAGCGGCTTTCTCGTCCCACTGGTCCGCAGTTGCTCCATCGAGCGAGCCAGGAATACCCAACGGCCACGCCGCTTGGTGAACCGTACCACCGGTGAGATTTCTGTGGATGACGTCGACCATAAACGGACTCACCGGTGCGACCAATCGACAAACGGTAGTCAGCACCTCGTGAAGGGTATGTTGGCATGCCAACTTATCTGCCGTTTCAGCATCGTCCCACAACCGGCGTCGGCTACGGCGAACATACCAATTCGAAACATCGTTGACGATGAATTCCTCAAGTTCTCTGCATGCTTTGTGGAAATTCCACTGTTTGAAATCGGCATGGTAATTTTTCGCAACACTTGCCATGCGTGAGAGAATCCACCGGTCAAGTGACGGGCGTGTTGAAACATCTGATGTTGATTGTTCAGGGTCAAACCCATCAAGTGCAGCGTAGTCGGCGTGGAATTTGTAGACGTTCCACAAGGTGAGAAACATCTTGCCATACGTTTCTCGAACGCCGTTTGAATCAAATTTGAGGGGATTCCAAGGCGCTCCAGCCGTCACCATGTACCATCGTGTTGCATCTGCGCCTTCACGATTAAAATGGTCCCACGGGTCAACAATGTTCCCTCGGGACTTTGACATTTTCTTGCCCTCAGCATCGAGAATGAGTCCGAGACTCAGGCATCGTTTGTACGCTGGTTTGTCGAAGACCGTTGTCGACACTGCGAGCAGCGTGTAGAACCATCCACGGGTTTGGTCGACGCCTTCGCAGATGTAATCGACTGGGAATGAAGCATCAAAGGTGTCTTTGCCTTCAAACGGATGATGCCATTGTGCAAAGGGAGCGCACCCCGAGTCAAACCAGCAATCCATCACAAAGGGTTCTCTGTGCATTGGTTTCCCATCATCCGATACGAGTGTGAAACCATCGACGACAGGACGGTGCAGGTCGACATCATCAGGGCATGCAGGGTTTGCAATTCCAGCAGCAACGGCTTTTGCAACCTCGCTCTGTAATTCAGCAATTGAGCCAATGCACTTCATGTTCCCTTCCTCGTCTCGCCATACAGGAAGAGGCGTTCCCCAATAGCGTTCACGAGATATGGCCCAATCCTTGACATTACGAAGCCATTCTCCGAATCGGCCTTCGCCTACCCAATCGGGTGCCCACTCTACGCCATCGTTGAACTCAAGGAGGCGCTCTTTAACCGCAGTCATGCGAACAAACCATGAATCCATGGCGTAGTAAAGTAGAGGATGGTCGGTTCTCCAGCAGTGCGGGTAGTCGTGGAGGTAGGATTTTTCCCTGTACAGTAATCCACTGTCAGGTCCAGTGCCGTTGCTTCCGCCTTTGGCTGATAACAACTCAATAACCGTTTGATCGCATTCTTTGACATAACGTCCATCGAGTTGTGGATGCGTTCCGGTAAGGAATGCACCCTCCATGTCGACGGTGTGGTAAGCAGGAAGGCCGGCAGCCATCCCGAGGTTGTAGTCATCCTCACCGTACATGACAGCGGTGTGCACAACGCCTGTTCCATCAGTCGTCGTGACCCAATCCGCTTCAAGCACGGTCCAAGCAGTTGTTGAATCGCCTTGAGGCACTGCGCCTGGGAACAACGGTTCGTACGAGCGGCCAACCAGACTTGAACCGGGGAATTCTTCAAGAATCTCGACATTGTGTCGCAGCACTTCTTTCATCAAATCCTTGGCCAGAATAACTTCTTCACCATCCGCTGCACCTCCAGCACCGACCCAGTTTTCGGCTTGTTCAGTCACTCGAACACGGACATAGGTCACGTCTGGTCCAACTGCAAGGCCGACATTTCCCGGTAGCGTCCACGGCGTAGTGGTCCATGCGAGTATACTTGCCTCGTCGTTGTGGAGTTTGAATTTAACATACACTGAAGGCTCTTCGACTTCTTTGTACCCCAAAGCGACTTCATGGCTCGAATAGGAGGTTCCTGTTTGCGGGCAGTAGGGGAGAACTTTGTGGCCTCTGTACAGCAGGCCCTTGTCAAACATTTGCTTCATGGCCCACCAGCACGATTCGACATAGTTGTTGTCAAGAGTGACATACGGATTATCCAAGTCAACCCAGTACGCCATTCGTTCCGTCATTTCTCTCCATGCAGACTCATAGGTCCATACCGAATCTCTGCATGCTTGGTTGAAGTTGTCCATGCCGTAGGCTTCAATGGCCTCGTTCGACATTAAATCCATGCGCTTTTGGACTTCAATTTCGACCGGTAGGCCGTGCGTATCCCAGCCACCTTTTCGTTCGACACGAAACCCTTCCATGGTTTTCCATCGACAAACAAGGTCCTTGTATGCGCGAGCAACAACATGATGGATGCCGGGTTTTCCGTTTGCAGTTGGAGGCCCTTCGAGGAAAATGAAAGGAGCGCCGTTCGCATTTGCATCAATGGAGCGACGAAAAGCGTCTTCTTGTTTCCAAGCCTCTAACAATGCGGTCTCAAGGGCTACAGCGTTCAGTTCACCTGCAGACGTTGGACGTGCCATGACAATCCCAGAGGCTTTTTTGTCTTGAACCTCACCCTTCGAACCGATGTAAGTCGTGGTCATTTGGTGTCCAAGTTGATTCCTTCATTGGCCGTAAGGGCATGTTTCAAAGCGTTAGACGGGCACGCATACCCGATGTCGGCTGGTTATCGTTCAAGATGGCTCAGTTTTTTCATCATGTTTCTCATGTTGAGTGGGCCACTGAGCGCGATAACCGAATCATCACCATTTGCTCAACATGAGCTCGAAAACGATGGCGTTGATGCCATGTTGGCTGCAGGTGGTGACCCAGCGACACAAGTGTATCTGAACGGTGATGGAACATTCACAAACGAGTTCACGCTCGATGTTCCTTCGACGGAACCTGTGACCAATGTTCATCTCTCGATGTCGCCAGGTATCGCCCCATCATCGACAGGGTTCTCATGGTCGGGGCCGTCAGCATGGGGACACAGTGATGCGGTCAGCGATGGTACCACACTCGACGCTGACGGCTTTTTAACCGGCTCCCGGGCTGGAACACTTTGGGATTTTAACAACGGTTTGCAAGGTTGGACCGTTTCGAGTTCGACCTATGTGTCGCGCTACACCAGCAATGCATGTGGATACAACGGTACGCAGGGAGGATCAATCAAGACACAAGCCCCGGGTGCATCGTCTGCCGAGCACGCCACCTCTCCAAGCCTAAACTTGGGAGGCTCCAATTCAATTCCGGTCCACGTATGGGTACAGCAAGGCTCGTCCAGTTGCGGCGAAGAACCGGACACCAATGAAGACCTCCAACTTCGTTACAAGACCGCTGCAGGTTCATGGGTCACACTCCATACTTGGCTCGGTTCGACATTCAATACCCCTGCCCAGCAATGGACGGGGACACTACCTGCCGCTGCGTTGCACGCGAGTACACAATTACGAATGGTGCAAACCGGTGGTACTGGGTCAGCGTTTGATTATTGGTTCTTTGATGATGTTCGTATCGCTTCACCGCCAGTCTCGAATTGGACCAGCCCTTCAGTCGGCTGGTCTTCCTCCTCAACCTTCCAAGTTGAGCAAACCACATATGCACCTGTGTACATCGATGCACACGTCCCATTTGGAGCATCAATCAACTGGTCTGTTCTTGATTCCAATGGCGTCTTAGTACCGGGTTTTACGGGTTCAAACACGTTCACGATACCGCTCCACCTTCTCGATGAATCAATGTATGATTCAGTCCGCATCAGGCTTTCTTTGTCTGCAGGTTCTGGTGATGAGCTCCCTCTTGTGTATTCCTTGCACGGAGACGGCGCTAAATCGACGTTGTATTCTGAACAACAATCGTTGAATGACGCAACAGTACTTTGCGGTCCAAACGACCTGTTTGTACCGTACGGTTCGGTGACTTCAACCGCAGTTCTTGATTCTGGGTGGGCATATCAGGCTTCATCCTCAGTTTCAACAACCAGCAGTCAAGGTTCGGGCCTTACCGTACAAACTAATCCTGCTCCATACATCCTGAACGAAGTCGACAGAATCTCGAATGTAACTTCGCCAGGTTCGCTTTACACGGCTTCAAACGGCAGGTCGACAACAGGAGGAAACGGGTCGGGGGCAACGGTTAACACCGCAGCCACTTCAATCACTTCAGGCATTATTTCGAGCAGTTCACTTACCGCAACAGGCTCGGGCTACACATCACAAATCGTTTCACCTGCGGGTGGTAGCGGAAGCGGGTTGCAAATCCAAACAACCGCCTCTCCCATCACTGGAAATGGTGTTGTTGCACAATACTCCGGTTTGAACGGGGGCACGGGGTATACCTCCTCGAACAACGTGACCGTGTCTGGCGGCAATGGAAGCGGCCTCACAGTTGATTATCTTGCCACGCCAATCGTCACTGGAATCCCCACCTCGTATTCTTTGCTGAACGGTGGCACAAATTATTCGGTGACCAGTTTCGCATTGACCAGTGGTGGAAGTGGTTCTGGACTTCGTGTGAGCGTTGATGCCGTATCGAACGGGTCAATAACCGGCATCACCATCATCAGTGGTGGTTCAGGCTACGGGTTTTTCGATAAACTGTTCATTTCAGGTGGGGATCAAGATGCTTATTTTTACACTACAGGCATTTCAGAATCGGGGGGCACAATCACTTCGATTACCCTCCAAAACTCTGGTTTGAACTATACTGTAGGTGATACGGTTTCAATTGCAGGTGGCGACGGGAACGCTAACTTCACCGTATCAGATACAAATCGTCAAGGTGGAAGTTTGACGGGATATTCTATACTCAACAACGGTTCAGGCTACGGAATCAATACACTCATCACCATACCGGGTGGAGATTCAAATTCTCGATTGAGGATTGATTCCGTGTATTCAATCGGTGGTAACCTCACTTCAGTTTCGTTGTCGAGCCGAGGCTCAGGCTATTCTGCTGGCGATGTCCTTACCGTCAACGGAGGCATCAACGGCACCTTTACCGTTGATGCGGTACGAAACTGGGGCGGAGAAATCATTGCTCCAATTGTTCAAAACGGCGGCCAGTTGTATTCCCTCGGCGACGAAGTCGTTCTTGACGGAGGTGCTCAAAATGCGAGTTTAGAAGTGACTTCAATCGATATTGATGGCTATATTGGCGGCTCAAGTTGCTCGCTAACCGGTGAACAAGTCCATCTTGTTGCTCCTGCAACTCGAGTCACTGGCAGTGTGTCGGGTACCAATGTTCAACTGCAAATGTGGGATGCTTTCAATTCGACTTGGCAAACGCTCTCCAACTCAGTCTCCTTTGACTACACTTCAGCAACGCCAATCTATGACCTTCAATTCCGTTTGGTTCCTCTCAACGCCACGCTTGGTTCCTGGACCATAGAATCATTCGATTACCTCATTCATTACGGCGAAGTAAGCAGCAATCCACGTATTGATGTCAATGACGACGGCGAGTATGAATGGGGTGCAGACTTCACGGGCATCGGTACGTGGGGTTGGCAAGATGTCTTTTCCAACGGTAACAAGAGCATTACCGCAGCAGTTGGCTCGTCGGGCTATGCTACAACGAAAGTACTCATCCCACTATCTGAACTGCATTCGTTCTCTTTTGGAGCATTGACTGCTGATGCAAGCATTACCGCCTATACGCTTCTTTATCAATCTCAAATCCTTGCTTCGGAATCGTTTGAGGAAACATCTCTTCTTTCAGTAGCACTCAATCAGTCGACCCGCGATTTCATCGAACAATCGATAGCTGGACAAGGTGGACTGAATCATCTAGGCACGCCATTTGTCGAGGTCGACCTCGAAATTTACGCTTCTTCATCGGTCTCAATGAACGGGCTTTTGGTCACCTATTCTGCTCAAGCCTCTCAAGAGTTCCAGTCTGACTCTTCACTGGTGTTAAATCTTAACGATGGCCGAAGATTGCTGCCGTTGATTGGAGGCATGCATGAAATCCCATTGCCGCTCTCTTCAACGCAAAAAGGTGGTCTCATCGTCGAATTACTCGGGCTCAGTTCGTCTTCAACGGTTGTGCTGAACAGTGCCACCATTGATCCTGAAGTGGATACACTCACGCCCAGCCAACGTTGGAGAACCATCAGCATGTCCTATTCGGTCATCGGCGTCGCCCCAAGCATGGTGCGCCTCGATATCCATGACGATGCGTACCACGCAACATGGTCTGTTCCGGTTTCTGGGGCGACGCCATTCGGTACCGGTGATTACGAGAGAATCGAACTTCATCCTACGGACTGGATGACGGTGAATCAATCGGGGTCAAGTGTTCTTGTGGAGGTTCAGTTCAGAATCCTTCCACTCTGGGATGATGCAGATTCCATGCAGATTACGACACGGTTGCAACTTTCAAATTCCGTGTTCTCGATGCCGAGCACCTTTACCTACGGTAACTTCGGTTCTCAAGCATATGAAAACGATTTGACTCTCAACCGAGTGACGTTCTCGAACGAGGACGAGGGTGCAGTTCTCGGCTCGTCAGATTACTATCTTCTCCCGTATACAAAGTTGAATATTTCCGCATTTGTAGGCTTTGAAAACGTCAGCACGATTGATGCGTTCATGGACGGCGAGGGTATGCTCTCGCTCTACCGTGGAGAGGTACTGGTCGCGAACACGACGACGCTTGATGTGAACAGTTGGACATATGTTGACACGGTGCCATTCACCTACGGCCCACTGACATGGCGAATTGAGTTGTCCTCAATCAACGGCTCAGTTCACCCTGACTTTGACATGATTGAACGGACGTTCCATATCGATACAATATCGCCCAGAGTTTTGGAATTTAACATGGACCGCTACGACCATCGAATGCCATCATCGACACAAACGGTACACATTCAAATTTCAGACCAACCCATTCTTCCAACCAACATTCAAGCCATGGTTTGGCGAGAGTGGTTTGATGATGACAATTCAAACCAGTGGCCCGATGAGGGAGAATATCAACCATTCCCGTTGTTCATTCCAAACGATTTGAGCCCTCTTATCGGGCAATACACGTTCATGATTGACGATACAGCTGGCAGCCTCGGTCAGAAAGTAGCGGTTTACCTGACCGGTGCTGACGATGCTGGACATCCATTGGAGTTCGGTGGCTCCGACTCAACGGATGAACACCTGTTCATGTATCAACTGGCCATTGACGGGGCACCGAATGTTGCGCCGAATGCGTTTTCCTATACCGACGGTAAGCATCCATGGCTTCATCCCCAGATGCCGTACAGCATCGATGTCCATATGACTGAGCCGAACGGTGGTTCTGACCTTTCAACGGTAGTTGTCGAACTGGCCTCCAACCAAGGCAGCGATACCCTTCCTATTCGCTGGGAGTTTGAAACCGGTAACTGCACGACGACTAGCCCTCATATCATCATCAAAGATTGTGAAATGCTGGGTTCCGATGGTCCTGCAGATCCGTATGAAATTGACATGACACTGCATGTGGATTTCTCACTCGCTTGGACTACGCCTGATTTAGGTGAAACTCGCAGAGAGCCCGGCATTCGTGTTATTGACCGAGCAGGTCAAGAAGAATTCCGCGTATTCCCTGAACACAGATGGCGTTTCTCAGCGGCACTTGAAGTGCCTGAAGAGAGCGTCTCAATTATTCTCTCACAGGGTGCATTGCTCGGCGACGGGGCTCGAATGGCGCCTGACAGTCCGTTTGAAATCGCTGGCGGCGTCGTGTTTTCAGAAACCGGCACGATTCCAGACTTTGCGTGTGCTGTCGATGTATTGTTCGCAGGTTCTTCGGTGTCAGCAAACTCACTTGAGGGCATTTGGTCGGTCGCTTTGCAAGCGCCATCAACAACCCAGACGCTGCCGCTAACATGGAGCGTGGGCTGTTTGGAAGGCCAAGGTGTTGATGCGACCAACCAAGAAAATGCAGTTCGTTGGATTATTGTCGACGGAACGGGGCCAGAACCCGTTGAAGTTGCGAACCCTCGACCGTTCTCGGTGCTTGAACCCGAAGCACATGAAGTGAAGATTTTACTGTCCGAGGCCGGAGGTTTGGAAGTCGAATCCCTGGAACTTGTTTGGTGGGTTGAAGAGAAAGCAACCGGTGACCGTCTTCGAGACGGTATTGAACCTTTGAGTTTGGTAGGTTCAGATATCACCGGCTTACGGTTGGAAGTAATCGGTTCGTTCAACCTCAGCGAAATCACCGATGAAATGCTCGAAAACCGGCTCTCTGTCCATATCTATGTTTCCGGACGAGACCTCGCTGGGAACGAAGTTTTGGGCTTGGGAGGCACTGCCCCCGGGTCTCCAGTTGCGGTTTGGGATATGATTTGGCTCAAACCAGAATTTGAACTTCAGAGCAACAGCATCACGTATTCACGGTATCTCATTGAGATAGGTCAAACATCAATTGTTACTGCCTACGTCGAAAATACGGGGACGCTTGATGGCTCAATCGACGTGATTTTCACCGAGGTACGTGCTGATGGAAACCGCTCAAACCTGCGTCGAATCAATGTTGAAGTTCCCCAAGGCGGAATTGTTCCAGTGGCAACAGACTGGAACCCTACCGAAACTGGATTGCAATGGGTCGAAGTTCAGTTCGAAGGTGAACTGAGTTCAATTGGACCCTCAATCGACGTTCGCCCTCAACGAGATGTATCGTTCTCTGAGCGAGTGTTCGGAGATGTTCATCCATTGCTAGGAAGTTTTGCTGCTCTCTTGTTCGTTGCCATCATTGCGACAGGTCTCCTTTGGGCGCGCCGTATGACTCTGAATCGTGGGTCGAAGGCTGAGTACGATTGGGACGAGTATTCATCAGAACTGGAGGATGAATACGATGATGAAGATGACGATGAGGACGAAACCACATCGATGACGGAAACTGCGGTTGCAGCTGTTGCAGCTCAAGACACACCTTCTTCAAGCACCGAACAGACAGATTGGGTGATGGGCTCTGACGGGTATTGGTGGTACCATGACAAGGACGCCAATGAATGGTGGTACAAGAACGCTGAAGGCGAGATTGTCCAGCACAAGTGAACTCGTAAGGTGATACAATGCGTCGTATGATTGGCCTTCTCCAAGTGGACCCAACGGTTGGGGATTTGAACGGGAATGCCAAGCGCTTGGAAGGTCTTGCATCGCTTGCAACGACTCGCGGAGCCAGCGTAGCGGTCACCACAGAATTGGCCATTTCGGGATACCCTCCAAGGGATTTGTTACTGCAAGAAGAATTTGTTTCACTCGCTCAAAACAAAGCGAGTTCACTTCGCGTTGATATTCCTGTTTTGGTCGGTTCCCCGGTTGTTCCACAAGCCAAACGGCAATTGCCTTCAAACGGAGTCGTTCGAGCAGGTTCTTCCGGTTCACATCCAAGTGGTGAAGGGAACTCGCACGTGGTTGCCAGAAAGCAGCTTCTTCCAACCTACGACGTTTTTGACGAAGCGCGTTACTTTCAACCGGATAATCGTTCAGGAATCGCTCGAACAATAGCGAATCTCAACCTTGGCGTTACGGTATGCGAGGATGCTTGGCAATCGGCAGGACTTACACCTTCTGCGTATGCGGCTGACCCGATAGAACACCTTGCGGAATGGGGGCGGCAGGGCGTACTTCTCGATGCAACGGTCAATCTATCTGCATCACCTTATCATGCGGATAAACTCAGTTCCCGTATTCACGTTTGTCGTACTGCCGCAGCGATTCTCGACCACCCCTTCCTTCTGGCCAATCAAGTTGGAGGCAACGATGACCTGCTGTTTGATGGTAATTCACTTGTGGCTTGGCCAGATGGTCGAGTTGTCATCGCTCCTTCGTGGCAAGAAGGCGTCTTGATGGTTGACATTGACGATGCTTCAAAGTGCCACTGGATTCCATCTGATGCCCCCGATGCACTGCGAATTGGTGACGATGTTCTTCGCCACCTCTCACCCGATGATGACGGACACGAGCAGGACAAAGAGGTACTGGAAGACCTTACCGATGCTGTTGTCACCGGTCTTTCGGATTACTGCCGTAAGTCAGGAATCGACTCGATCGTTCTCGGCTTATCCGGCGGAATTGATTCGGCTGTCGCAGCATGCATTGCAGCAGCAGCAGTCGGGCCGAGTAACGTGACCGGTATAGCGATGCCCAGTCGACATTCATCTCAGCATTCCATCGATGATGCACGACACACGGCTGAAGCACTTGGACTGGTCTTTGATACCATCGAAATTGACGCACTCCACGGGTCTGTGGAAGCATCGATTGGTGGCATGCTTCAGGCAGGACATCCGGTTGCTTCTGAAAATCTACAGGCTCGATTGCGTGGCCTACTTGTCATGGCCCATGCCAACGCTCAAGGTCGAATGGCAATAGCAACCGGCAATAAATCAGAAATTGCCCAAGGGTACTGTACATTGTATGGTGATATGGCGGGTGGCTATTCACCCATCGGTGATTTGTACAAGATGCAGGTCTATGGAATGGCGGATGTTTTCAACGCTCGTGCCGAGCAATTGGGCAACACACCTCCAATAAATGTCTCAACCCGCTCGAAAGCGCCGTCGGCAGAACTTGCTCCGGACCAAAAAGATGAGGATTCTTTGCCACCGTATCCAGTTCTTGATGCGATACTTCATTGCCATATCGAGGAAGGTTTGGACGCACAGGATATCGCTGACAAGGGCTTTGAGCATACCCTCGTCGTCGAAGTCCTGACACGACTTGAACGCAGTGAGCACAAACGCTGGCAAATGTCACCGGCACCCCGTGTCTCAAATCGGGCGTTTGGGCAGGGATGGCGACGCCCACTGGCATCTCGTCATGATTGGCGATATTGATGTCGGAACGAACAAAAAGACGAGTTCACTCGGCAAACCATGGTGGGGCAGATATCCAATGTTGCGGGTTACCGTTTCGTTGATTTACCCGACAGAGATGCGCTTCGCCAACCGTTTCTCGACCAGTGCAACCAATCAGGGCTGCGGGGAACAATACTCTTGTCGCATGAAGGCATCAACTTCTTTTTGGCAGGGTCGCAAGCTGGTATTGATGCCTATCTTGATTTCCTCGGCAAAGATGAGCGGTTTTCAGACATGTCACTGAAGTATTCGTACACGGATTATCAGCCGTTTAACCGGATGAATGTTCGTTTGAAGAAAGAAATAATCTCTCTCGGTATGGATAATGTCAAACCATCGGAACGAACAGGGGATGAAATCACGCCCATAGAATTCAAACAGTGGTTGGATGAGGGTCGAGAAGTGGCCATTATCGACACACGTAACGATTACGAAATACGCTTGGGGACGTTTGAAAATGCAGTCGATTTGAACATCAAATCGTTCCGTGCCTTTCCAGAAGCCATCGAAGGACTTCCAGAGGCCATGAAGGATACACCAGTTGTGATGTTCTGCACGGGAGGTATCCGTTGTGAGAAAGCGAGCGTTGTCATGATGGATGCTGGTTTTTCCAATGTAAAGCAACTCAAAGGCGGTATTCTCGGGTACTTCGAAGAGGTCGGTGGCGACCATTGGCAGGGGGATTGCTTTGTTTTCGATCACCGAGTTGCGCTCGGCCCGGATTTGGAACAGAGCGATGTCGTCCAATGCTTTGCCTGCCGCCAACCGCTCACGGTTGAAGAACAGCAATCACCGGACTACCGCATCGAAGAGTCCTGCCCGCATTGCATTCACTTGCGTTGACTACCAGATTAGCCATTCTTCGGTGAGCGCGCCGTGACTCCACGCATGGATTTCATGACCTCTCGAACCGTCATGCGATGCGAACAAGATATGGTGCTCGGAGCACACCAATTCACCGTATGTTCCTGAACCAGAGTTGTTGTTGACCCCCGGCCACGGGTCGTAAGCCAACCCCACATCACCACTCGAAGCGTACCACAGCGAGGAACCGGTTTCAAAGCCATCAATGGTTCCTGAAGCAATGAAGAACAACGTATCTCCATGCGATGCGAAGGCAACGATTTCCGAACTCGCAATACCTGGTCGCAAATCTGTCTCGACGCGAGTGCCTTCCATTGTTCCATCAGTGGAACAGAGTTCATGGGCGACCTGCGGTGCAACACAATCGAACCACAACCGCTCATCATGGACAATGCCTCCAGCCCTATCGCCCGGTTCGACAATGTTTGTTGACAGCATCTGTGTTGTCCCACTTGCGAGGTCATGCGCCCACGCTTGTGCATCAACGCCAGAAGTAAGGGCGTCGAACACCAACGTATTGTGTACCAAGTGGATGCCAAGATGTTCAGCAACATGGGTGGTAGGGCTTCCAGTGCCCTGATTCTGCAACGATGTGAGCCAGTCAAACGTACCATCATCCATGAGTTGAACAAGTTGCCGACCCTGTTGTGATTCAGCGACAACAATCACGGTCTCGTTGAATATCAACGGTGCAGATGGTTCACTTGACCCTTGTTCGTAGACATTCCACGAGGTGAGCGTTCCATCAGACTGGAGCATATGCGGTTCAACATCACCACTTATGTGTCCTGAAAACAGGATGTTCTCTTCGTTTGCATACAGCATATCGCTGCCCAATGCGGTCATACCGAGGGTTTGCCCCTCGATGAGTTGCTGCGCTTCGTTCGAGAACATTGGGTGTTCAAACAAGGGGTGGATGGTTGTAGCATCGCACCAGTACAAGTCACCTGAAGCATCACTGACCACCACACCTTCTTTCCAACTGACGATGTTGGATGATGAAGACAGCGTAATCGATTGGTCGTTGCTGTGCAGTTGCTGGGTTCCAGCCATTGTCCCGTCGCTGACCCACAGTTCCCTTCCGTTGATTCCATCATCGGCATCGAAGAAGATTCGTTCACCGGACTGCGTTTGTGCAGCGTGCAACCCAAGATATTGACCGGGCAGTGAATCTCCCGACGGGTTGATGTCGAGCAAGAGTTGTGTTGAGGCTTCGGTACCGTCACTAACCCAAAGTTCGCAACCGTTTATGCCGTTGACACCGGCCATCAGAATCTGTTGTTGCTGCTGCATCCACACGAGGGCGTCGCAATTTGGAGATACTCCGTCTGCGATTCCACTCGCAAAGTCGGAAATCGGGCCGAACTGTAGCGGTGAATTGCAGATTCGTATCGAACTCCGAATTTCATCGTCGTGCAATACGCCGTCGAATGCTGTACCCTCGAATTGACCGTCATCAATGCCGAAATTGAGCATAATGCCGGAACTGCACACAGATGCCGGTACCCTCACTTGCTCGACCAGTGCTGAGGCACCTTGGACGCCTGACGCACCGTCGTTTCCGTCCAGTCCATCGTTTCCGTCGCTGCCTATGCGGCCGTCACACACTGGCGTACTTGCTTCACGTTCGCTTTCATCCAATTGACCGTTGGAATTGTGGTCGGTACCACTGTGAATGAGCATACCGCCTTGAGAACATTCGGTGGAACCCGGTTCGAGTTCGACCGTCTCAAGCATCCCTGCAGCATCATCACCAGGAGCGCCGTGAGCTCCTTGCGGGCCGGAGAGACCTTCTTTGCCGTGACATATTTTCGTTGAAGAGGTGATCTCTTGCTCGTCAAGATACCCGTTGGCGTTGAGATCGTTTCCGAGGAACAGTTCAGCGCCTCCTTCAGTGCATATTGAATCTGCAACTCTTCCTTCTGTTCGAACCAACATTTCTGAGGCATTGGTACCATCTGTGCCAATCTGTTCCGGCATGGAATCGATTGAAGCGTATGCATAGGTCGAGAGCGAGAGGGCGAGAATCAACATCAGTGTCTGAACCACGGACAGGGCTGTAGCCCGTCGTGATTGCCGCTGTTGTGGTGGGTTGGCTTTGCTCTGTGGTGGTGCAAAATGGGGTTGGTTTTTGCGTGGTTGCGTCGGTGCAGGTTCTCCTGCAATAGGGGCGTCGGTATTCATCATGGGAGGAGATGACATGATTACGGTAAAACCCGTCAAAGGTATCAAAACCTTCGGTTCAAGCAGGAATCATTGTTTTCAACCAGTATTGGCGTGGGGGTGAGTTCATGTGCGTCCTCGCTTTGCGAGTGCCATGGACATCCCTCAACGCCTCGCATCCCAATTGGCCGGTGAGGAAGGGCCAACCCGACAAAAAGCGGCTCGCCTCGTTGTTGACCTTGCCGGTACCGCCGGTGCAACCGAGTTCGTTGAGGTTGACCACGCTCATGTTTCCGGCGTCTCAGTGATTACCGGCGGCCACGGTTTGCGTCGTTTTCTTTCCGACCTTTCGAGTTCTGGAGATGGCAAAGTGTCCATTCCTACAACCCTCAACTCTGCCGGATGTGACAAAGAGAAGATGAAGGAAATGGATATTGCTTGGCCGGACTTCCTCGAACAACAGTTCGAAATCGTTCATGCATATTCGGAATTGGGTCTACAGGCCACGTTATCCTGTACACCGTACGACAGAGGAGTGGACGATGAAAGCGGTATTGCTTCATGGGCGGAGTCGAATGCAGTCTGTTTCTCAAACACTTGGACTTCGCTCATTACGAACAGGGAATCGGGACTTTCGGCACTGGCCACGGCACTCACGAGTTTCGCACCACGGTGGGGTTTGCATTTGCCAGAGAATCGTATCCCCAACATTCTGGTTCAGGTCGAGTGCGAATTAGAGTCGCTGTCGGATTGGTCTATCCTCGGC
>JAKMGM010000102.1 GCA_022424925.1 Candidatus Poseidoniaceae archaeon | reverse complement strand
CAATGAGAGGGGATGGAATACGAGGCGGCCAACCTCTCGATTCAGTGGGGACGTGCCGTAAAACTGCGTTATGAGTCCCCGCTCCCACGAGAGAGGATGCGTTTGGAGTCGTCCAACCTCTCGAGTGTGCGTGGACCAACCATGCAAACTGCTGAAGATTGGTTGGTCCCCGCTCCCATGAGAGAGGAAGCAAATGGAAACAATCAACCTCTCGATTTAGCGGGTGCCACGCTGATGCTGAGCGTTGCAAATGTGGTCCCCGCTCCCATGAGAGAGGAGGTGTTTGGAATCGTTCAACCTCTCGATTCAGCGGGGACGTACCGTAAGGCTGCAAGAAGAGTCCCCGCTCCCAGACTTGAACTGGGGACACCCTGATGTCTGCTGAGACGTTTGTTTTTACACAACTACAGTCAGGTGCTCTACCAACTGAGCTAAGCGAGGTATTCCTTCGCACCAACCACCACTACTTAATCCTCATCAATTCAACCAGAGACGGAAAACACTCCTATGTGCCGAAATTCAAAGCATTCGGACGTTTGAACCCTTACCTTATCATAGGTCGAGGTCATTGGTATCACCGTGGCGTTTGGAATGAACAATCTACTGCTGAAATCGCCCTCCCAATTGACTCGGGAATGTACGCGCTTAAGTAGGGAAAGAGTAGGCTCTCGGAATCAGGATGTGTAGGGATGGGACCCGGTACTTCAGGAACTGAGAACAGCGCTCTTGCCGATATGGTTAACCAGATGGCCAACGAGGCGAAGCGCGGCGCTACAGCCCTCATGGATGAAGAAGTCGGAACCTTAGGCGTTCCAAACCCACGTATTCTCATCGTCGGATGTGGCGGTTCAGGAAACAACACGCTCAACAGAATCACTCACCTCGGTGTCGAAGGTGCAGTTACGGTTGCTATCAACACCGATAAGCAACATTTGGACCACACACGAGCCCTGCAGAAACTGCTCGTTGGACGTCACATCACCCGAGGCCTTGGAGCAGGAGGAGACCCTTCAACCGGTCGACGCTGTGCTGAAGCAGGTAGGGAGATGATTCGTCGAATTGTAACGGGTGCAGACCTTGTGTTCATTGCAAGTGGCCTCGGTGGAGGGTCTGGAACCGGTATATGCCCGATTGTCGCTGAAGAAGCAAAAGCCGCAGGTGCGCTTGTGGTCGGTATCGTCACCACGCCGTTCCATGTTGAACGCAGGCAGCGGATGACCAAGGCACTTGAAGGGCTTGAATCGTTGCGAAGAGTTGCAGATGCAGTACTGGTGTTGGATAACAACCGTTTGTTGCATTATGTACCTCACCTTCCACTGGATGAAGCCTTCTCAATCATGGATCAACTGGTTGCAGAAATTGTCAAGGGCATCGTCGAGACGATTACCTTGCCTTCACTGATCAATCTGGATTTTGCAGATGTACGCGCCATTATGGCGAACGGTGGCGTGACCATGATGCTCTACGGTGAAAGTGACCGCGGTCCAGAAGAAGTGGTCCATGAGGCACTCAATCATCCACTGCTGGATGTCGATATTTCAGGCGCTACTGGCGTTTTAATTCACGTGACGGGTGGTCGTTACATGACGCTTGATACTGCATCACAAGTTGTAGATTTGTTGACTTCGAAGGTCAGTGAAGACGCCAACGTAATTTGGGGTGCTCGGCAAGACGCCGGCTTTGGTGATACCATCAAAGTCATGGCTATCATTACTGGTGTAGGCGGAACCGACTTGAGAACCGCTCGGATGCAGCCCAACCTGCTCGGCGATGCACTACGGCTGACTCAAGACCAGGCACAAAACCAACCCAACGACAACCTTGGATTCCAGCGTTTTGACTGAACCTTCGACTTCGTTTTGTCAATTTTTGAACTGTACAGAGGTTCGTAACCGTCAAATGTAGGGAGCACCGCATCTCAACCATGCGAGCCAAGACCCTTGTGGCGCTCATCCTTGTTGCAATGATGTTGACACCTGTTCAAGCAGGCGATGTATCCGTGTCCCAAAGCGAACCTGCTGAAGACCCAAAACAACCCAACGCCAACAACACCACGATGTACATGTGGAGCAACGGCATGGCGACCGAATGGAC
>JAKMGM010000041.1 GCA_022424925.1 Candidatus Poseidoniaceae archaeon | reverse complement strand
GTGCAGGACTCTATGATGTCAGCACGAGGTGTTCATTCAACGGTTCAGCCAAAATAAAGTGTTGCTAGAAATACGCGACTTTCGCATTCCATCCATAGGCAACGCATAAGGGCGGCTTTTGCATAGACCATTCGGGGAAGCCTATGGAATCCACTGAAGAACGACTTCAAGATTTACGAAATCGCAAATCTCGGAGCGAGATTGGCGGTGGCCAAGAGCGAATTGACAGGCAGCACCAAAAGGGAAAAATGACTGCCAGAGAACGCATTGAGGTGCTTCTCGATGAAGGTTCGTTCCAAGAAATCGATGCGCTTGTTGAACACCGCTGCAGAGATTTTGGTATGGACAATGACATCATACCGGGAGACGGGGTCGTCACAGGCCACGGCTCAATCAACGGCCGTCAAGTGTTCACGTTTGCTCAAGACTTCACCGCATACGGTGGCTCACTTGGTGAAATGCACGGCCTCAAGATCTGCAAAGTTCTTGATATGGCCCTCAAAACTGGACGCCCCGTTATTGGATTGAATGACTCCGGCGGCGCACGTATTCAGGAAGGTGTAGCATCACTCGGGAGTTATGCGGAGATTTTCTTTCGAAATGTACGCGCTTCAGGCGTTGTACCACAGATTTCAGTGATTATGGGACCGTGTGCTGGTGGAGCGGTTTACTCCCCAGCCATCACCGATTTCATCATCATGGTCGAAGAATCATCCTATATGTTCATCACTGGCCCCGAGGTAATCAAAACGGTCACCAATGAAGAAGTAAGTTTTGAAGACCTTGGAGGTGCATCAACCCACGGCACCAAATCCGGTGTCTCGCATTTTACTGTACCCGATGATGAAGCCGCCATCCAGATGGCGCGCGACCTGTGTGACCTCTTGCCACAAAACAACCTCGAACGACCTCCAACCAAGAACACAAACGACCCTATCGACCGTTCATGTGATGCACTTGACACCATAATGCCCGACCAGGCTACCAAGGCCTACGATGTCGTGGATGTCATCACGGAGGTTCTCGATGATGGAGGTTTCCTTGAAGTCCAATCGGACTGGGCGCAAAACATCGTTGTTGGTTTCGGCCACCTCGGAGGTCACACGGTTGGCGTCGTAGCGAATCAACCAAAGGTCTTGGCAGGTTGCTTGGACATTGACGCAAGCGACAAAGCAGCGCGCTTCGTTCGATTTTGTGACGCTTTCAACATACCACTCATCACACTGGAAGATGTACCTGGGTTCTTACCAGGGACAAACCAGGAATGGGGAGGCATCATTCGACACGGGGCCAAACTCCTGTATGCGTTTGCTGAAGCTACAGTTCCAAAACTTACGGTCATCCTTCGCAAGGCCTACGGCGGCGCCTATGATGTCATGTCCTCAAAACACATTCGTGGAGATTACAACGTTGCGTGGCCCACTGGTGAACTTGCAGTCATGGGTGCTGACGGCGCGGTGGAAATTATTCATCGAAAGCGAATTGCATCATCTCGTAATGCTGAACAAGAAAGGCAACGCTTGACTGAAGACTTCAATGAGAAATTCGCCAACCCATACACTGCTGCTGCTCTGGGTTATTTGGATGATGTCATCGAGCCGAATCAAACGCGCAGTAAACTATGCCGCGCCCTTGAAATGCTCATGGATAAAGAAGAACTTCGCCCCGCTCGTAAGCACGGCAATATACCATTGTGAGGGAGTGTAATGACGGAAACGGACGAATTCACACTGCGCATGGCTGCGATTGCTGCGGTTATGTCTATGCTCTCACAAAGTGGGGATGACCCGGGACTGGTTGCTAGGAAACCCGGCCTGGCTTGGTCACAAGACCATAGAAGAATGAACACCGGCCAATCCTCGCTCATGCATCATCGAGCGAGTCGCTCGCCATGGAAGTGAACATATGACTGAAACACGAAAAGTAGTTGTCGATGGCGTTGAATTTGAAGTGCTTCTTGAAGGCGAAGGGAAAACATGGTCGGCAACCATCGAGGGCCGCACGTTTGAAATTGAAATCCCTGACGCCGCTCCCGTCGCCAAAAAGAAACGAACGGGTGGCGGAAAAAAGAAGAAATCGGGCACTGTTTCGGCCAATATCCCCGGCAAAGTCGTCACCGTCGAGGTGAATGAAGGGGATATTGTAACTGAAGGACAAGTTATCCTCATCTTGGAAGCCATGAAAATGCAAAATGAAATCCAAGCACCGATCAGTGGTACCGTTTCAATCGTACATTGCGTTGAGGGTCAAGCGATAGAAGCAAACATTCCACTGGTCGTCATCGAACCCGTACCTGAGGAAGAGGCTGAATGAAGAAAAACGGTCAGAATTGCACCGCAGATGCGACCCTTAAAGACCTGTCAGCACTACAGTCTACCATGGCCGGTGCTCCAGTGTGTGATTTCCCAGGATGTGGAGTTGAGGGCGTTATTGTGTCCCGACTTTCTCCCGAAGGATTTCTCGTCGCTACGGGCAAAAAAGCCTACTCGTTTCGAGAGGCATACCGACGTTTTCACTACTGCGATGCACACCATGACGAATTAATGGGTGGTGTTTGGTCTCGTGTTCGTAAACCCGAAGATAAGAAAGAAGGACATGTGGCGCCAACTGCTATCTAGTCCCCCTCAAATATGCCCATTCAAGTCCATACGCTGATAAACCAGCACAATGTGGTTGGGCTATGCCCTCCTATGGACCAAAAAGAACGATAGGTCAACTCCGAGCCAGCCTTCTTGCAATGCTGCTTGTATTCGCCAGTTTAACTCTTGGAGCCTTTACGGCGTCTGCAATCGGCCCGAACCAAACGGATCTGGGGTTGACTGGGGATTTACCTGACAATTCAACATCAATCTCGAGCACCTCTACATTCAATGTCAGTGGATTGGCGCCCCTCTCACCTGGTGTGGCGTACGGTGAACTCGACGTGGGGGATGACGAAGACTGGTTTGCAGTTCAACTGAACGCCAATGAAGGACTCACAGTCGAACTCAACTACAACGCGACATATACATCACCAAACGGTTCTACATACTTCAATGACTTCGAATTGTGGATGTTTGATTCTTCGATGAATACCATTGACTCATCGATTGCCATGAACCCTGAAATAGTTACTACCAACGGTTCCTCAAACGCCCACGGTGGAATGATTTACATCCAAATCTATCGATATGACGGTTACGGCTCATACGGCATGGAGATGTGGACCTTCAACACGAGCAGCAGCAACGGCACCGGTGGTGGCAACGGAACCACTCCACCAAGTAACTGTGCTGGAAGTGGGACAGTTACACCCGATATTTTGGAGCCGAACGACTCACCATCAACAGCTACACAAGCTTCGAGCCTTCCACTGTACTGCACTGGTCTTTCAATTGATTCATCTACAGACAATGACTTCTTTGAGGTTATGCTGCTCACAGGAGTCACCTATTACGTCAATGTCTCGTTCATTGGAGGCAATGGCGACATCGATGTCGGATGGGATGATGCATCGGGTTCGTACATCGGAAGTTCAACCACAACAGGTAGCCTTGAATCAATGACGCACACCTCATTCACAAACCGGACGTCGTACATTGATGTCTACGGCTATTCGGGTGCGACGAATGTCTATTCCATAGAAATTTCAACAGATTTACCCGGAGGAGGACAAAGTTTCGAGATTGTGTCCTTGAGCCAAACCAGCCTTACCTCGACAACTGCTGAAGTCGATGGCCTCACATCTGGCACAAATTATTCACTCGTTTATTCAGCAACGCAGAGTTTCATGAACGGAACCAGCAGCACGAGTTCTTCAAACATGATGAATTTCACTGCCAACGGAACGATGTACAACACGACCTTGACGGTACCTGCTCCAGTGATGATTGAATCGAACTATTGTGTTGAAGCAACCCTTTCAGATGCTTCCGGCACCTTGTCCTTCGACCTCGAATGCTCGGTTATCGAGATGCTCCAATCAACAGCCCTCTCATCGACGACCGGCTCTCACTCGGCGACCAATCTCACCGTGAATACCGATTACACCCTCTGGTGGTTTGTCCTGAACGATGTGCAGTTCCAAAACAGTATGGCATCCTCAAACGACCTATGGCTCGCAGTGAATGCATCTGTGGTGGATCAGGAATACGTCAACTTCACCAGCACTTCCTCAACTGAAAGTTGGCTTGTCAACTGGAGCGGAATCACAACGATGGACGAACACATCCTTGTTGGAATCCTGTACAACCAATACGCTGCAATAAATCTCACGACTTCTGAAGGCTTCCTCGGAGTGCATGATGACAGTTTCATCCCCCAACTCCCTTCACTCGTGCTGGACAGTTACTCCTCGAGCAGCGTTGCAGCGACGAACAATGTTAACGCCAAAGGTTCGGACTTAGTGACCGGCGACTCATACAAATACATCATACAGATAACAGACTCTGCTGGGGCAATCATCGCATCGAACCCATTGTCAAATTTCACTGCAACAGCCCAAAACATGAGCATGCCTACCTTTTCCTACTCAACGCCAAACATGTCTGGCGTGTACTGTGCAGAAGTACTGCTTTACTCAAGCGCCAATATTCAACTCATTGGAGATAGCGGATGTTTCCAACTCATCATTGATGATGACAACGATGGAGTCGCCAATGAAAACGATCTGTGCCCGAATTCGGCAACAACGATGGTCGACCAAAACGGTTGTGAACTCTCTCAGAAGGACACAGATGGTGACGGATACAACGACGATGTCGATGACTTCCCGAACGATTCAACGCAATACTCGGACATGGATGGTGATGGATTCGGTGACAACCCGAGCGGAAACGCACCCGATGCGTTCCCTACTGACGCATCCCAATGGAGCGACTATGACGGCGATGGCTACGGAGACAACCAGAACGGCAACAACTCTGATGCATTCCCCTATGATGCATCACAATGGTCTGACCAGGACGGAGACGGATATGGCGACAATGCTTCAGGAAGTTATCCTGACGCATACCCTGCGGATTCAACGCAATGGGCCGATGATGATGGCGATAGCTACGGCGACAACCCGAATGGAACAAACGGTGATCAATTCCCAACCGATTCATCACAATGGTCTGACCAGGACGGAGACGGATATGGCGACAATCCAAACGGAAATTCACCTGATGCATTCCCGAACGACAGCACGCAATGGGCTGACCAAGACGGTGATGGCTACGGAGACAACCCGAATGGAAACAACGGAGATGCATTCCCAAGCGACAGTACCCAATGGTCTGACATGGACGCTGACGGCTATGGAGATAATCAAGCGGGCAACCAACCCGATGCATTCCCCATGGACGGTACACAATGGTCTGACCAAGACGGAGACGGTTACGGAGACAATCCAAATGGAAACAATGCAGACAGATTCCCAACCGAACCGTCCCAATGGGCGGATGAAGACGGAGATGGTTATGGTGACAACGCAAACGGTGACGCTCCCGACCAGTGTTTAGGAACGTCACCCGGTGAAGTGGTTGATTCAACGGGTTGTTCAGAACAGCAAAAAGACGACGACCTCGATGGGATTCCGAACAGCAGCGATGCATGTCCAATGACGCCTGCAGGTGAACCGGTTGACACTGCAGGTTGTTCAGGTTCTCAGGAAGATGCTGACAACGACGGTGTGATGGACATGTTTGATGCTTGTCCACTGACGCCACTCGGCTCGGAAATTGATGCGGCCGGATGCGCTGACACCCAACGAGATACAGACAACGACGAAGTAAACGACCAACTCGATGAATGTCCACTCACCGCTCCAGAAGTACCTGTTAACGGAGTCGGTTGTTCTTCTGCACAACGCGATACAGACGGTGACGATGTAAACGACATGATGGATACGTGTCCAATGACTATGGTCGATGCAGAAGTCGATGAAAACGGCTGTTCAGATGCTCAAAAAGACGACGATAGTGATGCAATCAACAATGATATCGACCAGTGTCCAGACACAACTCTAGGCTTCATCACCAATGCAGTCGGTTGTGCTGAGTACCAACAAGACGATGATAACGATATGATTGACAACACCATCGATATCTGTGATGCAACACCATCTGGACAACAAGTCGACGCCGTTGGATGTGCAGCATCCCAACTCGACCAAGACAACGATTCAATCAAAGACGACAAAGACTTGTGTCCGGATACCGATGAATCAGAAAATGTAAATCTTGACGGATGTTCTCCATACCAAATTGACGATGACAGCGATGGCATCTTCAACATCGACGACACATGCCCTCGCACGCCTGAAAGTTCGATTGTTTTTGATGATGGATGTGCTCTCACGCAAATGGATACGGACAAAGACGGCGTGAATGATGCAGAAGATGACTTCCCTCTCGACGCCAACGAAACCCTCGATTCCGACGGTGATGGCATCGCAGACACCTATGATGCCTTCCCCAACGACCCAACAAAGTCAGAGCAAGCAAGCGATTCTGGTGGTGCCGGATTGACCTTTGCAATTCTAGCACTCTTGGTGGCCTGTGGACTTGGAGCCTTGCTTGTCGTACGTAGAAACCAACAATTGCCTGAAAACAATTCACCTTTTGCTGAGGAAACATACCAAGATTCGGCAACTGAAGCATACATGGGCTCTGAACCAGAAAAGGAACTACCTGCTATTGCACACGAAACTCAAGAATGGGAAGAGAACGGCGTCAATTGGTCGAAATCTGCCGACGGAAGTTTGTACTATTACGATAATGCGACTGAAAACTGGGTGCTGTATCAGCCTGAATGAACCGGACTTGAGAGGTCGGTTGCATGGCAGCGGTTCGTAGAGTCCTCTTGATGCGACACGCTGAAAGCATACCAAACAGCACTTCCGACCATGGACGTCCGCTCACTGAACGAGGGAAAAAACAAGCAAGAGATGTTGCAAAACAGTTGGATCAGCTCGACGCTCATCCCGACCGAATCGTGCTAAGCACGTCCAAACGTACCCGAGATACGCTCGAAGCAATGATTGGTTTTGTAGATTCCACCGCCCAAAGTGACGAACAGTTGTATTTGCCTACTTGCCAAGATATTCTTCGGCACATGGACTCGTGCACTCCCGGTGAGACATTGATGATTTTAACGCATAATCCAGGGTGTGAACTCAGCATCTATCAAACGACTGAAGACTATGTGGCGATGAAAGAAGGTTCATGCGCAATACTACACTGCGAAGCTGATGGGAAATGGAAGCTCGATACAGTTGTGATGCCACACCGCTCGGAGTGACTCACATTCCTTGAGCGAATCGGACCATTTCGTCAATTGGAATGTGGTCTACAGTATCTTTGCAATAATGTGCTTTGGCTACTTTGCCGTGTTCATCAATCAAGATGTCAACTGGAATTGTTGACATTTTCTTCATTGACAAGGTAAGCGGTATGTATCCCTTAAGGATGGCTTGAATCATCGTCAGAGGACGACGAAGTGGTGCGAACATGACCCTTAAAATCGATTTGTACACGCCGTTTTCAGTGTAGGTTGCGTACGTATCATCAGCGACAATCGTGAAGGGAACGTTGTGGTTTTTGTTCATTCGTTTCGTCAATGCTTCGATGTTTGCGTCAAAAATGCCGACCATGACGGTATCTTCGGGAAATTCTCCCCAGCGCTTGGTTAAATGATGAATTCGAATGTTGCAAAATGGACAAGAATCGAACCTAAAAAATGTGAGGATTACTCTTTTTCCTTTGTGCTGTGAAAGGTCGAACATCGACCCATCGATTGCAGGTAATGTGATTGCTGGTGCGTTGTCCCCCGATTTGAGCTTCGGCATGGAGACACTACGAAGAGGGGGGCTTTAACCTCGATGCAAGGGTGAATCAAACGACACCCTGTGCAATCATTGCTTCAGCAATTTTGAGGAAGCCCGCAACGTTTGCTCCAAACACATAGTCATCAGGTCTGCCGTATTTGGCTGCTGTTTCAGCAGCATTCTTGTGAATGTTAACCATGATGTTGTCAAGTTTCTCGTCAACCTCTTCACGGGTCCAGCCGAGACGAAGCGAATTTTGAGACATTTCGAGACCAGAGGTAGCAACACCACCGGCATTGCTGGCTTTACCTGGAGCGAATAGAATTCCGTTTTCTTGGAAAATGGCAACTGCCTCTGGCGTGCAGGGCATGTTTGCGCCCTCGGCAACGGCAATAACCTTGTTTTCGACCAGCATCTGAGCTTCGGCACCGTTCACTTCGTTCTGTGTAGCACAAGGTAGAGCCACATCGACATTAACACCCCATAGACCATTGGATGAGGGTTCTGGAGCTGATGGAGTGAATGTAGCGCTGCTGAACTCGGCAGCATATTCCGATATGCGTCCACGTCGGTTGTTTTTCAAATCCATGATCCAAGCAAGTTTTGTTCGGTCGATACCGTCTGAGTCGTGGATAAATCCACTCGAATCCGACATTGTCACCGGTTTGCCTCCGAGGTCAAGCACTTTTTCACATGCATATTGAGCTACATTTCCGGAACCTGAAATAGAGACTGTTGCACCTTCGAAAGATTTGCCTTTTGCGGCTAACATTTCACGAGCGAAGTAAACTAAACCGTATCCTGTCGCTTCAGGGCGGATAAGCGAACCGCCGTATGAAAGACCTTTTCCGGTGAGAACGCCGGCTTGGAATTCGTTCTGCAACTTTTTGTACATGCCGAACATATAGCCAATTTCTCTCCCACCAACACCGATATCGCCAGCAGGAACGTCGCAATTGTGACCAATGTGTCGCCACAACTCCATCATGAACGATTGACAGAACCGCATGACTTCATCATCCGATTTCCCCTTGGGATTGAAATCAGCACCGCCCTTACCGCCGCCCATTGGAAGACCAGTTAGGGAATTCTTGAAGATTTGTTCAAAAGCGAGGAACTTGAGAATCGAAGTATTGACGCTTGGATGGAATCGGAGCCCGCCTTTGTATGGACCAATAGCGCCGTTGAATTGGATTCGAAAACCACGATTAACATGGATATTTCCAGCATCATCGACCCAAGGGACTCTGAAATGAATGAGTCGTTCAGGTTCAACGATTCGCTCTACAACAGACCGGTATTCTGGTTGTGCTTCGAGTACTGGTTCAAGCGATTCAAGGACTTCCCATACCGCTTGGTGGAATTCGGGCTGGTTTGGGTCGCGTGCGACCACGGATTCGTAGATTTCTTTTGTTATACTCATGGTAGCACCAATCTCTATGTATGAGTCGCCCCAAAGAAAGACCCTTTCTAAGCATTACCGTAGATAGTATCGACATAAAGGCGATTCAAGCGAGTGTTAACCAAATCAAAAGGGACACACAGTCATGTAACGCTGGAGTCGTTCGAGACGACGCACACCATTTGAATCGATGTCGTCCATCGCATGAATCGCTTCTTCAATCATCGAATGTTGGTCTTCCTGAATTCCAACTATCGTGCGAAGAGCTGTAAGCATGGCCCATTCATCCTCGGTGATCACTTCGTCATCGAGTGCTGCAACCAGAGCGCTCTGATAAGTAGTAACATCACCAGAGTGGCGGCCAGAAAAATCAAACGCAGTCCCATCAAAGGGATTCTTTTCATCCCCACGGACAATCGACAAGCACAACGCTGTATCACTCGGTTGAATGCCTAAGGCCGTTGCAAGAATATGAAGAATACCAGCCTCATCATCCGTGAGGATTGAATCTTCCATTGCCACGGTCAGTGTTCGCAGATAGAGGTAGAGTCCTCGAGATGGTTCAAGTGTCATGTATGCTGCTGGAGTTGCCCGTATTAGAATGTTCTACACTTCGACCCAACGTGTTTCAACAACTTCAGTATCGAAAACGTAAACCACTTCGTAATCACCTGTATAACATAATGACATCATTTGAGATACATTGATATACCCTCTTGCCTACCCAATGGCACGGAGGAATCAAAATGGCCAGCCCAAGCAACCTTGTCTCACTCAGAATAACTGAAGACGAAATCGCTTTACTCGACGCTCGTGTTGGACTTGACGGGGCGCGCAACCGGTCCGATGTCATTCGAATGGCCATACAACAATTCCTCAATGGCCAACCAATGCTCCCCGGAATGGATTCAATACGAATCCCCCTTGGGCACGGTGACAAAATGCTCCTCGGGCAACTCTACGAACTCCAAGGCACGACGCCTGAGATCGCCGCCCAAGAAGGACTTTCACTTTACATTGAACGAAGCATAAAAGCCCGTTCAGAAATGACACAACAACTCGATGATTTGTTAGCGGTGGCTAAGGAATCAACGATACGACGCGAAGAATACCACGAGTGAGTGGGTGAGAGTGCAGGAGGGGATGGGAATGAATTGGCAAAACGATGTTAGCGAGACTCGGGATGCCACCTTCAATGCCGTACGGAAAATGTCCAAGCCGTACGGATTTGCCGCTTTGCGTCAGCGTGCCCGTCTTGCACGCGCTGGACGAACCGGTTCTCTGAACCAAAACCCAACACACCTCCCCCCGGAAGACGGTCGGGGGGACTCAGATTCCACACCGGCTTGCTAAGACGGTTGGTTCCCACGTGTCCAGGACCCCCACGTACCTGGGCACAATTATTCCAAGCGGTGCAACCGCTGCACCTACTCACTCCCCAATCCTTTAGAGGTGTCGACGCAGAACTGTAATTATGACAGCGGAGGAGGGGCAAGACCAAAACAATGCTTTTGAGTATTTAGCGCATCCAAAACCTCGCCCTGGTCAAGTCGAAATGATACGGGAATCGACAGAAGCACTGCGAAGCAGCGGGTACCATTTGGCCGCAGCACCAACGGGCATTGGGAAAACCGCTGCGGCCCTTTCCGCAGCTTTAGAAATCACGCAATCGTCAACAACCAAGAAACATGTTTTTTTCCTCACATCTCGGCAAAGTCAACATCGCATTGTTGTTGATACTGTTCGTCGAATCAATCAACGTCGTCAAGGTAAAGAACCGATTACACTGGTCGATATGATTGGCCAAGCAGGAATGTGTGTACAACCTTTTGCGAAAGAATCGAACCTCGTTTTTTCAATGATGTGCAGCACTGCCCGGAAAACGAAATCCTGCCGCCCGTGGATCACCAGTGCCCCTGGTTTGACGAAGCGCATACTCGACAGCCCTCTCCATGTTGACGAATTGGTAGAATTAACCAAAATACATCGCGTCGGAGGAGAAATTACACAAACATGCCCTTGGAAAGCGGCCAGAGAAGCGGCTGGGTTAGCGGATGTCTTTGTTGGTGACTACAACCACATCTTCGACGAAGGTGTTCGCCAATCAAGCCTTGAAGCAATGGGAGTTTCGCTCAAAGATGTAATTGTCATCGTCGATGAAGCGCATAACCTACCGGACAGAATCAGGATGACGATGGAGCGCAGCATCACGCCAACCATCGCTCGTAACGCGACAATGGAACTCGAGGAGTACGTCGGTGCGTTAACAGAAAGCTATCAACAGAACAATGCATTACCCGTTGCCCTTGAACTGGATATAGCAACATGGGCGTTTGAAATCATGAAAATTGCTCGGACAAAAACTGCAGACCTCTTCCGGCAATTGCACTCGGATCTGTTGAACGACAAGGAAGAATCACGAGTTGAGGTGGAGCGGTTTCTCGATGTGATTCACAAATCATGCGATGAATATGAGGGGCTGTCTGGCCAGAAAACGCTCGGTGCCGAAAGCAATGATGAGGAGATTGCAGTCGATAGAGCGCATCGGTTACCCCGGCTTGCGGATGTTTTACTGCGTGTCGAAGTGGAACTGGAAACCGGCGATGAAGAGGACACAATGGAGCCGGATGCCCACAAAATGGGTCACATTTTGAAATGCATCGAGATGTTTGGTCGAACAACTGCACTCAGCCTCGTTTTCAGCGCAAAAGGACGGGAAGGTCGAATCACATCGCACTTACTCGACCCCGGTCTTGTTTCAGGGCCAGTGTTTGAGGC
>JAKMGM010000033.1 GCA_022424925.1 Candidatus Poseidoniaceae archaeon | reverse complement strand
GTGCTGAAGTGTACAAAGTACAAACATCCTATGCATTCAAGCTGCTCTTGGACGAAATGAAGAGTTTAGGTGTGGCCATGCGTCTTGAACTGGAGGACCGAAGATGAGTCAGAAAAACACAATGATTCCAAAGCGTATCGCTCAGATTCGCTTTGGGCTAATGGAACCAAAAGAAATCCGCCAAATGTCTGCTGTCGAAGTGAAAACTGCTGACACCTACAAGGATGATGGACACGCTTACCGCCAAGGATTGATGGACCCTCACATGGGTGTTATCGAACCGGGATTGGTTTGTCCAACTGACAACTGTAAGTACGACGAGTCACCAGGCCACTTTGGTCACATTGCTCTCGAACTTCCTGTCATTCACATTGGTTTCGTCAACCTCATCAAGACTGCCTTGAAAGCTACCTGTTCGAAGTGCAGCCACATTTTGCTGCACGACACTCCAGGTACACACCCCTCCAACCCTGAACTCAGTGAACAGGATTACTACCGAACCCGTATTCGTGATATCCAAATCAAGCACGGTGTAGGTTCGACTGAATTTGCGAAGATCATTAAGGAAGTCGAGAAGGTCACCACCGGTACTCGCCGTGGACAATGTATGCACTGCCAAGCTATGCAAGGCAAGATTATGCTCGACAAGCCTACGACGTTCAAGGAAAAGTTGGAGTCGCAAGGTGCTGGTAAAGCAGAGATTGAGCGCAAACTCAACCCTCGTGATGTTCGAGAATGGCTCAGTGCTATTCCGTCAGACAACCTCATCTTTATCGGAATGGACAAGCTAAACCGGCCTGAATGGATTGTACTCAAGGTTCTTCCCGTTCCACCGATCACCGTCCGACCATCGATTACTTTGGACAGCGGAGACCGCTCCGAAGACGATTTGACGCACAAGCTTGTCGACGTTTTGAGAATCAATCAACGTCTACGTGAAAACCGTGACACTGGTGCGCCTCAACTGATTGTTGAAGACCTTTGGGAATTGTTACAATACCACATTACGACCTACTTCGACAACCAAACATCCGGTATTCCTCCGGCACGTCATCGCTCAGGCCGTACCCTCAAAACGCTTACACAGCGACTCAAAGGTAAGGAAGGACGATTCCGTAGCAACCTATCCGGTAAGCGTGTCAACTTCTGTGCCCGTTCAGTTATCTCCCCAGACCCGTACTTGGGCGTTAACGAAGTCGGTGTTCCGCAGAAAATCGCAAAGGAACTGACCGTACCAATTCGTGTTACATCTCGTAACCGTGAGCAAATGCGTCAGATGATTCTTCGTGGTCCTGATGTCCACCCTGGTGTAAACTACATCATCCGTGGTGACAACCGACGTGTTCGAATCAATCAACGCAGTCGTTTAATCAACGCTGGATTCCGATGTCACAACCCTGAATGCAACGATGAGACGACACTGCGACCCGACATGCACATGTGCTTGCCTGCGCCGAACTTCCTCCCTGGTCTTGTCATCAAGCCAGAAATTTTCGTCAACATCGATGGTTCTCAAGAAACCAGTTATGTTGTTGATGATGAAGCAACGCTCGCAAACCTTCGAGGCGAAGACCTTGATGGACAGAAACTTGCCGAGGACGACCCTCGTGCTAAACTCCACTACCGATGGATGCATGAGTTGGCTCAAGCGGACAAAGTTCATCCAGACCCGCACCCAGATCATCTCAGCATCAGTTGTCCACACTGTGGCAGTCCAGCTGACGAATGGGGCGACCAAACACGAGTTGAGGATCGCCTTTCAACCATTGATCGCAACGGCAATCCGAAGCCTGGTCTCTTGGTTGAACGCCATTTGATCGATGGCGATGTCGCCATCTTCAACCGTCAACCATCGCTTCACAGAATGTCAATGATGGTTCACGAAGTTCGAGTCATGGAGGGACACACCTTCAGATTCAACCTCGCAGTCTGTACACCGTACAACGCTGACTTCGACGGTGACGAAATGAACCTCCACGTGATTCAATCAGAAGAAGCACGTGCAGAAGCTAAGATTTTGATGCGTGTCCAAGAACACATTTTGACGCCACGTTACGGTGGTGCAGTTATTGGTGGAATACACGATCACATCTCTGGTGCTTACTTGCTGTCAAGGCCTGGTACGCTCATCAACCGACGTCACGGACTTGAAATGCTTGGCAACATCGGTTACATCGGCGAGCTTCCTGAGATTGTCAAGGACGAAAACGGCAAAGAATGCTTCCGTGGACAGGATATCATTTCATTGATTGTTCCCGACAATATCCATCTTCGTTTCCGCAGCCGTTCCAATGACGATGTTGTCGTCAAGAATGGAATGGTCGAAGGAACCCTCGATAAGCGAGCAATTGGTGCTGAAGACGGACGACTTCTCGACGCTATTGTCCAGACCAATGGGCCTGAACTTGGTGCAAAGTTCCTCGACGATTTCACTCGGCTTTCGATAGCAGCGTGTACATCGCTCGGGTTCACCACCGGTATCGACGATGAAGACCTTAGTGCGGAAGCACTCCAATCGATTCAGAACGCGAACACCGAAGCAGGTGTACTGGTTCAAGAAGCTCTCGACAAGTTTGGTAAGGATGGCCGTGGGTACGAAACCCGTGCAGGCCGAACGCCACGAGAAACCCTCGAAGAAGACATCATGGTCATCCTCGACCAAGGTAAGCAACAAGCAGGTGACGTAGCAAAGAACGAATTGGCACAGTCCGGTTCAACCAACGCCGCTGTCAACATGGCAATTTCAGGTGCTCGTGGTTCGATGGATAACCTCAACATGATGGCCGGTTCAATTGGACAAGCGAAAGTTCGTGGTAAGCGACTTGAACGTGGGTACAACGAGCGTGTTCTGCCTCACTTCCGCCGTGGCGGTCGTGCAGCGGCTGACCGTGGTTTCATCTCGAGTTCATTCAAGCGTGGTCTTGAACCTACGGAGTTCTTTATGCTCTCCATTTCAGGCCGTGAGTCTCTGGTCGACACCGCTGTCCGTACTGCAAAGTCAGGATACATGCAACGTCGACTCATTAACGCTATGGACGATTTGAAGGTGTACGACGATTCGATGCTTTCGGTTCGAAACACCGCAAACCGTATCATTCAATTTAGCTACGGTGAAGACGGAATTGACCCTTCTCGGGGTGTTCACGGCTCACCGTTCAACATCGATGTGATTGTTGATGAAGCCCTTGGCACAGAGGGTGCAACCCTCGATGCTCGTGACTCGTATGAACCGACAACCGAGCGTATTGACGCAGATGACCTCGAACATGGTGAACCTGCTGGAAACGATGGAGGTGACGTCTGATGGTCGTAAAGAGTGCAACCAAGAAGAAGCTCATGGATTTGGGTATCGCAGAAAATTATGCGCACACCCTTGCCGATGACAAAAAGTGGGATGATGTTAAGATTCTTGCTGCGGGTGAAATCGCTCAATTGTGTGAGACAGACTCAGAAACCGCTGCAACCATCAAAGCAACCATTGATGCTGCCAACAAGAAAGGTGGAGATTCGAACAGCGAAAACACTGGACCGACGACTTCGGTACGACTCCGTCGAACCGGTCGCTCCATTGCTCGGGCGAAGACCTCGGTCGCTATGACCGACTACAACGTCGAATCGAAGCTCTTGGAGTATGAAGATGAACTCTGTGAAGATCCAGTTTTCAAATCCCTTGTCGCAGCAGTCGAAGACAATGGCTCAGCCCGCTTTACCAACCGAATTTTCCACGACCTTACGGTGGCTATTCACGCACGAGGCAAGAAAAAGCTGAACAAGGCACAAGCCAAGAAGGTTGTCGAAGAAGCAGTCGTCGCTCTTGACCGTGCAAGTATTGACCCATACGAAGCTGCGGGTATTATCACTGCGCAATCGATTGGCGAACCGGGTACACAGATGACCATGCGTACGTTCCACTATGCAGGTGTTGCAACGGTGAACGTAACACAAGGTCTACCTCGTATCATTGAGATTGTCGATGCTCGAAAGGTCCCGAACACGCCGACCATGATTATTCACTTGAACGCTGACAAGAATACAGATGCAAAGGAAGCACAGAAACTCGCTGCTGCAATTGAAGAGACGCACACCGTGAATATCGCTTCGCTCGAAACCGACGTTGCACAACGACGACTTGTTCTCAAACTCAACAAGGGAATGCTCAAGCAAAAGAACATGACTGGCGCTGAAGTGAAAGACAAACTCGAACGCGCAACACGCCTTTTTGTTCAAGCAGACAAAGAAAAGAACCCTTCAACCCTCACCCTCATTCCAGGTGTGAACTCGGAAGAAGATTTGGCAGAACTTGCTGAGAACCCGCCATCGTACACGATGTTGCTGCAGTTGGAAGAAAAGATTCGAGACATGCGCCTGAAAGGTATCCCAAACATTTCTCGTGCGAATGTCCAACTCGATGACAAAACTGGAGAGTACTACCTCTCCACGATTGGTTCCAACTTGACCCGTGTCAGCGAAATCGAGACCATCGATCGCAACCGAACCTATACCAACAACATCATCGAAATCTTTGATTTCTTGGGAATCGAAGCTGCTCGACAAGCTATCGTCAATGAACTGCAAGCCACGCTCGACGGTGCTCGCCTTGAGGTCGATGTCCGACACTTGTTGTTGGTTGCTGACGTGATGACTTCCGAAGGGGAAGTCCGAGCGATTGGCCGTCACGGTGTTTCTGGAACAAAGCACAGCATTCTTGCTCGTGCGGCTTTCGAAGTCACTGTCAACCACTTGCTCAAAGCAGGTGTTATCGGTGAGAAAGACTACCTCACTGGTGTTGCAGAGAACATCATCGTCGGTCAACCAATCTCACTTGGAACCGGTAGTGTTGAACTGTACTACATTCCGGAAGAATGATTTTCCACCCATGAGAAACAATGTGGAGTATGGAGGAATAAAAAATGGACCTAAGCCGACAATTGAAAAATGCAATAGCAACTGGAAACCTACGATTTGGACAACGCCAAGCACTCGATGCGTGTGCTCGCGGTGAAGCGAAAGTCATTCTCTTTGCAGCCAACTGCCCAAGTGAATTCATCGACGAACTTCATGCAAGCCATCCTGAAGTGACAAAATTCCGTGCAAGCATGGTCAATCGAGAACTTGGCATCGCTTGTGGTAAGCCGTTTTCTGTTTCTACTATCAGCATCATTGATGCTGGAGACAGTGACCTTCTGCAACTTGAGACCAATCTCGAATGAGAGCTTTTGGACGCCGTTCACCCGCACCGAGCATCAAAGGTTTGATGTCGGTCGATGAAGTGGTAAACACATGCGCCCACTCAACACGACTTTCGTAGCCGTACTGCTGACATTTTTGATGTTCGGCTCCTCATTGCTTTTGGCCGTTCCTGCACCTGACACCGAATTCAAAGAAACCGAATCGGATGGTGTTCAGTTCACTTCAGGACGTTCTGCTTCTTTCTCTTATCTCGCTGATGGAGGCTCAAGCACCCAGAGTATCGACGCGAACCACATAGCAGCACGCAGCAACGGTGGATGGGTTATTGGTTCTGAGTACAACACCTCTCTCTCCTTCGGAACCAGCACGCTCCAACCGACATCGCCCTATGCTTCACAATTTGGCGAATTTTTCCTCGCAATGGTGGATGACCAAGGGTCTTGGGAGTCCGTCGTAGGAGCGGACCACAGCTACGGAGCGGGTGGACTTTCATTCTTGACCGATATCGCTGTAGACATGTCCGGTGAGATTGCCATCACTGGCTACTACTACGGCGAAATAGCATTCCCGACCGGTGCTGGTCCTGACATTGTCATCTCGAATACCAATTCTGGATACCATTTTGAGGGTTTTGTGGCCAAGGCTACACCACAAGGTGACTGGCAATGGGTCAACGGGTTTGAAACAGTGGTCAACGGGAGTGGAGAGTACAGTTCAACGACCGCAGTCACGTTCTCAGCAGGTGGCGATGTACTTGTCACTGGGGAGTTCGAAGGTGAAACCAACTTCGGCGGTGTTTCGTTAAACCTCTCCAATACCGAAGTTTATGTTGCAAGTTTTGATTT
>JAKMGM010000016.1 GCA_022424925.1 Candidatus Poseidoniaceae archaeon | reverse complement strand
ATATAGCCTTGCACGGGATGCAACCGTAGCAGCCGCAGCGGCTGAGAATCGGGAACTCCGCCGGTCGGCGATTTTCCGTGGCCTTACTGCGGCTAGCGAGCAAACACGGTTGCGAACAATCCTGAAGTGTAAGCAGCAGTCGATCCACCTCCCCGCCGAACTCCCCATCCTCTTGGCGGCTTCTCGCCGAAATATTGAGGCGGCCGAAACGGAAAGCAATATTCGCGCCAGCACGTCTCAATTGCTGTACCTGCTAGGTACTCTTCATGAACCCGAGGTTGAGTCGCTATTCATCGACGCTCTCGATTCGCCACTGATGGGCATCCGTCTCATTTCGACAGACGTACTCGGGCAATTCCAATTCCACGGTGCCATCGACGCGTTGAAGAAACAAGCCCGTCGTCCCGAATACAAGGAAATGTATGGTTATCGCTTCAACCTGCTGCGTGCTTTCACGCGGATGCATCACCCCGATGCGGTTGATTTCTTGACGACCATTCATCTGACACTTGACGGGCAACTGCACCACTTGATTGAGACTGCACTGGCTTCAGTCACCGTTTCCGACTTTTTGGGAGATGACGAACGCTTTCGCAGATGGATGGAACGCAACAACCCGGTACAAGAAACGAAGAATGCGGAAGAGCAAGACAAAATTGTTTTCAAAACGGCCGGATACGAGCCGGAATCCATGAACCGCATCAAGTTTACAAAGCAGCAGTACTACGGCATTGATATTCATGCCCAGCGAATGATGTTCATTATCGACCATTCTGGCAGCATGAAAGATTACTGGGCTGGAATGAGTCGCCTCGCAAGGGCCAAGTTGGAGTTGATCAAAGTCATCAGGGAATTGCCAGAAGAAACCGAATTCGCAATCATGTTTTACGAAACTGGAGTCCGGGTTTGGAGAAAAACCTTGGTGGACGCAAGCGAACAAAATAAACTCGAAGCCATCGCCTTCATCCGTAGGCTTGGTTATGGAGACCGAACCAATACCTACGGCGCCTTGCGGCAGTCTCTTACCTTTGATCAGGATCTGGAAACGGTATTTTTGTTGACAGACGGCAGACCCACCATTGGTGAAACCACCGAACCAGAAAAAATTCTTGTCGATATTCTTGGCCGCAACCAGTTTCGACACCTGAACTTCAACACAATCGGCATCGCGGTTAACCCCAGAACCGAGGCCTTTCTAAAACAGCTGGCTGAAGGTTCCGGAGGTGAGTATCGGCGTGCTCTGTGATCAGCCGCTTATTCTCTGCTGCGGACCCTGATCCCGGACCTGTAAAGCGTCACACACAGTAGTGTTCCGACGTTGGTATTCTGCAAACTAGTTCGGTAACGGGTCGCTCGAACGCTGGTGCAACTAAGTCTCGACCATCATGGGTTGAACGCAGCGAGTTCTGCCACCTTCTGTACAAGAGCGACTCTGAGTTCATTTCAAATGTCCGGTGCCCAAACGACTTCCATTGTTTCTAATCGCCCTCAAGGCCTCTTCATTACCGAAGTCATTACCGCGACTAAAACACATGGCAAAGCACGCACAACAAACTGTCTTACACGCAGTTTGGGCTCTAGCACTCGTTCTTTGCGCGTCCTGTACAACGAGAGCAGATGAACCTGTCCCCGCAGGTTTAACCGAGGCAATCAATAATCCAGCAATTCCAAGCATCCTGGATGTCACAATCCTTGATTACAACGCCCAAGGGCATGGCCTGATTACGGTCAGTGAAATTTACAAGAAGGCAATTCGACAAGGAGGGAAACTTGGCTGCCCCCGAAAACCATCCGTGGCTATGGGACTAGTCACCCAGACAGGATTACGCCACTGAAGACAATCACACAGGGGAACATAACAAGATTCCTTGTGTTTCTGGACGGTGACCTTTTGTATTCGACATACAACAATTGCTTCCCGATTCGCAGCAGTGATCAAGGAAAACTGGAAGTCGGCGTCGGCTTCAATGGAAGTAGCGGACCTTAGCTGTTACTAAGCAACATTGCAAATGCAATACCCAGCTCAGTTAACTTTGAGCGGCATTACATTCAAAATGCCAAACTGGAAAAAGACGAAGAACAGAACATTATCAAGCTTGCCAATCAATGCGGCATCGCAACAGTTGCAAAAATCTCCACGCACTACTTTAGACCATCGAGCAACCGAACTATCACAGTACAGAGCATTGAAGAAATAGAAGGTCGTATGGTTTGTTGCAAATCACTGGAGTTGAAATATGCAAAATGGTGGACAGGAACGGATGGACCTCAGCCTGGTGACAAGCAACTTGGCGAGTTCTGGGCTGGCAAAGCACAATCTCAAAAACCAATCATTCTGAAG
>JAKMGM010000009.1 GCA_022424925.1 Candidatus Poseidoniaceae archaeon | reverse complement strand
GCTCGTTCATCCGACAAAGAAGTGCCCGTCATTGGATTCACCGGAACCGGTGGAGCAGGGAAGTCCAGTCTCTTGGATGAATTGATGTTGAGAATCCAACGCGACAACCCCGGAAAGAAGGTGTGTCTGCTGTGTGTCGACCCGACCCGAAAGCGAACCGGTGGTGCGTTGCTCGGCGACCGTATCCGAATGAATTCACTGTCCAACAACGACCTGTTCATGCGCAGTCTTGCCAGCCGGGGCTCCGGTTCTGAAATCAGTGCGAACCTTGACCGGGCAATCGAAGTGGCCAAGGCGGTTGGATTCGACATGATTTTCTGTGAAACCAGCGGTATTGGCCAGGGCAGTGATGCGATTACGTCGGTTGCTGACCGCTCGATGTACGTCATGACTGCGGAGTTTGGTGCTCATACGCAACTCGAAAAGATTGAGATGCTCGATGTTGCAGATATTGTAGTACTCAACAAGTACGAAAAGCGCGGAAGTGAAGACGCATTCAGAGCCATTCGAAAGCAAGTTCGTCGCAACCGTAACATGTTTGACGTGGCGGATGAAGAACTCCCAGTTGTTGCGACCATCGCAAGCCAGTTCGCCGACGGGGGGGTTGACCGTCTGTGGTGCAAGTTATCGGAAATCGTTGGCTTTGAAGCGCGTGAACCTGTGGATGAAATGGGTACCACCAAGGGCGTCATACCTCCTGAACGCATCTATTACCTCTCGGAAATTGCCGCAGTCGTCCGAGAATACCACGCAGCGAACCAAGAGATTGCTGAACAACTGCGGTTGTGCCAACACCTTGAGACTGCAGCCAGTCACGCATCAGAGCGCGGAGCAACAACCGTTGCTGAAGATTTGAACGCACAAATTGAAGAATTGCTGGAGACCGTTGAATCAGGCCGACGAGACTTAGCCCAGTTTCGAGAACTCGCTGAGCACTACTCGAGCGGGGAGTTCACCTACCATGTTCGAGGCAAGCCATTCACGGTCAAAACCACAACCGAATCCTTGGCACATTCTGACATTCCTCGTGTTGCTCTACCAACGTTTGCTGATGATGGAGAATTGTATTCGTTCATCAAGAAAGAGAACGCACCTGGCCATTTCCCGTACACGGCTGGGGTGTTCCCGTTCAAGCGAACCGATGAGTTGTCAGCACGCATGTTTGCTGGTGAAGGTGAGCCTGAGCGCACCAACCGTCGATTCCACTACTTGAGCCAAGGTCAAGACTACGTTCGATTGTCGACAGCGTTTGACTCAGTGACCCTGTATGGCCGTGACCCTGCTCGACGCCCAGATATTTGGGGGAAAGTCGGAAACTCTGGTGTCAGCATTGCAACATGCGATGATGCAAAGCGACTCTATTCCGGCTTCGATTTATGCGATGCAAACACGTCGGTCAGCATGACCATTAACGGACCTGCTCCGATTATCTTGGCGTTCTTCCTTAACGCTGCTATCGACCAACAGGTTGAGGCGCATCTGGTCAAAGAAGGTACGAAAATAGAATTGAAAGACGCAGCGTACCGAGGCGATTTACCCGATGGACACAATGCGTTTGGCCTCGCAAGTGTGGGACGTCGAGGTGATGAAATGGTCGATGCTGCCACCTATGCAGAGATTAAAGCACGAACTCTGCAAACGGTTCGCGGTACGGTTCAAGCCGACATTCTCAAAGAAGACCAGGCGCAAAACACCTGTATATTCTCAACGCCTTTCGCACTCAAAATGATGGGCGATGTTCAGCAATACTACATTGACCACGGTGTGAGAAACCACTACTCAGTCTCGATTTCAGGCTACCACATTGCCGAGGCTGGAGCCAACCCGATTACCCAATTGGCATTGACGCTTGCCAACGGATTCACCTATGTGGAGTACTATCGTAGTCGAGGTATGGACATCAACAAGTTCGCTCCGAACCTGTCGTTCTTCTTCAGCAACGGACTTGACCCTGAATACACGGTTATTGGCCGAGTCGCTCGTCGAATCTGGGCGGTCACCATGCGAGATTTGTACGATGCTGATGAGCGCAGTCAGAAGCTCAAGTACCACATTCAAACCAGTGGTCGCAGCCTGCACGCTCAAGAGATTGACTTCAACGATATCCGTACTACCTTGCAAGCGCTGCTAGCCATACAAGACAATGCAAACTCTCTGCACACCAATGCCTACGATGAGGCCATTACAACGCCTACCGAGGAAAGTGTTCGCCGAGCTCTTGCGATCCAGTTGATTGTCAACAAAGAAAGCGGCTGGACCAAGACTGAAAATCCAATGCAAGGCTCGTTCATTGTTGATGAGTTGACCGATTTAGTCGAAGAGGCCGTGCTCAAAGAGTTCGAAGCGATTAGCCGACGAGGTGGCGTTCTTGGTGCTATGGAAACCATGTATCAGCGTGGTAAGATTCAGGATGAATCGATGTATTACGAACACCTCAAGCACGATGGAACACTTCCAATTATTGGCGTGAACACGTTCCAGAATCCGAATGCGCAGGTGTTTGATGAATCGAGTGCCGATGATTTTGAAATGGAATTGGCACGGGCAACACCTGAAGAAAAAGAAGCGTGTCTAGAGCGAGTGACTGAGCGTCAAACCGTAGAAGGTGATGTGACGCAAGCCGCACTCAAGCAGTTGCAGGAAGTGGCACGGCTTGGCGGTAACGTGTTTGAAGAGTTGATGGAGACTGTCAAAGTCGCCTCTCTCGGACAAATTACCGATGCGCTGTTCAATGTCGGTGGGCAATACCGACGCAACATGTGATTCTTCACTCTTCTTCCGACCACAAACGTCGCATGACTTTACCCGTCAGTTGGCCAGCATCTAAGGGGTCGAAATCATGGTCCACAATCAAATGTTTGACCAGGTCATGTTGAGGAACGCTTTCGCCACATTCCGGACATTCCAACATTCGAGCAGGTCGAAAACCTGCAAACTCCCTGCGGCCTTGGGCCGTTGAAAGACGACGACCGGTTCGCAGCAAGACTGAAACAAACACCAGAACAAAGAGCACGATGAAGCAGCCGAAGCCCATGAATACGCCAGATGGTGGTGGGTTTTGGTCGAGTTGAATGTCCTGATAGACTCTGCTTTGTGATGAATTTTGGTGCAGAGAAATATCGATGGTGTGAGGG
>JAKMGM010000004.1 GCA_022424925.1 Candidatus Poseidoniaceae archaeon | reverse complement strand
CTTTGGATGCGTCATCCTGCGTTTGGTCTCCATCGACGATTTCTTCCCCGTTCGCAATCGCTTGTGCGGCTTCGTCGGTACCATCGTGCTGGCTTGTGTTTCCAGAGGTTACTGCTGTTGCATCGAGGCAACGAGAAGTATCACGAGAACGGTAAAACGCATGGTTAGGGGTTTGGAGGGATGCATATAATCGTTAAGACATATATGAATCACTCAATCGTGACCTTCAAGCGGTGCGACCAGCATCGAACATTTCCTGAAGACTTCCGTCTTGGATCATTTCAAGAGCGATATCCGACCCGCCAATCAATTCACCATGAACGAAGATTTGAGGCATGGTCGGGAAGTCCGACCAAGCGCAAACTGAAGGAATTGCACGAGGGTCAGTGAGGATATTGACCGCTGCAAAGGGTTCGCCGAATTGTTGCATAACCTGCGCTGCACGGTTTGAAAATCCGCATTGCGGTTCGTTCGGTGTTCCTTTCATGAACAGCACGAGTGCGTGTTCATCGACAATTGCCTGCAATTCTTCTGGTGTCCAATCCATGTTCATCATTCCTTATTTTTCTCGATTCTACGAATGTGAACGCCTTGTCCACCGCCGTGAGGGTCAAATGCAGTATCTCCAGCGGTTTCTGCTTGTGCCGGCGTCATGCATTTGAGGTCGAGTGCGTGTATTGGATGGGGGATGTGTTGTTTCATCACCGCAAGTACGAGCCTTTGCCGTTGCAAGGGACGCATACCGTCGAAAGAATCTGCGATGACTCGAACATGAAAATGGTCGCCTGACCGATGCAAGTCAATCACTTCAACATGAGCATCGGGCACCGCTTTGAGCACTTCTGCTTCAATCCATTCGGTTGTAACCATGTCCACGCCTCATACTCCGGTACATGAAGTGGGCTTTGAACCTCGCGTTTGAATCCGATGCTTCAAGGAGCGCAGTCATCAGCGGCAACTATGGAGGGTAGAGCGCAAACGAGGACCCGACTGCCGCACATGGGGCGCGATTCTGCCTGGCTTGCCGGCGCCGACATCATCGCAGTCTTCCTCGCTCTCTTGGGGCAAGTCGTTCTCACACGGGCTCTGTGGACTGAATCCTATGGGTTGTTCATACTTGCGCTCGACGTGTTTGCAACGCTTTTTTTGGTGATTGACCTCGGCCTTCCTACGTTGTTAGCGCGCGACGGTTCGCGCGCCCCCCATCGAATCTGGCCTTCGATGAAACGGGTTTATTCGCTGCAATTCAAGGCGACCATTCCCTTTCTCTTCGCCGCAGTCGTAGCGTTCCTTGTAGGCGAAGGCGATTGGTTGAACCACGCGCCCCTCATGCTAATCTGTGGCCTTATTGCGTTGGTGCATATCGCCACCTACGCTCCTCGTTCGGGTCTGAGAGCAGCAGGTGAGGCTCGGCTTGAAGCGTGGACCAAAGTGCTCGAACGTGGATTTACGACTGCTGCCTACATTGTGTTGTACGCACTTGGCATGACTTCGGTTGTTGCCTATGCCACCGCCTTCCTGTTTGGTGCCTTCTCTGGGCTGCTGTTTGCCTTGTGGTGGGCACGCGTCACGCTGCGCGTATACGATGCACAACCAGGTGAACAAGGAGAAATGGGTGAGGCGTGGTTGAGCAATCGAGCCCTGTTGCTCCAAGCTCTGCCCTTCGCCATTACCCTCGGCGTTCTCCCGTATGTGGTTCGGATTGAGAAGTTCATCGTCGGACTCGAGTTGGGCGTTGAATCAGCCGCTTTGTTTCATGTCGCGCAACTGGCTTGGCTGGCAGGATTGGTACTCCCACAAGCCTTGCGAGCAGCCTTGCTCCCGGTTCTGGGAAAGGTTCGACATCAACCGGACCAGTTCGTGCGTGAGATGAACGCATCACTCGACATTTGTTTCGGGCTCTTGCCGATTGGAATTTTCTCCGGTGCGGCCATTGTCAAACTGTTCTTGCCGCTTGCTTTCCCTGAACAGTATTTGGACGGTTCTTTGGGTGCATCGGCCGTAGATTTGTTCATCGTTTTGCTGCTGGGATGGTGTTTCACGCTTTTGGCGACACCGACCTACACGGCGTTGCAAGCGGGTTTGCATCCATGGCGTTTCACCTTCTTCATCGTCATCGTGGTCGGTTTTTCCGCTGTTATTGGGTTTGCACTCATCGGATGGCAAGCCGATACGGGACGAACAGAAGGTCTGTACGCCGCTGCATATGCTTCAACACTCTCCGCATTGTTTGCGCTTGTTGCTTCAATTCATCTCTCGATGTCATGGAATGCAGTACGCAATCGCGGTAAAGAATGGCTCGTTGCAGTTACGTGCATGACGGTTGCATGCTATGGCATTCTCAATGGGACAGTGCTCGCACTTGCAGGCGTCGTGCTGTTTATGTTCACGCCACAAGCGATTCGAGCAGTTGGTTCCAGTGTTCAAGGAACGCCGATTCTGAAAACAAGTGAGGCAGAGTGAATGCCTCATTCCACCGTTCTTTCAGCACGGCTTCACACGCATCGGCGAGTGCTGCAGCATCGTAGCTTGCAACAACACACTGTTCGGGCAAATAGGTCGCAACATCGCCGACATTCACGGAAACAACAGGTGTCCCGCATGCAATGGATTCCCGCGCCACCAACGGACCGGATTCACGTTTTGAAGTAACCAGCGTGAGGTCGGCGACCAACATCCGGTCCCATACGATTGAGCGCGGTTGTATTTTCAGGGTGGTCATGCCGACAATCCATCCCCGCTCTTCCAGAAGTTCGCCGGTTTGAAGTGCGAGCAAGTGATTTTTCTCTGGCCGTCTCGGGTCTGCTGGAAACAGCAGGTCAATGCGGTCTTTACGCCATCGGCCGTTCCAGGGTTTGACCGGCCGAAGCCATTCGTCCTCGACCGCACAATGGCACGGTATCACGGCCACTTTCTCCGCATCAATCCCCGATTGAAGCGCGATATCTTCCAACCGTTTTGAAACCACCACCAATCGGTCCGCATCGTTGGCCAAAGAGAGGGTCATTTTAGCGAGGGTGTCATGGTACAGTCCCACATCGAAGTCGTAGCCGTGTACGACGGCCGTCCAAGGCACGCCGTACTGTTTTGCGAGCATTTTGGCCACCTCAGCTACCGGCCAGATGGTGTGGCATACGATGACGTCGGGCTTCCAGTCACCCAGCCATGCAGTGACACGTCTGCCCTGTTTTCGGATGCTGCGCGCTGTCAATGCGGGCCACGGGTGCTCAGGTAGGGCGGTATAACGCGGAGCAAACACCTCGACGCCTCCGTGTTCAAACTTCTTTGGAGCCTTTGCTGCTCCGGTGAGTGTCGATCGTCGAGCCTCTTGGTACTTCAGCATACGAGGCAGCGGATTGACGACGCGTACATCGTGCCCATAGCGAGTGAACGCTTGGACTTGGTCAGCCACGAACGTACCGCGTGCTACATTGGTAGGCAGTGGGTAGAGCAGTGAAACAACGAGAATTCGCATTTCGATGCCTCGCTTACGATTGCAATGCAGTTTGAATGACGCCCAAGTTGTCCTTGACGCTTGCCTTATCGTTGAACAAGCCAGAGCCGACAACACAGTTGCTCACGCCCCAATCCCGTAGCATAGCAATGTTATGCGCTTTTACGCCACCGTCGATTTGTATCTGCACAGGTCGTCCACCTTCAGCCACTTGTTGGTCAATAGCGCCTTTGAGTTTGCGAATTTTCTGTTCGACTGTCGGAATAAACGATTGTCCACCGAAGCCAGGATTGACGCTCATGACCAGTACAAGGTCTACCTCTGAGAGAACTTCCAGTGCCGCATCAGCCGGAGTGCCTGGATTCAGTACGACTCCAACACCGGCGCCTGCAGCACGTATTGCCGTGACCAACCGGTGCAGGTGAGTTGCCGCCTCGACATGAACCGAGAGGTGGTTGCATCCAGCATCGATGTAATCCTGAAAGCATGTCTCTGCGTTTGAGACCATGAGGTGGGCATCAAAAACCGGTTCAGGCCCCAACGCTTTACGCAATGAGCGGATAACCGGCGGGCCGAAGGTAAGGTTCGGGACAAAATTACCGTCCATGACGTCAAGATGAAGCCAATTTAACCCGCTGTTAACGGCTTCTTGACACGATTGGGCGAGGTCTGCAAGGTTTGCAGTTAGAACGCTTGGTGCGATAATCATGGCTCTACCTGCCCATGCCAAACGGTGCATTGCCATGAGGATTTCGTTTCAATCCGACAGCAGTTTGAGTGCGAAGCCTCATAATGCTCCTTATGGAGGGTGTGTCGGTGAGACAATGGGTGAAGTGCGAGCAGTAACCGATGCAGAGTTTGAAACGACAGTGAACGGAAGCGGCTGGGTACTGGTCGATTTTTGGGCACCGTGGTGCGGACCATGCAAAGCAATCGGACCGGTGCTTGAGCAAGTCGCTGGCGAGCGTGAACTTCTCGTCGCTAAAGTAGACACCGATTCGAACCCTATGAATGCAGGACGCCTCGGCGTACGTGGGATTCCAGCCCTGTTCCTCTTCCGTGACGGCAACCTCGTGAGCCAAAAGAGTGGAGCAATGCCAAAACCTCAACTTCTCAAGTGGATTGACGAATACATGACGGCTGACGATTTCTAATCGTTCAACCGTTTCTCACGTTCATTTTTTTGCTCACCCACATCGCGCAGCAATCGCTCCCGAAGTGCTTCATGCAACCACATTCCGTCCTCGAGTTCAAGCAATAAGCCGTGTTTGATGAGGTTCTCCGGAGGAACACCGTTCCATCCGACAGCCGCAGCCAACTTCTCCCATTTGACAGGTTTCTGTGATACCGCTAACGTCGAGAGCAACTCATGTTCTTTTTCAGGAAGACCGGTTAATATTTCTTCATCCAAGAACCTCAACCAGTCTTCATGCGTCGCTTGACCGTAGAGTTCCAACATTTCCAGAGCGAGAGGATGTCCGCCGGTTGCTGCGTGGACTTTGTCGACACCAATGGATGAGCCGTACTCCAACTGTTTGAGCCATTTTTCAGTTTCTTCAAGTGATAATCCGCTCAGCGGCATTTCTCGAACCAGGCCACGAGTGTGTACATCTCTGCGGTCATAAATGCGAAGTGTTGTGCGAGAAATAAACAGCAGCCTTAACGGAGCTTTGTGCGAAATCTGCAACAAGGCCCCGAGTAAATCCTTGGCGTTGTCTTCCATATGATGCACGTCATCCAGGACAATGAGCCAGTACGGAGGAGGGCCGCCAGCTTCGTTCTTGTACCGTTCTCGAATGGTTCTTGCATCGGTCAAATAGGATAACAAACGTCGTCGCCATGCATCGACATCAATTGTTCCGCCGGGTGAAAGAGGCAGTGTATCAATGAGGTTGTACGGGTCGTGAGATTCGTCAATTCCAAACCGGTGAAGCAAACTTGTCGCAAGTCCGAGTGACCGATCCCACGGCTGGCACGGGTACCAACAGATGGAGAGGTGTGGTTCGTCTTCGACGCGTTGAGCAAGCCAGTGCGCGACGAGCGTTGATTTTCCGATACCCGCAATTCCATGAACGACGGCACATGGGTTTCGCTCGTCGAACCATTCGTGCAGCGCTCGCAGTTCGTCGGCTCGTCCGTGAACTGGTCGTGTCGTTGGTGGTTCGTTGTGATAAGTGGCATGCGCACCAGTCATTGGGGTCAAACGTCCCGGTTTCGATTGTTGTTCTTCGTTGCGTTTGCTGATGACACCAAATCGGATATCACCGTAGGTGAGTACGCCTTCATGTTGAGCGTGCAAGAGAACTTGCAAGAGCGAAATCTCCGCTGAAAGGCGTCCAGGTGCTTCTGCAGCTTCGATTTCAAGCAATGCACCATCAACATCCCGCATCAAGACCTTCACAGCGCCAAGCGATACGGCTCGGTGTTGTGCAGTTTGTTTTCCTTTTTCCGTCAACTGCCATGTCTTCTGGCGTCGGTCTTCACCTCGAATCGTCCTCGTGTGCTCGCTCACCAATTCGTCTTTGAGCAAGGTACGCATGGTTCGACTCACGTTCGGAGGATGTTGGGCACAAGCCTCGGCAATACCCGGGCGAGTGAGTTCAGTTCCGACGATATACAGGTCGTTTTGAGCGACATGTTCCGACAGATGCAACAATACTCTGTCATGAACCGACACGCTGACCTTAGGCAACCCGTCGCTCATGATTGACGCTGAGTGGTATCTCTTCTCAATGCTTTGTATGTTTTGCGCTGTGGAGCATGTACCCCATAAGGCCTTTAAGTGGTGAATCATCACAAGGCCATGGATTCTTTTAGGAAAGCAGTTCTCCTCATAGTTCTCATGTTTTTCATGACCTTAGCGCCGCTCGCAGCAGGCGCTGATACCGACGGCGATGGCGTCGATGATTCGGTAGACGATTGTCGATGGGCTGCAGGTACATCTACCATTGACCGTAACGGCTGCCCGGACTATGATAACGATGGATATTCCGATATCAATGATGGGTGGACGACATCGAACCCGAACTTCCAAAATGAATTCACAACCAGTTCGAATCAGGACTACACGGATGTTGATTTCTCACCAGATGGAGAGTTCATCGTTACATCATCAGACGATAGTTTTGTCCGGATTTGGAACGCCTCAACGCACATCAATACCCGTTCGGTTCTGGCACATACAGGCAGCGGTGATGTAACCTCCGTGTCATATTCACCCGATGGAATGTACGTTGCCGCTGGGCTTGACGATGACACGATGAACATTTACTACAGCAGTAATTTGACTTCAGTTCATGGCCCAATCAGCGTCGATGTTGGAAGTGGCGATTATGTGAACGATGTGGAATTTTCACCGGACAGTACGCTTGTCGCGGTTTCAATTGGACGTTCTGGAAACCAAGGTACGAATGGGCAGGTGTTCCTCATCAAAGTGCTTGACGGTTTGAAGTTGAACGCAAACGGGTTCAATCCGAACAACGAAGGCCGATTTTACGACTCAGCATTTTCACCGGGAGGGGAATACATCGCTTTGGCAAGCAACGGTGATTTTTACATTATGGAACTCGCTACTGGCGCAACGACGTACTCGATAGCAAGCCCTCCTGCAGCGGTGAACTCGATTGCATGGTCTCCTGATGGCAACTACATCTCTATGTGCGGCGCTTGGGAAGGTAGCAGTGCAAGTTTCGATATGTACAAGTTCACCGGCTCGACACTGTCCCTTTCTTGGCAGAAGACAACCACGACTTCCTGTTACGCTACCGATTTCTCCCATGACAGTAAGCAAGTCGTGGCTGGAATGAGCTGGTATCAGGGCGATGGAGCCACGGCTCGGGTTTATGACAGCGATTCCGGAGTTCAAATTGACGCGTTCAGCGGCCCTCGTCCCGGCGGTTGTACAAGCAGTAACAACAACCAATGCGGCACCATCTACGGTGCAACTTGGAGTCCAGACAGCGTGTACATCGTGACAGCACACGGTCGAAACGACGAAGGGGTTTACTACTGGTACGCCGACATTGATGAAGACAACGATGGCTACAATACGACCGACCAAGGCGATGGCGTGGTCGATGCATTCCCGAGCGACGGTACCCAATGGGACGATACCGATAACGACGGCTACGGCGATAATCCTGATCCAGCATTCCAGCCTGATGCCTGCGTGAATGAGTTTGGTACATCCACTGAAGACCGGTTTGGATGCCTCGATGGCGATGGCGATGGCTGGTCGGATGCCGGCGATGTTTATCCTGATGACCCACTTCAATGGGCGGACAGTGACGGTGACGGCTATGGCGACAACTACTATTTCGATTTGAACGGTGCACAACTTCACATGAATCAAACTGGAGACGCTTTCCCAGACGATGTTACGCAGTGGAACGACAGTGACGGAGACGGTTACGGAGATAATTATGTCAATGCTTCTTGGGATGATTACCGCGGTGAAAACTGGCCTGGACTGCTGGTAAGTGTTGCAACCAACATTGACACGTTCCCTCTCGACCGAACCCAATGGGCTGATTCTGACGGCGATTGGGTTGGCGATGAACAGATGAGTGACCGCTCCGATGGATGTCCAAGCGTGTGGGGTGATTCACAATTTGACCGGCTCGGCTGTCCAGATACCGATGGTGATGGATGGTCTGACCCTGATGCAGGATGGCCGGCAACAACCGATTGTTACGGCGCTGATGCATTCCCGGACGACCCAACGCAATGGTGCGATGAGGACAACGACGGATTTGGCAGCAACCAGTCAGGCAACAACGCTGACGCATGTCCAAACCAAGCAGGAACCTCAACTGAAGACCGCATCGGCTGCGTCGATTGGGATGACGATGGCTACTCCAACGCTGGCGACCCATTCCCGAACGATGGTACTCAATGGGCTGACCGTGACGGCGATAACCGTGGTGACAACCCGAACGGTTCGAACCCTGATGTATTCCCTGACGACTCCTCCCAATGGGTCGATGCCGATAACGATGGATACGGCGATAACCCCGGCGGATTCAACGGTGACGCATTCCCGAATGACGGAACGCAATGGGAAGATACAGACGGTGACGGCTACGGCGACAACTTCGTCGATACTGACGGTGACGGGGTTTCCGAGGGTAACTCAGACGTGTGCCCTACTGTCGCAGGCAACTCACTTGACCCAACAACACGCGGATGTACCGATTCCGACCAAGACGGCTTTGTTGACCCAATCGATGTCTTCCCCACCGACCCGTTCCAGTGGGAAGATGCTGACGGAGACGGATGGGGCGACAATACGGGTGTTCCAAGTGGTGACGATTGTGTCGATGTCTTTGGTAAATCGTTTGAAAACAACCGTCATGGATGCCCCGATGCTGACTTTGATGGCTGGGCTGATGTGGATGATGCCTTCCCCTATGATACGCTGCAATGGAAAGACACCGATGGCGATGGCTGGGGTGATAATTACGATTACTTCAATGAAACAATCGAAGATCTTGACAATCCGGGTCAAACGTACACCATTCGAAACCAAACCGGCGATGCCTTCCCGACCATTGTCGACCAGTGGTCTGACATGGATGGTGACGGCTGGGGCGACAACCAAACCAGTTTCTACCAACCTGATGCCTTCCCCTTCCAACCCTCGCAATGGAACGATTTTGACGGCGACGGTTACGGTGACAACAGCGTGTATGACCCTGACGGTGAAGAAGGGCCACTCACTCCACAAGATGCATATCAACCTGATGAATGCCGCAAAGAATACGGTGAATCAAACCTCGAGGAATACGGCTGTCCAGACAGCGATGCCGACGGTCGAGCAGACCTGTATGACCCATGTCCTTGGGATCCAACCGTGACCAACGGCGTACTTACCGGCCCGAATGCAGTGACGTGTTCAATCACCTCAGATCCAAACCTCCAGTCCACAGACGATGAGACCACGCTTGGTTTCTCAACCGATTCGACTGCTTTCATGGCGATGGGTGGGCTTATTGTTCTGCTCTTGGCGCTCATCTTTGTTGCTCAGATTGCGAAAGCCTCTTCCAAGCGCAAATCAGCTGCCGCACGCGCACAAGAAGTGAAGATGGATGTTGCCTTTTCTGAAGAGGAAGAACGTCGGCTCGCTTGGATTGATCATTATGTTGCGGCAGGACAACTCGACGAAGCCCGTGCCCTCGGGTGGACGGAAACTGAACCGCTTCCTGAATGGAAACAATACGAATTGCAACAGCAAGCAGCACAGCAAGGCGCAATACCAGTGATGCCAGATTTGGATAAACTTTGATTGGTCCTCGTTACACATTCTTTGTACCGCTTACCTTTTCAAGTATTGAGTGTGATTCGTACACATGGCAGGCGCTACGCGTTGCACTCTTGCAGTCCTCGCGCTGCTTTTGCTTGCAAGCACCCCATATGCTATCGCACAGGAATCGAGCGAATTCGATTTCATACTCCAAGACCAAGATACTTCAGAAAATGGATGGTATGTCGAAGGGGATATGGTCAGTATGGTGCCCATGTTCGTTAACAATGCAGTTGAAACCTCGATTGAGAACGACCCTTCGTGTGGTGTGTCCTTGCAAATAATCGATGACGAACAGAACATGCTATTCGACGGGGCTGATTCGTGCAGAGGCCAATCCCAAACAATCGACCTCTCACCAGACGAAACGTTTGCCTTCACCGCCCTCGAATGGGACTTACGACTCGATGATGGCACTTTTGCCGAGTCCGGAACGTACACCATTCAAGCCTTCCATTCAGCGACAGGCGCAACGGCTTCCAACGATATTTTCATTCAAACTTCAGCCGATGTGTCGCCGGAAATGGAACTTCTTCTCGATTTTACCAGTCGTGCCTCTCCGTTGCTCTACGGTGAAGAAATCGTGCTTGGCGTGGTACTACACAACCCGACATCACAAGCGTTCACGCTCCCAGTTCGCGAGGAATGCTACATTGAACTGTCAATGAACGGTATCTCTTCACTCGCAATGCCGTGTTTTGGCTCGATGAACACCCTCGAATCGCACGAACATGTTTTGCTCGGTCATGTCCTTTTCAACGACGCATCACTGCTTCAGGGACTGAATACAGTTCAAGCCAGCCTACCGTCTCAGGCCTTACTTGTATCAGAATCCTTTACGTTGCAAGACGCAACTGCAGTCGATGCATCAATTCAATCGATGACCGCAGTCCGCATTGTTCCTTCATCTACTCAAGACCAAGTGTACAGTGAAAGTGAAATCTTTTCATCCGTTGTCCACATCGACAACATCGGTTCAGAGCCGCTCGATTTGCGCTTTACAGATTCATGTCGTGCTGAAGTATGGATTGTCAATGGATTTGGAGATGTTGTGTTCGATAGCCGTCTGCTCAAGAATTGCAACGCTCTGGAGCTTGACTACTCCATCGAAGGGAATGGGCAGCTGCAATTCACGCTGCCAGACTGGACATTCACTGACCTCCAAGGATGCCGTGTTCCAGCCGGAACCTATTCGGTTATCGCCGAAATCCCCGAATATCATCTCGCGACCCAGTACACCATAGAGTACCAGCATACATCACCCAACAATTGCAATCCCTCTCCTGAGTTCGAGATTTATCCTGAACTAACGCCGACCGACGCTGGTTTTGACCTCGACCTCACGCTTGAGACTCCATCTTCGAATGTTGATTTGCAATGGATTGATGCTTGTTCGATACGCATCACGATTATTGACCTTGCAACAATTGAAGAAGTGAGTAATCAAGCACTGATGTGTGACTCACTCGAAGGGCGACACTTTGTACTCCCTTACGGCGAAGATGTCGAACCTCTTGTTTTGAATGCAGGTGAGGTCGGCATGTACGATGAAATGTTGCAACCTCTTGATGATGGAAACTACCAATTGGTATTGACATTCAATTCGTTCCAACCGGTGCGAATGGGTTTCGCCCTCACGTGGCCGGTTGCTGAAGAAGGGACCTCCATCGAACAAACAGTTGAAGCCGTTGTAGAGGAAGACCCTCGGCTCATCAGCGGCTCATGGTCCGGGCTTCAAACAGAACTTGGCACCTGCTGGATGCTTGATTCAACCGAAGAAGGCCAGGTACTCCTTGCCAGTGCATTGCTCGGCTCGTGGGTGCCAAATCAGGGGTGGAGTGGAATCTACGAAGTCGTCGATGCTCCGGCTCATCCTGCATGCGCCATGTATCAAGCACCATCTGTACAGATTCGAACGCTTGAGGTCGAGTATCCGATTCAAACAACGGAAGACATCGCTGAGACGTCAGTCATCGCCGAGGACGACCCTGCGGCCGAAGAGCAACCGGTTCCAGTTGTGCCTTCAGTCATCATCGTTGTCGCATCAGGTTCGATTCTTTCAATGCTGTTTGCTGTGTTGCTCAGTAACGAATCACTTCGTATTCCTTCGACCGCAGCCGGCCTTTGGTTCCTCGGCCTCATCGGCAGAACCCACGAAACCAACGACGGGCGCTATCAGCGTGGGCGTCTAATGGGGTACCTCACTGCAAACCCCGGTTGCCATTTCCGCGCCCTCATGGCCGCTTTGGATATGAGTAACGGACAAATCACGCACCACTTGAGGATTCTCGAATCGGAAGAAGTGATTTGGAGAAGAAAAGACGGGCGTCTGGTTCGGTATTACCCCCTAACAAATTCGTTGAACCCTGGAATGAGTGAGGATGATTTACCGGTACCGCCTTTGTCTCCAGACCCCAACAGCCTCCAAGGCAAAATCCTCACCCTCTTGGACCATGACGGGCCTCTCGGCGAGTTCCCTACACAGGCAGAGTTAGCCGTTCGGCTGGAAAAAAGCCAGCAACTCGTTTCGCACCATCTTCGAACCCTGCAAAAATTTGGATTGGTTGAGAAGCGAAAGATGGGAGTCAAGAATCGCTACAAGTTAACACGTGAAGCGATTTTCTTGTTGGAGACCAATACAGACTTCACTCGTGAAGATTGACACTTCGCTGTATGCCTTGGTGCTCAACCTTCCAATCGATGTGTTTCCACCCTTGCTTTTCTGCATGAGCAATCACTTCCTTGCGAAAACCCTCTTGTTCGAGCATAACGCCAACCACGCCGCCAGCTCCAGCTCCCATTGCTTTCCAGCCAATAACTGTAATGCCCCATAGCGGCCGGATATACCGGTCAAAAGGGGCGTTGAAAGCCCGGTCAAGAAGGTTGACGCTCTGCATGGTGCGGAACATACTCAGCCCGACGCCCTGAACATATTCTGTCTCGATGGCTTCAAGCATTTCTCTAACCATGTGGCGAATGCGATGAAGTGCTTCAACAACCCCATCGTCACCTTTCGAGTAGCGCTTCCAAACCGAATCATGCAATTCACCTGATACGTGAGTGATACCACTGTCAAATAACAACAGGTTTCGTTCGAGTTGTTCAAAGAATTGAGCCGAAGGATGTAGTTGCCGTGATTCGACTCTATTGCCGTTGAATGTCAAGTGCTGTAATCCTCCGTGAGCACTTGCCCATTGGTCTTGTCGACCTCCAGTATTCCCGAGCAAAGCCTCGAATTGAAATGCCAACTCCGCAATGTCGTCTGGCGTTTTGTCTTCGCCGATGATGGTTGACAGGAGCGCGACATTCATCGCTGCAGAAGTACCCAAGCCCGACCCAACCGGGACATCAGATTCGTATTTGACAGAGATACGACGCTCATCATCGATGTGCATTTCAGCAGTGATGTATCTGTTAATCGCAAGATTAACCACTTCACCAACATGGTCGTTGCAGTAGGCTGGCACATCTGTCCATCCACCCGCAAGGTCGATACGAACCGGCACACGTACGGTGATCGTCTTGGCCATGTGTACCCGATTATTTTCACCCTCATGAAGAGTGGCATTCAAGTCAAATGGTTGATACGAAGGTCTGTCTCGCACGACGGTTGGTGTCTGAATGGTCAAGGAATACAGCCCTGTAGATGAAGTCTCTTGGCAAAAAAAGTGGGACGAGAGCCGTATTTTTGAATGTGAAATACGAGACGAGCGACCAACATTTTACTGTCTTGAGATGTATCCGTATCCCTCAGGAAAAATGCATATGGGGCATGTTCGAAACTACTCCATTGGTGATGCAATCGCACGGTACAAGCGGATGATGGGCTATGATGTCCTGTACCCGATAGGCTTTGATTCGTTTGGAATGCCGGCTGAAAATGCCGCTTTGGATGAAGGCGGCCACCCTTACGATATTACAGAACGCAACATGGCCTCAATCACGCAACAAATCAAGAGGATGGGTTTTTCTTATGATTGGAAACGTCAAATCAAAAGCCACGACCCACGCTATTACAAGTGGAACCAGTTCTTTTTCACGAAATTTTACGAGCAGGGGCTCGCATATCGCGAACACGCACCAGTGAATTGGTGTAAACAATGTGAAACCGTATTGGCGAACGAGCAGGTCAAAGCAGGTCGATGTTGGCGGTGCAACGGCCCAGTTAAGCAAAAAGAAATGAAGCAGTGGTTTCTCAACATTAATGAATATGCTCAAGAGCTTGTTGATGGACTCGAAGTCATCGATTTTCCAGAAAATGTAAAATCCCTGCAAAAAGACTGGCTTGGACGTTCCGAAGGTGCAGAAATTCGCTTTGATGTTGAAGACAAAGACCTTACAATCGAAGTATTCACCACTCGACCTGATACGTTGTTTGGCGTGACTTTTGTCACACTCGCACCTGAACATCCAATGGCTGAACAATTGGTAAAAGGAACCTCCTTTGAGGCTTCTTGGCAGGAACTTTACGATGAAGTATCGGTGTTGTCTGAATTTGATCGAATTCGAAACATGAAGAAAAAGAAGGGCGTACCGTCAGGTTGCTATGCACTGCATCCATTAACGGGTGAACGTGTTCCAATTTGGATTGGCAATTTCGTCATAGCATCCTATGGGACAGGAGCAGTTATGGCCGTCCCAGGTCATGATGAAAGGGATTTTGATTTTGCACAAGCCTTCGATATACCTATTCGGCGCGTCCTTGTCATGGATGAAGGTGCAGACGCAGAAGCATCGCTTGATTCAGCAGAAACCGAATACGGGTGGATGGTGAATTCTCCGCTTGAAGGCTTTGACGGACTGTACGGTGAAGAAGCGATGAAAGCCGTTACTGACGCACTGGAACTCAAGGGCCTGGGTAAGCAAACGATCAATTGGAAGATACGACCGTGGCTCATCTCAAGGCAACGATACTGGGGTACACCAATCCCGATGATTCACTGCAACGATTGCGGTGTTGTGGCCGTTCCTGAACACGACCTTCCGGTTGTGTTGCCCACTGACGTAGCTTTCGGACAAGGCAACCCTCTGGAAACCTCTGAACAGTTCTTGAACGTCGATTGTCCAGAATGCGGAAAAGCAGCACGGCGTGAAACCGATACGATGGATACGTTCGTTGATTCTTCATGGTACTTCCTGCGCTACATCGATGCCTTGAACGATGAGAAGTGTTTTGATGCTGATGTTGTGAATCATTTCATGAATGTAGATTTCTACTGTGGTGGCATTGAACACGCCCAAATGCACTTGATTTACGCTCGGTTTTATACTAAGGCGTTGCGGGATTTGGGGCTTCATTCAGTCGATGAGCCGTTCAACAAACTGCTGTGCCAGGGGATGGTCAACGCACCTGCACCTTGGTGCGATTCGTGCCAACTCACCCTTTCAGTATCGCATGCAGGCTCTCCTTGTCCGCATTGTCACGGCGACCTTTCTACGCGCTCGGCAAAAATGAGTAAATCGTTGGGCAACACCGTTTCTCCCGGTTTGATGATTGAACAGTATGGTGCTGATACCGTGCGTTTGTTCATTTTGTTTGCTGCGAACCCCACCGCTGGAATGGAATGGTCGGATACTGGTATTGCCTCAAACCATCGCGTCATGATTCAAATGGCTTCAATGCCAGACAAATTGCTTCATTGGAAGCAGATACCCACTGCAATGGATATTTGGATGCTTGCACGGCTTAAACAACGCTGCTCAGAATTTCAACACGCCATGGACGCTCTTGACTTGCGTAGAGCCGTCGAGATATCTCATTATGATCTCATTAAGGACATCAATTGGTACACGCGCCGGGGTGGAGAAAACGCCGAACTGGGGCATCGGATTCTCAAGTCCTGGACGCACCTTGTTTCGGTTTCAACGCCTCATTTAGCCGAAGAATGGTGGCATGAAATCGATATGGATGGGCTGGTGAGTGGCACCGAGTTTGAACACCTTCCCCAACTTTTGGAGGAAGAACGTTCAGCACTTGACAACGAAACGGTACTGCGAAGCGTTTTGGATGCTGCAAGACGAATCAAGGACGTTGCAGAACGTCATCTGGACGGGCCAGCCCAATCCGCAACCATCGTCGTCGCTCCAACATGGAAACGTACGATGGCCGTTGAAGCACTTGATTTCATCGAGGCTGGCGGTAGCGTCAAGAACTTCATCACTCAAGTCTCCCAAATGGACATTGCTCAAGGCGAACGCAAAGGGGAAATCATCGGGTACTGGGGTAAGAAAATGCTCCCTCAAGTCTTCAAGTGGGACGATGCATCTCGCGCCCTTCTACGCAGCCCCCTTGATGAAGTTGAAGCACTTACACTCGGTGCTTCATTCATCGCCGAACAACTCGGTCTTCAATCAGTTCAGGTGGTTCTTGGTGAATCTGAAGACGATACCACTGGGCGAGCCGGCGGTTCAATGCCTTTGGCACCAGCCATTGTCTATGCGTGATCAACTGCGCTTCCACTCGGTTCCAGTCCACCAGTAGTTTGAGCCGTCATCCATGGCTCTCCACGTGTAACCAGCCTCATCCGTCCATTGGCGAACTACGGTTGGTTCAGCTGCGACGACTGGCTGTGATACAACCTGTTGTTGTGTTTGTTGAATAGGTAGGTTGAGGGCTTGTTCCGTTTGAGGCATGTAGTCCTTGGTCAATTCGTCATTCGCATCTTCACCACGGTTCCGCATGAACAGCACTGCTCCTGCAATTCCGATGACCACGACCAGACCAATTCCGACCATTGTGAGCATCTGTTTCTGAGCAGCCTCTTCTTCAGCAGCGAGTGTTTCAGCAGCGAGTTGAGCATTATCACCAACACCGTCGCCATCGGAGTCAAGCGTTTCCGATGCGTCTTCAGGGAATGCGTCTGCGTTATCACCAACGCCATCCATGTCCGTATCGACCGTCTCAGCTGCATCGTTCGGGAATGCGTCGCTGTTATCGCCAACACCGTCCATGTCCGAATCCATCGTTTCAGCCGCATCGTTCGGGAATGCATCAGCGTTGTCACCTACCCCATCATCATCACTGTCTGCAGATTCAGTCGCATCGTTCGGGAAAGCATCGCCGTTGTCACCGACACCGTCCATATCCGAATCTATCGTTTCGTTCGCATCGCTGGGAAACGCGTCCGCATTGTCACCTACGCCATCGTCATCGCTGTCAGCGGATTCAAGGGCATTGTTCGGGAATGCATCACCGTTATCGCCAACACCGTCCATGTCGGAATCTACTGTTTCATTCGCATCGTTGGGGAAGACGTCAGCGTTATCGCCAACACCGTCCATGTCCGAATCCATTGTTTCGGACGCATCGTTGGGGAATGCATCACCGTTATTGCCGACACCATCCATGTCTGAATCCATCGTTTCAGTCGCATCGTTTGGGAACACGTCTGCGTTATCACCAACACCATCCATGTCTGAATCCATTGTTTCGGACGCATCGTTGGGGAATGCATCAGCGTTGTTACCTACACCATCCATATCCGAATCCATTGTTTCATTTGCGTCGTTGGGGAAGACGTCAGCGTTATCACCGACACCGTCCATGTCCGAATCTGTGGTTTCCAACGCATCGTTCGGGAACGCATCAGCGTTGTCACCAACCCCGTCCATGTCCGAGTCCATTGATTCAGTCGCATCGTTCGGGAAAGCATCTCCATTGTCGCCCGTTCCATCACCATCGGTATCGGTGGTTTCGGTTGAATCGTTCGGGAAGGCATCCGCATTATCGCCGACGCCGTCTGAATCGGAGTCAGCATGTTCGTTCGGGTCTTCGGGGAACGCGTCGCTTTGGTCGCCGTATCCGTCATTATCGGCATCATAGTCAATGATTTCAACGGTTGTTGAAGCAGAGACAGCCGAACCCAAATCCATGCCGTCGTTCGGCGTTACAACAAGGCTCCATACATCACCAATTGAGGTATAGGATGCGGGCACATTCATGAAATCATTTCGCTGTGAGACGACACTCGAGTCTTTCGACCAACGAAGAAGCGTACCGGATTCAGCGTCGTTCTCATCATCCATGTAGGTGTAACTGGCGACCAATTCTTCATCGTAATAGGCTTGGAGAATGGCACTTTCTCCGGTGATGGAGATAAACACGTCTGAGGCGACAGGAGGCGTGTTTGGTGGTGAAACGCTTTCCGGTACGGTCCACGATTGAGTGCCCCAGTTATCGTTCGAATTTTGACCGTTACCGTCAGCATACAGAACTGCGAGGTCAAACGAAACATCGCCCGTACCTGCGGCCGGAGCCGTCCAGTCAGCCGTCCACGAACGTTGCAAGTCTGAACTGTGGGTCAACTCACCGCTGGAAGATTGAACTCGAGCACCGAGATTTGACCAGCTTCCACTGCTCGCATCGAGATTAAATCCACCTTGCCCAGATGTTGTACCGCCACCGTTCCAGGTCAGTGAATACGTCGTACTGGGCGTATACGCTGTAGGTAGACCGCTCATCGAAGGGGACACACTGGCGCCTGAGTAGTGGCAAGAGCACCCGCTACTGCTGCTTCCGGTTTTACCACCTGAGTTGGCGTCAATCGCCGGGGTGGCAGCCAAAAGCATCAGGATGATGAGCGAAAAGGCGGAACGAAGGTATGGGGACATACACCTCAATACAGCAGTTTAGTTTTCTATGTTTTGATGTGAGGTCATTCTTCTTGGCCTTCCGTATCAGAAGCAGTCATACGGGCAGTCTGCGAAACGGGTTGAACCGATATTGAAGGCGTTTGCTTTGGCTTCTTGGACGCGTTTGGGTTGTTGAAGAACGTGATATAGACTGCTCCTGTGACGCACACTGCTGCAAAGATATACAGTACGTTTGAAAGTGTTAAACCGTCGTTCGAAGAAGCTCCATCATCGGTCGTGCCTCCAAGGTCCACTTCACAGCCTGCCAAATCAACAATACGTCCCGGAACGGTGTTTTGACACAAGTCGATGGCGTTCGGGATGCCGTCCAAATCATCATCCAACTGGTACTGACTGCAGCCGGTGATGCTAACTTGTTGTCCAGCAACTGTTCGTGAACAAAGGTCGTTGGTATCCAATACGCCGTCCTCATCGTCATCAACGTCTTCATCCGAGTCTATACAACCGTCGCCATCAATGTCTTGTCCTTGGCCAGCAACACCGAGAATACCTGTCGGACAATTGTCAACAAGGTCGTTTACGCCGTCATCATCGTCATCGTCGTCTTCGCTGACATCTCGACACCCATCTCCGTCATAATCGTCGATGACAGCGGTACTCCCCCATCCAGTATCCCCCACTGGACATCTGTCCTTCGAATCTTCAACACCGTCTTGATCATCATCAAAATCGGTTATCGAATCATGGCAGCCGTCTTGGTCGTGGTCGTTAATGAACGTGGATGTCCACAAAGGAGAATCGCGAGGACAATTATCGCTTGGATTTGCTATTTTATCGCCGTCTTCGTCGATATCGCAGACATCACCAATCCTATCGTTGTCAAGGTCTGCTTGTGAGGGGTTTGGAAGAAATGGACAGTTGTCCATTTGGTCGACCCACTCGTCTTCATCCGTATCAATGTCCGCACATCCGTCGCCTTCCGAGTCCTCTTCTGGCGTCGAAATCCACCCAACCGGTCCAAGGGGACATAAGTCGTTGTGGTCAAAGACAGTGTCTTCATCGTCATCAAAGTCTTCGCTTTCGTCGTTACAGCCATCTCCGTCATGGTCGGTTGACGGTTCTGAAAACCAATTTTTTTCCCCAAACTTACAATCATCATTTCGGTCGAGAACACCGTCACCGTCGTCATCATCATCGCAGGCGTCTCCTTGAACATCAGCGTCGTAATTCGCTTGGTCGGCGTTCGAAGTTTTAGGGCAATTGTCTTCTCCATCGAGAATTCCATCGTTGTCTCTATCGGCTTGGTACAGCCACATACCAACATCGAAAGAACCAATCGCAGTTGTCGATTGTGCACCTATTGTAAAATTTCCGTTGAATATGTACGAGACAAATGGCGAACCATCGTTGCCTATTTCGAGTGATGTTGGCTCATCGTACCCGTTTCCTCCTACGGATATTGCCCATCCCCAGGTTTGGTTGGGTAGGAGTTCAGCAAGGAAAATATCGAAGTGGTCTTGGTCATCATAGCCATCCAAATCGGGTACTATGTCCTGACCGAGCGTCATTCCGGCAGAGGTTACGCCGCTAATGTAGGTTGAACCTTGCTGGTTGTGAGCAATTCCTGTTGCCCGATCAATGCCAACACCACCCCCTGTCACGATACTTACCCATCCACCGTCTTGAGACACTTCAGCGACATACAAGTCGATACCGTCTGATTGTCCGGTCGATTGACCTCCAAACGTTGCATTTCCTGAAAATTCCCCGACGATTTTTACACCGGCCAGTGGCAAACCGTCGCAGTCGTATACGCGCTCCTCGCCTAAACTACCAGCCGAAATTGCCCAACTCCATCCTGCTTCTGAATAACGGGCTACACCTACATCAGTTGATCCGTTTGAAGAGAGAACAGTCTCCATGAATGTTAATTCGCCAACAAAAGTTACGGCCACATATGAGGCACCGGAGCCATCAATGCAAAGCGAACCGCTCGGCTCAACACCTCCAGTCGCATCTGCTCTGAATGAAGAAATTATGTTCCCATTTTCGTTAAACATCGCTACCAACAGCGACATGTCATCTGACGCTTCATACAGCGAACCGCTGATCTCAAGGTCGCCACTAAAGCCAACAGCCAAATGGATTTCGTTTTCAGGGGTGACCAGCATATCTACAACGAATATTTCTTTTTCATTTCGGACTTGAGAAGCCCAAACCCATTCCCCGTTTGCGTCGATACGGGCTATGAAGGCATTGCCTTCATCGGATTGAGAATTTTTTCTTAATGGAGTGAGGTCGCCCAAGCCCATCTGGCAGAGAAGTCCTATGCTGTTGATGCAATAAGTTCCTGCAACGATGAGGTCGCCATTGGGCAAGAGGGCGATAGCATCGATTGAATCTGTTGTAGAAGAACCGCCGCTGATACCCGCCTCCCAAGTACCGTTTTCATCGAACCATCCCAAGAAAAAGTCAACATCCTCTGAACCACCTGTTGCTCCCACAGGATCTACCTCATCACCAAACTCGATGTTTCCTTGAAACCAACCTGCAGTGGCTACTTTGCCGTTCGGATACATGATGCTGTGCGTCACATAATCAAAGAGTCCACCACCAAAGTTTTCGTGCCACCCTAATTGTGTGGTGGCGTTTTCCTCAGCGTTGAATGGTTCGTTTTGTTGTTCGAGAGGTAAAGTTGAGGAAGCGAGTAGCGTTGATGTGCTTGCGGTAATGAGTACGAACACCAAGAAAAATGGTACAGCACTCGTGCGCATATGTTTCGGATGGCGGGACAGCATTTGAAACCGTGTGTATTCTTGTCCCACAAGTTCATTGCCGATGAATCCACGGAAAAAACATGGACGCACCTCAAGGAGTATGGCGTCGAGTGCTCAATGAGGTGGCTTCTAACCAAGCGAGTCTGAACCTCGCTCAGCTTGATACTTGGCCGGTATGGAACAGTTCGGCGCAACGGGTGCTTTCCGAATCGAAGGGCCAACTCACCATTGGGCAACGGTTTGATCTCCACCGTATCGAGCGAAAAAGACTGATTGAAGAAATGTGGCACGTCTCCGATCTTCGAACTGGAAGCGACCCGAAATTCACCGAAATCGAATTTGAATGGCTGGGTCAGCAACGGGAAAGAAAGCCGGTAGGAACTGCATTGAAATCTCTGCGGTTGACCGTTACCGTGCTTTGTGAGGCTGATGGAGGCATCGAAATTGCAGCATGGTGGCGAATCTCAAAATGGTCACGTTTCTTCAAAAGTCGCGTTGATGCTCAGGCTCGAGCCTTTGCGCTGCAATGGCTTGAGGATTTATCTGGTCCTGGAACTCTACCGATTGAAGAATTGCGTCCCATCACCTTTGTTGATTCGGAAAGCGAGGATTCAAAGACGGTCGGCACCGAGGCAGAGTGATGACCCGACCGAACAGCGACAAGAAAGGCGGTTCATCTTCTCGTAAGTCGCATCGTTCGAACAGAGGCCGTGGTGGACAACGCAACAATCGTAAACGTCGTTACGGAAGCACGGCAAAAGCCACGCTTGAGGAACGCAATGCTCCGGAGATTGCTCGCATGGATGAGCAAGCGCGAGCACGGTTTCAGCGCTCACCGCTACCACTTGGCTTTCCTGAGGACGCTCGCAACCCGAAAAGTTTCACTTTCGATTGGGACACACGACCAGTCCCGCTCAAGGATGAAGAAGCCATGGCTGGCAAAGTAATGCGCAAGGGTGAATTTGGCTGGCTGGAAGATGAGCGTGTTGACGAGATTGGTGTTCTTGCCAAGGGCTACAAAATGACCCTTGAACAGGCGTTATCGCTTCGCTCGGCATTGCTTCAACAAAAAACGGTGTACGGACACGGACGCCTTCGCTCTCAAGGAAAGAACATGCTTCGATTGTACAAAGAAGGCGTCAGCGTAGTCGATTTGTCCACGCGGTTTGATTTTCCGCCAATGAATATTTTTCGAATTATCTTGACTGAAATGCGATGGTCGAAATCGAAAATCAAGGAAAGTCTACGTCAGCCAAGCCGTCTTAGTGAACGGGAACGGACTGAATTTGAGGCCGCAGAGGCCGCTGACCGGGTATCGAATGTCGACCAGGGGGAATCCCAAGAACGAGCAGACTTGTTTGAAGACATTTTAGCCGATTGGTTTGAAGAACAGGGCGTCCGTCTCCGACGGCAACCAGAAATGGTGAAAGAACAACAGCAAGACTTGGGTCGACCGGTTCGAACGCCTGACATCCTCTTCTTGGACCACGTCGAAATCAATGGAAAACCTGTTGCGTGGATTGATGCAAAGCATTTCTATGGCGCAGATGTGGAGTTCCAACGCAAGAAAATGGCCAAGCAAATGGCACGCTATATCGAGGAATGGGGCAGCGGTGCAGTGGTGTATCGGCACGGTTTTTCAGCCAATCTCTTCATGCCCGGCTGTACGCTTTTGGACGCGAACGTTTTGGATTTGTCCAAGTTAGGTCCGGGCGAGTAATCACTGGATTCTCGTCTCAATCGCTCCAAGCCCGATGCGTTCCATTGCCTCAAACAAACGGTCCAATTCCTCAGATTGCAGCGGTTGTTTCAACTCTCTGGGTACTATACAGAGCGAAACTCCAAGCATGCACAGCCGAACATTAACTCTTGACTGCATGTCCAAACGAAGAATCTCGCCTCGTACTGCGGATAGCATGTTCTTACGTGCAGGCTCTTGAAGTAATCCGGAGGCCTCAGCAAAGTTTCGCGATTCGAGCATCAAGTCTGGCCAGCGTTTGAAATTCCACGGTTTCAACTTAAGTCGCGATACAGAACGCTCACCAGCCTTTGAAATCGAACGTTTCCAAACCTCATCGTCAATGTACACTGAAGTATGCCGGGTCTCATCGGGTTGCCAAACCAACAAAATGGGTTGAATACTCGTGAAACTGCTCACTTTCCCTCCTGACCCGGGGGCACCGGGTTCTTGACGCAATTCGATTCCATTTTTCGACATCCCCAAAACATCACCAAGCCCGGAGCCGTGCTTCCGTTCAATACGGTGCGCAATTCGCAGGTATTGCTCCTCCGTGCCTTTTCGAGTGAGCGAATGAAAAGCGCGAGCAACGGCCAGAAGTCCTGCGGCAGACATGCCAAATCCTTGACTGGTTGGCAATTCGAGCTGGACATCGATGCGATAAGCATCTGCGGGGTTGAGCAGCCGGGTGATGCGCAATTCCTCAACCAGGTCGAGGTACAACTGCGAAGCATCATCGAGTTGTCTTCCGTTCATGTCCACGACGGTGATTTCGATTCCACCTGGTTGTGCAGGTCCCGGAGGTATATCCAATGCTTCACCGTACGATATTTTTGCTTCAACTTCCGGGCTGTTTCTTGAGAGATACGTGATGCTTGCTTCTACGCCGGTGGCCACATTGAATCCAGCACCTCGGCTGCCTTGTGAACGCGCCAAGTGGGCGTCTTTCCATATTGAGAAAAGCAGTGTTATGTGTCCTCCGCAACGCTCCACTACCATGCCCGTCGTCCCTTCGAGGCGGTGGCGAATGATGAACTCTCGCTAAGCCTGCGATAGTGTGCGTTTCTTTCTTCGGATCTTCTCAGCCTCTACTCTCATTCGTTGATTGATGTCAGCATACCCGTCAAGCGTAATCACTTCGAGCTCATCGTTCAAACAGGCGAAAACATGGCACAATGCACGTATCTCAAGCGGTATGTGCCGTTGTTCTTTCTCACCATACACCCCTGTCTCGGGTCCAGATAGAAAATATCCAGAAATCCAAAGGTACTCTCGTTCATCATGAGCCAAAAACAAGTCCAGTAGCGGGATTTGTTTGGCTGTACTGGCATCATCTCTTAGGCAAAGGGCCAGGGTAACCATCTGGTCACAGATTGGGAGGTCTCTCTTCTCTTGATGGCCAATGTCAAGGCATATTTTGCACCACTGCTTGTCGTAGTCATGCCATGAAAACTCTTCATTCGGTACATCTTCTAAATCCATTTTTCCTATGATGGTGGGATCAAACATTTCACGAAAACGGCCATCGAAGACCTCTATACCCATCGCAACGCAATACACTCGGTTGGATATGCTTCGCACTGTTAAGTCGACATCGATGATGGTCGAGTTGTTCCCTTCATCAAACGATTCGGAACTTTGCAAGGTTAACCATTCATTGTCTTGGCATATCGAATGCAGCCATTCAAGCGCTTTCCGTTCGCTTGGTATGCCCATACAGTGTTTTTCAAGGGGTGACACGATTGTTCTCTCATCGACCCTACTTCAACAAGTGGTGATTCATCAACGAAGGGGTTTTGAGCCCCCACCTCTTGTTCAAGCCATGACCCTCAACATTGGAGACCTCGCACCCGGCTTTGATTTGAAGAACGCCAACGCCTCTGAAGGCTCTGCACAGATGACCCTTGAACAATCACGAAAGAGCAAAGGCCTGATTGTCGTTTTTGAATGCAACCACTGTCCATATGTCATTGCCAGTATCTCCCGCCTTGAAGCGATGTCTGCCGAAGCCGAATCGAACGACATCGGTTTTGTAGGCATCAATTCCAATGACCCAGTCGTGTATCCGAACGACTCGTACGAACACATGGTAAAGAGAGCCGAAAACATGTCCTACCCATACCTCCATGATGACTCGCAAGAAATCGCTCGAGCGTATGACGCCAAAAGAACGCCAGAATTTTTCCTGTTCGATGAACACCTCAAACTCGTCTACAAAGGGAGGATGGATGACTCGCCGCGAGACCCGACCCAAGCTCAAACTCACGAACTCCACGATGCAATTCAGGCAATGCTACAGGGCCAAGCCCCTGCAGTGACCCAAACTGAATCCATTGGGTGCTCAGTCAAGTGGAAACAGTGAGGTGCTCCAATGTCAGGTTGCCGCCGTCAATGTGACTGGGACAAAAACATGGTGTGTCGGAGTTGCGGCATCGATTACAGTCTTCCCGACGATACATCGAAAAACGATGTCGCCACTCCTCCCGCAGAAGAAGAATAATCAGTACTGTTCGAGAACAAGTTCGGTTGTTGTTGAAGCAATTTCGTTCGGTGCAGCGAGCCACATTTTGTCGAGAAGTGTTCGCAGTGCCATGGTATCATCGACGTGCACTAATGCGACCAAGTCGGCACTTCCCGAAACCTCGTAAATAATCTCAATGCCTTCCCAACCGGTCACTTCTGAGGCAAACGAGCCGATTTCAGCACCAGGGGAGACCTTAATCCGTACCAGAGCCGTCAATCCAACGCCGCCTTCGCGCACAGTGTATCCTCGAATGGTACCTTCTTCCTCCATTTTGCGGACATGGGTTCGAACGGTTCGCTCTGATGCACCGACTTCTTTCGCCAGTTCAACGTATGACATTCTTCCGTTTGTTCGTAGTTGGGCTAGTATCGCTCGGTCGATTTCTGCTACTCGTGGCATACTATGTCCTACAGTTTAGCATATATTAAGCCATCTTAACGCCCTTTTCCGACATCACCGTAGGTAAAAGCACCGGAATATGGAAGATTTTAGCCTTGACGGTTGAACGGCCGAGGTAGTTCATTTGTTCCGTTTGATTCAAAGGGCGTCGTCTGCTGGACTTTGACGGGGAACACGATGTCTGGACACATAACCGGTCTTGATGCACGAATGATTCTTGATAGCCGGGGCAACCCAACTGTAGAGGTAGACTGCTATGTTGACGGTACACTCTTGGGCAGAGCAGCAGTTCCATCTGGAGCCTCAACTGGCGCATATGAATCCCTTGAGATGAGAGATGGTGATGCATCTCGCTACCTCGGTAAAGGCGTTTCACAAGCGGTCGAAAATGTCACAGAACGTATTGAAGAAGCCTTACTCGGTATGCCAGTTGATGAGCAGCGTATCCTTGACGAGTTGATGATTGAACTCGACGGTACACCAAACAAGGCAAACCTGGGTGCGAACGCTATGCTTGGTGTCTCAATGGCTTGCCTGCATGCAGGCGCAGCGGTTCATGAACTGCCGCTGTGGAAATACATCGGAGGTGTTGCTGGTGGTTTGATGCCCGTGCCTATGCTCAACATTCTCAACGGTGGCGCACACGCTGCATCCAATGTTGATGTTCAAGAATTCATGGTGATGCCTCACGGATTTGACACCTTCGAAGAAGGATTGCGAGCCGGAGTTGAAACGTATCACGCTTTGAAAAAGGAACTCAAGGCTGACGGTTTACTCGGAGGAGTCGGTGATGAAGGAGGTTTTGCTCCTAACTTGCCAGCCAACGAGGAGGGCCTGAAGTACATGGTTCGTGCAATCGAAGGTGCAGGCTATTCAGTCGAAGAAATGGGTATTGCCCTTGACGTTGCAGCAACTGAATTTCATACCGATGCTGGTTACCAC
>JAKMGM010000040.1 GCA_022424925.1 Candidatus Poseidoniaceae archaeon | reverse complement strand
GCGGAAGGCTGGCCCAAAGATGCCGATATAGAACCATCATCCAAACTTTCACTTTCGCCGCTTACATTTCCTCATGAGTTGGCAAGCACGATGTTGGTCGAACAACTCTACAGGGCGACAGAGATTTTGAAGGGTAGTGGATATCATAAGGCTTGAGCAAAGGGTCAAGAAGTGCGGAATCTTGGGAGTATTGAGGAGTCCCCATGCTGACGTTTGAGACCACGACACTCCAATGGGCTCTCATTGGCTTTGAATCGCTGGTTGGTTTACTTTTGATCATCGGTTCCAAGAGCCAACCGTTCCCTCAACCTGCGCGACGCTTCGGAATGTTCATCCTCTCTCTAACAGCACTGGTTGCTGTCGGTCAAATGGCTCCAAAGCCAATGACAGTTACCGGCCATTTGGTTTTCTTGACTGCCGTTGGGTCATTTGGATTACTCGCCGGCATTCATCACCTTGTCCGCACGCGCCGTGAAGTTCTCATTGCGCCATTCTCGGGCTTCTTTTTTTGCGTTGGTGTTAGCGGCCTCATGATACAAACATGGGATTCATTGAACGAGTTTGAACAATGGTCGGGATTCCTCGCTCTCGTGGTCTTGGGTGGTGGGCAAACATGGTTGGTTTTCCGTGGGCTCCTCATAGGCCGACTGCCATTGGCTTGGAGTCAAGCAGGAATGGTTGCCCTGCAGCGCGGAAATATCTCGGGCCATGATGGTGCTATTTCGTGTTTCGAAAAAGGTTGGGATGCAGAGGAAGAACACCTCAATCCAATGGCCTATCTCGCCCTTCATCGAATTCATCTGTTCATTGGTGAAGACGATGTGGCGAACGATTGGTATGAATCATTGCTTGATGCCGGTGGTGAAGACGCTGTAGCGTTTGAATGGATTGAAGCAGTCCACTCAAGCCTTGAACGAATTGACAGTCAGGCATCTCTGCGTCTTCCTCTTCTAGCACCAAAAGAGCAAGAATGAGACGGAAAACGGAAGTAAAACGCCGGCGACTGTGCTTTCACAACCAATCTTTAGCATTTTTATGCAGGAATACAAAGAACTTAAGTGTTTGATTGACGATGTATTATCATGGAAAACCTCTTGGCGAGACACGATGACTGGGAACTCGGTACGATTTTCTGGTATGCAGTGGTAGTATGGTTTTCAGCGAGTCTCCTTTCACAGGCCTTGTACATGGCCTTGTACGGCATCCCCTACGACGCAGTCGTCTTGCTCAAGGAATTCGGACCAGTGTATTATTTGGTCTTGCTCATTGAAGCGACCATTTGGATTGGTATCGGAGTGATGCTTGTTCTCAAATGTGTTAGAAAATTTTCAACCGACTCACCAAGCGTCGCAAACACAGTGTGATTTTCTCCCCGCCGTTTTTTTCTCGAACCCCAAAATTAGGCTAAAATCATCGGTTGTATGCGATGACTTGAAGTCCCGTCAAGTGAAGCGACACATGTGAAAGAACATTCAGACATACCGTTCTTTTCTGGTCGACCTATGGAGGCTGCTTCTTTGGCCGACGAGGAAAAGGCCTTGCGAACATTACCGAAGGGTGCGCGTATCGTTTCAATCGAAGAAGCTCGAGAAAATTTGCCGAAGGTGACTCGGTGGCTCGCTGAATTGCAGGCAATGAGTGATGTTGCACACGACTTAACCGAGGAATTAGAAATACTCCTTGAAACACTTGATGCTGAAAGCGAGCACGTGGTCGAAGTGGCTGAACAATTGGCTCAACTCGTGACATCGTGGCAATCTACCACTGCGAAGGTCGAGGCAACAGGGACGCGAATAGCTTGTCTTGAACCTGGCCGTTTGGAATGGTACGGCGTTGTTGACCAGAACTTAGCACTCTATTCATGGCGGTTTGGAGAAGAAGATATTGAATGGTATCATCCGATTGATACCAGTTTCCTTTCCCGAAAACCACTCATAGAAGCATGACTTGGGTCGGCTTGAGGCAGACACATGGTACGTATCACACGCGTTTACACTGGCACTGGGGACGAAGGAAACACTTCACTTGTGGACGGTTCGCGTCGCTCGAAGGCAGACCCGAGACTTGAAGCAGTCGGTACATGCGATGAATTGAATGCTTTGTTTGGAATGTCATTGATGGAGATTCAACGGCTTCCATCGCATGACGATGGTGGAGCACGTTCTACTGTTCAACGGGTGCAAAACATTGTCTCCAATGTCATACCACGTATTCAAAACGAATTGTTTGACCTCGGAGCCGAACTCGCATGCCCACCTCAACAACTGCCTGAAGGTATGGCGGTACTAAGCGAAAAGCAAGCCGACGTTTTAGTGGAAGAGATGGATGCCTGGCTTGAACAACTTGAACCACTGACGAGTTTCATTTTACCGTCTGGCAACGGTCCAGAAGCCGTGATTCATTTGACCCGTACCGTAACTCGTCGGCTCGAAAGAACGGTGCTGAGGCTTGGCGAATCGGAAGGCGAAGGTTCGGTTCGACCGCTCGTACTGGTTTATCTCAACCGTTTGTCGGACTGGTTGTTTGTCCTCGGCCGCTGGGTTTGTTTGCGCCTTGGTAACGATGAATCACTGTGGATGCCACTCGGTCACCGAGGTGATGAGAACGGTGTCGCTGACCTCATACGAAAACTTGCAACGAGCGATGATGATTTCGAAAACTTGTAACCGTTCTCTCAAACCACCCACACTGTTCACTGGACATTGAATACCGGTGGTGCGTCTTCTACTTCTACGAAGGACGAGGCAAGCAGTGCACTCATGAGTACGAGCAATTGAATGATGACGATGGTCGAGTCGACATCCGACATCAGTTTGTGTGCTACAGAAACGACCAGAGCTGGTCCCGAAGCAATCGTCACGACTCGAGCAATGGATTGGCAACGTTGTCGGCCATTGGCTAAACTTGCAAGGATGATGAAGATACCAAGTCCGATTAAAATCCCGCCCAGTGCATCTAATATGTAGTGCCCTAATTCATTCGCTTCAGGGTCATCGGCCCATGCTCCAAAACTTTGTTCCATGAAGAAATCCCCGAAGAAGCAAGCCAGCACGCCGTTGAGGATGTATGTGGATCCGATAACTCGTAGCATATTTTGTCCGTTGAACCAATCACCTAAGGCCATGCTTGCTCTTCATCGAGGAAGTGAATAAGGCTGTCGCAATCGAACCAAGTTTGCCGGAGATTGGGAAATGAGATGGCTCACCACCAGCGGTTCAGTTGGATAGGTCTTTGATTTTCTCAATCAAGTCCATTCGGCGTAATCGCCAAACTCCAAATGGCGTCATTGCTACTGCGATGATAATAACACCGACCATCAGTTGCCAAGCTACGCTTGGAACAATTGAAACAGGAACGTAAAACTGCCACGATGAGAAGGAGGCTGCAAGGCCCACTGCACCACCGTAAGCGAACAGAACCCCAACGATACCCCCGATGATACCAATGAGGAGACTTTCGAAAAGGAGCATAAGGCTGAGGCTGCGGGTCGACGCGCCCAAGACTCGTAAAGTTGCTAATTCAAAATCACGTTCGGCTACATTCATGATCATCGTGTTGAACATCACGACAATTGTGAACAACAGGCCAAGATACATCATTGTCTGGAAAATCTGTGTTTGCTGTTCAAGTAAACTGTTGATTCCATCGAGTAAACTTTGACGTTCAACGACGCCTGCTGAAACTTCCCCTAATTCTGAGTCTACTTCTACGCCAATCGGAAACTCAAGGTACACGGAAGTTGCGTTTACCCCCAGCAATCCACTCAAATCTTCCCGCAAAAAGTACATGCTGCGAGCTAATTCGGCCTCCGATATACCACTGATTTGTACTTCGGTTTGCGCACCGTTGATATTGACAGTGTGGCGTTCACCGACGCTCCATTCAAGGAATTTCATACTTCCCTCATCCATCATGACTTCCGGAATCTCGCCTTGTATGGTTGGCGCACTTCCATCAAGAACTGTAACTGAACGCATGCCAGTATCGAACGAATCGAGCCCTACAAGAGTGAATATACGATCAATGCCTTCCGTATCAGCAACCGAGCCAAGTGGCATTTCGATGAGCAACTCATAGTTCGCAGAATTGTTGTTCGCCCATTCAAGAACTGGGCCCTCGTTCTCAGGCATGATGTACACTTGTGCGTCCCACCGTTGCTCGTCTTCGAGGCCACCGACCAAGGTGTCTTGCAAACCTACAGACATCATTTGTATCGAGCCAAAGAGCATCAAAGATATGCCGACAGCGACAAAAGTCATGGTGAGTCGTATAGGTTTACGAACGCTGGAACGGATAGAGAGGCCGAGCGTTGTCGGCATCCAAGAGGTAAGTTTTCGCAACAGGTTTGAGCCGACACGCATTTCGCTCTGACCACTCAAAACCGTCAACGGGTCGAGTTTACTCGCCTTCCATGCAGGGAAAGCGCCGGATAAGAAAACCACAAACATGGTTGAACTGATAACGGTGAGATACACCTCGGCAGGTACGGTTCGTTCAACAATCGGTACGCCCACGAGGTTCTGATAGAAATCTAACATTCCGTTCATGCCGACAGGTCCAGCGAGTGCCCCAAGCAAGCAACCTGCACCTCCGATGAACAGGGGGGCCATGAGGTAGCCAGTCATCAGCGACGAGCGTTTAACACCAAGCGTACGCAAAACGGCAATCTCCTTTGCTTGACTTTGAACGAGGCGCTGAAGACTCAGAACAATGGTGATAGCGGCAATAGATGCAATCATTACGGTGAACGGAACAGTCGTTCGCTCTGTACCCTCCAAGTCTTGTCGCATGACTTCAATTGGTTCATTCTGTCCACGATCTCGCACACGCGCATCGATTTCATTGTCCGTAAGTGCCGTATCGACAATTTGCTTGATTTCATCGATTTCCTCTCCCTCATACAGTTTGGTATCGGGCAAATCAAACGATGGCGTTCCTTCCACATCCAACATAATTATGTTGCTTGAACCAATGACTTCACCGGTTAAACGTGCCATCCCTGAGTCCGAAAGGTATCCGACAACATACTCCCCTGGTTCTGGTGGAAAGAGAGTGCCTTCAGGGGCCATGAAAATGTGCAACGGATGATATCCAGCGCCGACGATTGTGAATTGTGCTGTTGCATTTCCTGCCCCAATATTCACCGTATCACCGATGCTGAGGTTCAACGCATCCGTGACATGCGCGTCAATTACAATTTCATCTGCAGCAACTGCCGTTCTACCTTCTGAATGACCTGCAGGCATCCACACGCGGTCTGCGTTGGCCTCTTCGGGAATGCCGTGCCACAACGCATTGATGATGTGCTCACCAGTTTCGTTGGTATGGAACATTGTTCCTTGTGCGACCGTTCGCCCCTCGCAAGAATCCAGTGAACTTGAGAGGTTCGCCACTGAAAGAGAGGCCTCAAGGTCGTCGCAAAAAGTGTTGACTTGTTCAGGAGACCAGGTTGTACTGCGGTTGTCAATCCACAAATCTGCAAGGTTTGCACCGTTCTCATTATCGGCTTGCATGGTACGATACCATGCAAGCCGATAATGAGAACGGTGC
>JAKMGM010000155.1 GCA_022424925.1 Candidatus Poseidoniaceae archaeon | reverse complement strand
ATAAAATAGACAGCCAACGAGATAAGCTACCAAGACCCCCGCGGACGTGGAACGAACGAGCAATGTTCTCCAAAACATCAGGGTGGGGTCGAGGTGCCCACTGCCGTTCAGTTGGGTGTGATGTGCTTTCAATCCCCCCATTCAACAAAGGAAGGCTGTTGTGCTCAAACAAAACACGTAACTGCTGCAGAGACCAAGCCTCCATTCCAGAACCAAGTTTCATCGCTCGTAGAAGGCCTGAAACTGCGGGTATGTGTTCCAGGTCTGTTTTTTCAAAACCGTTGGTCAAGCCTAAGGCTTTGAGACGAGATTGCCATTCGGTCATGTTTGATTCAGATGCACCGTCTATGATGAGCGCTGTTCCTTCTCCGTGAAGGGCGTGTGAGCGAAGCAACTCGATTGCCGCATCCATGCCGTGTTTGCAGCGTTCCAACGTAACTCGGTGAAGTGAGACGTTCTTCTCATCGCCGCGCCTTGAACGCCAATGTACACGCACGGGTGGCTTCCAAACGTGGTGGTCGGGCAACCAAGGTGGAAGGGTCTCTTGAGTAACATAATCCCACTCTGCTTCAAAGAGGTAAGCACCGTGGTGCCCGAGTCGAAAAGAACCTGCACAGCACAATTGGTGGACAGGGCGGTGAAGAGACAATTGGCGGAAAAAAGCACTTTCTGCTTCGGTAAAGTCTGGGGCAGAATTGAGGAGGACAATACCGTCGACATCGTTCAAGGTGAAAGGAGAACTCGAAGTGCTTGACAGTTCACCTGTAAGAGTGTGGAGTGCATGGTGTGGATGCGTTCCTGAAAGTACGTGTTCGACTTTTTGTAACAATCGATCAAACTCACGAGCACCGGGGTCTTCATCCCAAGACCATGGGTCGTCCAAATGAGTGAGTGTGCGGTGCAAGGAAAGTACACGTTCAGTTTGAAAAGCAGACCATTTTCTGCCATCGGTTGCTGCGAACAAGAGCGGTAAATCTCCATGCTCAGCCGCTCTTTTGGTATGAGCGTGTACGACGGCAAATGTTCCTGCATCATCGGGCAGTAGCGGTGGTAGACCTAAATCCATCATGAGCAGCTGAACAAGACGTGGCAGTGTCAAATGATGGGTTGTATCGAGGGGCGTATCGGATTGGGACAAGTTGAGTAATGCTTGGTTTCGACTTGCTTCATTGGGGTGAACGATGAGGAGGTTGCCGGCACCTCCGTCCTGTAATGCCTCAAACAACCAAGGCGGGAGATTATCGCCTGAATCAATAGCCTCAAGGGTTATTGATACGGCAATTCCTTCATTCATTGCAGCGCCCCATCACCATTACAGATGACGACTGTTCTTGAAGGCTCGTCGATAACGTCGTCGTTTAGGCGATGGGCGTTCATATACTGTTGAATGAATACGTGTGTGCATGAACCGGTGTGTTTTGCTTTCTTTATATACAGTCGAAAGGAAATGTTATTGTTTGTCCAAACATGAAAGGGTCTTGTTTTACAAAATCAAGTCATGATTGCCGAAACGCTTAAATAAAAGCTCGTGCCTAGTATACCTGTTGGGCGGCGAAATTGAGTTTAATTGCCTTTTTGGGGCTCCCCCCAAAGAGTGTGAAGAAGCTATTTTGGCCAAACAAGAACCGAACAAGAACTGAGATGATTACGATGACTGAAGACATGAACCAAAACAAGAAAGAACTTACACATTGCGACGAGTGCGCAAGCAAGAACCTAACCGCAGTGGCCGAGAAAGGCGAAACATGGTGCAACGATTGCGGCCTGGTCCACAAAGACCAGAAAATTCTTGCCGAAGACAACGGGGCTGCTTTGTTCGGAGAAGGTGCACACTACCAATCTGTGCGCATAGACAGCGACACAAACCGAAACATTGGTGGAACCGGCCCAAAGGTGCGACGATACGGCGTTAAGGGCGTGAACAACCCCTCCAAGTACCGACTCCTCGAGAAGATTGACCGCAGTACGGTTCGAAACCCACACCCCTTCGCCAATCGCGTGAAGCGTAACATCGAGCAACTCTACGGACGTCACGCCCTCCACATCTTGGAATTCATCGTAGAAATGTCCTGTAAACCACTGACTGCTGGCCAAGAGACTGTTCGAAAGAAGCAGGGTAAATCCTTGAACAAGCGTTTGGGGATGCCCAAGCAATCCATCTGCCGCAAGGACAAGGGCATCAAAGGAGCATCTGAAGAGCAAAATGCGATTATCATTGCTGCAGCAATCGTTGAGCTTGCAGGTGAACTTGGTATCATGCCAAAATTCGACCGTCGCGCAACCATGGAAAAGTACGGCATCTCCACAAAACAAATCAGCAACGCCCGAATACGTATTCTCCAACACTGGAAGGCACGACTCACCATGAAGTGGGCACAGATGCCCCCCCGTAAGAACGCCAACGACAGAAGAGAAGATTCGATTTCCCAAGCCATGGAACACGTGTTTGAGATGTTGGCTGAACACCTCAGTGAAGACGATTTCCAAAAGGTGTTGTACGAAACCGAATCCCGTCTTGCCTTGTTGAACGAAGGTACCAGCAGCGCACTCACCATCAACATCGAAGAGCGAATGGTTGTCTGTGTTGCAGCTTACGCCAGTCTCACCTACTACGGGTTGCAATCTGGGGCTGCAGACCTCCTCGCTGACGTCTTCGGACTCACCAGCAGTGGAATCCGTTCCAGGTTCGACGCATTGGTGAAGGATTCAGCCACCGGAGCATTCCATGATGCTGGTGCTTTTGACATCTCCAAGCAATGCTTTGATGCATCTGCTGATGTACACGCACAGAATGCATTGATATCCAAAGTTCGATTGGGTAAAGTATGCGGAAATCGCTCTGCCTTCTCATCATCGCTCTACTGATTACGTTTGGTGCAACCTCTTCGGTGGCCGCACCATCCAAACCAACCGATGCAGGCATACTGTTCGGGGGCCAGTGGTCCTTAGCGAACGAATCGGCAGTGGTGAGTACAAATTTGAGTGATTTGCCACCTGTCGTTGAGGTCTATACCGCAACATGGTGTTCAAACTGTGTCACTGTCGAACACGCACTAGACGATATTGAAGATGAAAGTGGACTTCACCAGTATCACATCCACAGGTCAATCAATGAACTCCAAGACCCACTCGGCAGTACTGAGATTGACCAACGATTCATCGATCGATACGGGACACAAGCCCCTCCAGCTGTAATCTTTAACGGAAGTACAATCAAAATTGGCAGTATCGCCGAAAGCGATTCACTGGAAGAGGATTTCACGCAATTGTCAAGCGTCCATCTCGGCCTCACGGGGCAATCAGACTTTGCATGGTCTCCAACATCGATAGATTCTGGAATGGTTGTCTGGTCTCTAGACATTGAAAACCTGCTCGTTCCTGAAGGGAGTTCCCTCGTAGCTCAAGCATGGATTGTGGAGGACACGGCCCGTTTCGAAGATGGAACAAACGGCCTTGAAAATTACCCGCATGTCGTTCGAGGAATAATCGAACTTGACTCTATGGATATCACAAATGCGTCTGTATCAATGTCCGGAAACTCAAGCATTGTACTCCCACCTGCGTACGATGATTCCGATTTGTCCGTGCACTTGCTGTACCAGGTCAATCACCCCGTAGAACAAGCTGCTGGTGAAACCGAGTGTGTTGGTGAAGCGTGTGACACGACAGATGAGTCGTTGCCTGCCACATCACTGCTCTCAAGTGTCAGCGTTCTCATTGCGGTTGCGCTTCTGCGAAAAGAAAATCACAACGCTTGATTCACGAATGACGCTGACGACGCTGATTGGTATCTCGAAGGTCGTGATGAAGTTCCTTTGGGAATTCATTCAGGCAGGCTGGCGTTTGTTGCACTTCTCGATAATACCAATGCCAAGGTGGAGCGTTTTGAACACCCATCGCTTGTTGAGCCCGTTCAAGTTGAAGAGAAAGTTGTCTTCGTGCAGAAGGGCTGGCGTGATCTCTACGAACAAAAACGGTTTGGTTACCGTGCTCAACGTCACCTACGAATCCGAGCAGTGTTGCGAATTTTCGTAGGATTCGGCGCTCACGCTGTGTTCGAACCGTTATCGCCAAATGGCAGTGTTCGAACGTCAAATCTCCACCGTCAACGCCAGAAATCCGAAGGGTCGAACCGATGGGCGAGAGTTGCATGGCCTCCCAAATACGAGGGAATACTTCACAGAACCTTCGCTCTCCATTTCGGATGTCGCCCACTGGTAGGTCGTTATCGATGGGCATACGTTGTCTCCGTTCCCGGCCAAAAACCATCTGGTTGTACCGATCATAGTGTCTCCAGAAATAGGGGTTCATCTCTGCGCCGTCTTCGGGATGTAAACCGTCAAATGAAGCGTGCCAGAGTTCGATAAATTGTGGGTGCGGCATCGATGCATCAGCTGCAAGTGCATGTTCAACCAAAACATCGCACTTACCTCTGGTGAATGTTCGGTCATTGTCGCGATGCCATCGTCGACGGTTGAGTACTCGGTTTCGGTGGAACAAATGCATCAGGTTTTGCTGACCTCGTCCCGCATCACCACGCCGTTCGAGCGTTTCTTTCGGTAACCAAACAATAGGCGAGTCCTCATGATTTGCAACCTGCTTGAACTGGCGGAGTGAAGAGGCATGCAGTAAACGAAGGTGCTGATCGGTAATGGTGTTTGGAAAACCGAGAGGAGACCGCCTTGAAAGATGTGATTTCAGGCTGTCAATTTCTCCAGATGTTTTGACATCATCCAGGAGCGAAAGAAGAACCGAGACAATCGTGTCGCCCAAAGGAACGGTTGAATGGAAAGAGCCCTCATGAATGCAAAGCGGCGTTGTTTGGCGAGGTTGTAACGATTCTATCACCTGAATGATGAATGGAGCGTTGTGGGCGCCTCTTCCAACTTTGACCTCATAGAAATGGCCGAGTCTGCCAACAACGAGCATTGATGCTTCATGCACGAAAATTCGGTCCGAGTTGCTGTCGATGACCTCCCGCAAAAATTGAATTGAACGCTTAAGCGGCGCCAAAATGTGTTGCGGTTCGGTTTTGAAACTTGTCCAGTTGTATTGCAATGCGTAGAGGAGTTCTGAGGGCTTGGAACGCAGTGGGGAAAGCGTAAGTGAAATCAGGAATGCCCATACGCATGGGTCATCTGGTAGAGGAGTTTTACGGGAAGCGTTGGTCTTTGTTCGCACGACAAAATTGAGTTTTCCCCCGACGATTTGAAAGGGCCACGGGCGATGAACATCAACTTCTTCGAATGGTGTGAACGCCATCCAGCGTTGAACCCAAGGATAATCAGTGAGTGTTTTCAATCCCACGGGTGGGTGAGAAAACGCTTGCTCCATGTAGGAATCAAACCTCTTCCGGTTCGGGGTATTCAGCCGCTGTCGTACGTCTCGTGTCCATACGCTCAAAGGGTCGAGAACAGCATGTGCTGGAGGCTGTAGTTGCTCTTCAGACATCCATTCAACCCATGAAAACATAGCCGATGCCGCAGGTTTGTCGAGAGACTCTTGAATGCGGCGATGACCAAAACCGGGTCTTGGTCCACGAGCCTGTGGCACAGCTTCAATCGCATCGGTTTTTAATGAACCAAGTGCGATAAAAATCTGAGACAAATCCCATCCCAATCGTTGTTTTTTTGAAGATAAAAGTTGGAGTACAGATATTATTGGTACATCGGCCAAAACAGCCCTCCCGTTGAGATGCATGTGATTATCAATGAATGAAAGATGAACATCATTAACCAATTGAAATCCAGAATGCAATTGAAAGCGCTGAGCGTTGTTCAAGCGGACACCGTCATGTAGACAGCGGACGATTTCAGCAATCTCCATTTCAGTCGCTGGAGATGATTTGACAGGATCAATCGACGCATCCGATAGGCGAGCCCAGCGAACTTCAGTCGTGTTTGAAACACTTTGGCTTAGGTTTCGCCAACGTTGACGAGATGTTCTTCCAGCAGCGCCGATGAAGTATCGAGCCTCCTCATGAGCGTGCTCATCGGTCTCGAACGACCATTGCTTTCCCCGCTTCGTCGTAATCAGTGATTCACACAACTTACATCGCATCGATGTTGAAGGGTGCTCGCATACAGTACAGTATGTTGCGTTCAACATTCGGGCCATGGCCACTACTTCATCGAGGGTATTTAATGCTCCAAAGTAGAAAAAATCTCAATAATCCGTTGGACATCTTCATCAGTTACATGCAGATGGACGACGATGCGACACACATTGGGTTTGACATCAAGAACGTCGATGCTCTGTTCTGAAAGCCGCTCCAGTACTTCGAGTGCTGGCATTTTCGATTCAAAATATACCATGTTGGTCTCAACGGTATCCATGTCAACGCTGAATCCATCGAATTGATTAATGGCGTTTGCAAGGGTTTTTGCCCGCACGTGGTCTTCTGCTAAACGTTCAACATGATGGTCGAGCGCATAAGAACAAGCTGCAGCAAGGATGCCTGCCTGACGCATACCCCCGCCGAACATCTTTCTCCAACGGTGAGCGCGAGTGATAAACGCTTGAGAACCGACAAGGACCGAGCCAACCGGAGCGCCGAGGCCTTTGGAAAAACAAATCGATACCGAATCGTAATCGCGCACCATTCTATCGAGCGGTGTTGATGTAGCGGCTACCGCATTGAAAATACGCGCACCATCCATGTGCGTGGCGCAGTCGTTGGCTTTTGCAACAGCAGCGATTTGGTCTAATGTCTCCTGCTGGTAACACGCACCGCCGCCTCGATTCGAGGTGTTCTCGACGCACACCAGTGTCCCATCGGGATAATGGGAAAGTGAACCCGCTTGTTTACGAATCGCTAGGCCTACATCCTCAGGGCGCATCAAACCGCCATACACGTCAACCAGCGCTATCGACGCACCGCAAAGTGCAGCATAGCCTCCACCTTCATAGATGTAGATATGACTGTTTTTGGCAGTGATGATTTCATCACCCGGACTGGTGTGGGCGCGTAGGGCAATAGCGTTGGACATTGTACCTGAAGGCACGAATAATCCTGCTTCCTTGCCACACATCTGTGCGATTCTCTTTTCCAAATGTGACACAGTAGGGTCATCGCCCAACACATCATCACCAACGGGTGCAGCGTTCATTGCTGAACGCATGGAGGGGGTTGGCTGAGTGACCGTGTCGGATCGAAGGTCGATTCGGTTCGTGGAATAGTCACGCATGGCTCGTGCAGAACGCCATTCCTCATCAATGCAATGGGAATTAAAGCAATTTCAATTCTCCTGTAATCGATTCCAATCGGTCATCGGCATCTGGGCCGAGAGCGAGTACGGTCAACGAACCGCTTGGAATCTGTGTATGCCCGGCATCATGTACCAGTGTTGTTTGAATTCCGGCTTGCTTCGCCATCTGTTCCAAAGCAAGAAGATGTTCTGCATCCGTGCCTTTCACACAGACTTTTTTCTGACCTGTTGAAAGCCAATAGTCCAACAAAAAGGGCGTGTGTGACCCAGCGTTCATCGTAGCCATAACGGCAGCATGCCCTACTTGCGCTGCAACCTTTCCCTTACCCATCTTCAATTCGTGGTTTACGACACATATCATCTTGCACGGCCCATTTGGAGAAGTTCCCTTTGGCGCTGGAGCGGTAAGTCTGTGTAGAAATGAACGGAAACCCATGTGACCACCTAATAGGGCTTCAGTTCCGAAACAAGCGCGTCAATCGCACGTCGAGGAGCGGGTCCTATCCCAAGCACGGTCAACGTTCCGGGAGGAACTTCGGTGTGACCGGCATCCCTGATTAGAGCGGTAACGAAGCCTGCGGACTGTGCTTGGCCCGCAAGCCTCTGCAGCGTTTCAAGGTCGTCAGCCTCCAGGCAGATTTTCCTCGCACCACCGTTCTTCCAGCGCTCGACCAGTCGAGCATGCGTCTTACGGGCGCTGAGCGTACACGTTACAGCGGCATGCGAGCATTGGACGGCGAGTTTGCCTGCAGACATCGCAAGGTCGGTACGAGCAATGAGCGCCATTGATGGTGATTCAGCCGTCGATACCATGGCTATTCACCACCGCAAATTCGATTTCATCAAGGGCTGGTTCTTCCTCAAGCAGGCCAGTAAACCAACTGCCCATCCATACTACAAAGGCGAAGTTACCAGCCATGTGTAACGCATCAAACGGTAGGCCGTGAAGCAGGTAAACAAGGAAACCCACTGGGCCGATGGTGCCATCGAGAATTGAGAGTGAGACCACCACATCGAACCAGACAGCTGCAGCAAGTGAAGCGAATACTGCTCTACGTACATTGAGGCCAGAAGGCGTCACCAGCGAAAGTCGAGAACCAGCAACGGCTACGCTTGCCCAGCCTGCTGCTTGGAAGAGCGTCCACCAACCATCTCCGATAAAGAAGTTCGAAATCATGGTGACGAGAACGGCAAAAGCAGCACCTCTGCGGGCACCCAGTTGAGCCCCGACTAACAAGGCAGCGACCGTTACAGGTTGTACGTTGGGCAGAGGTTGCATGACAACACGGAGAAGTGAAACGGATGCAACCAGCGTTAGCAGGATGAGAGAATCCATGACCGGGCGTTGTGAAGGCTTGGCCAAAAGCCAAAACGCACTTCCAAGCAAAAGCACATCCAAAACCAAACTCGCCAATGGAGAAAGAACGGGTCCGTGGGTGCCCATTGCTTGGAACATGATTCAAGCCAAGAGGGTGGATGATTTGAGGCTTACCTACATTACACTGGAGTCCAGCGAACTATTGTCGTGGAATCAATGGCAGTCGTATCGGCCGAAAGAACGCCCTTTGAGCCGTCAACATAAAACTCCCAACCTTCACCTTGGATACCGTTTATCGATGAAATGTATGCCCCTATACTGGTTTGTTCCACGGTCATCGAAAAATCGAAATCGTCGACGGCCGATTGCGTGAGCGACAAGACATCTTGATGACCGACCAGTCCTCCAATTGCCTGTTCCCCTTCAGCAAACTGGAATACAACTATTTGCGTTCCAAGCCACGTATCCGGCCAGTTTTCATCCCACTCATCTGCTTCTGAAGTTTCTTCAAAAACCTCGTTAACCTCGCTCGACCAAAGTTGAGTAACATCCGGAAGAAGCAGGAGGAGAACCAGCACCAAGAGGAGACTTGATGTTCGTACGAACAAATCTCTACGCCCGTTCAGGAAAAAAACAGCCGAAGAACCGAGAAGCAGGTAAGTTGCGAAGAGAAAACTCTGCGTTGACCAATCGAAATCGTTGGATTCAAGAATCTCATCAGATGGCAGGTTTTGAAACACTTTGAGTACGGATTGGTCGTCTCCAAAAACAGTGTAGTTCACACTCCCAATACGAAACCATAGAGGAGCAGCCGTTCCGTAACCGTACAGGCCAACATCAAGTGATTCAAGAACCGCATTTGAACCGTTTTGGTGTACAATATGGGCCCAATTCGAGTTCGGTGTGTTTGATGGAATCACGATGTTTCCCTGTCTGTTTATGCCTATTTCACCGTTCGAATGAAAGGGTATTTGGCTCTCAAGAGCACATGTATCGCGACAGAGCAAAAAATGGATTGACTCCGAATCAGAAAGAACAACGACATCATCCATGATCACGGGAAGAGCAGGTGAAGGGCCTGCTGTAAACTGTTGAAGGACAAGCCCTGTCTCATTATGAAGAACGAAAACAGTACTGTCCATTGATGACTGAACATGAACAAGAATGCCTGCTTGAGAGATGAGAGGTGCATGACGAATTTTACCTTCGAATGAAGCGAGAGCGTACGCCTCACCGGTTGAATCGATGCGCCATAGCGTCCCGGATTCGTCACCAACATATGCAGCAGAATCGGTCAACGTCACCCCGTTCCTCCAACCGAGGCCTGTTTCTGTCCACCATTGCTGCGAACCGTCGGCCATGCAATACATCCCAAGGCCTTGCCGTGTTGGATAGAATACATGGCCCTCAAATACACTTCCAGCCCCCGTAATTCCCCAACCAACGACTTCGGTTTGAACGCTCCAATAGACCGTGCCGTTTCCAGGATGTAGCGCCTCAAGAACTCCATCTGTCCAACCGACCAAAACAAGTTCCGGCCATGCCCCGCATGCCCCTTCGCCAGCAGAGACTGGAAGGAGTGGAGACATGTCGTTGTTGGTCGAATTCGGATTTGAATGCCGCCACAAGAATGTGCCCTCAACACTCAATGCCGTAACGGATGGATTTGAAGAGCCTGAAGTGCGTACGAGAATCTTTTCATCGATATACAACGGAGCGGTCGAAATATACCCATCTGAAAAATCATAGTCCCACGCTGGCGTGTTCTCCTGCGTCCATGAAACAGTAGAATCTACCGCAGATGCCATGGGAAGCATCAGCATGCTCAGTAAAAAAAACGCTATCAAGCGTCGAATCATGGGTCTCACTCCGAACGTTTCTGAATTGCTTCGCGAAGAAGGGCGCTCACAACCTTACCGTCCGCTGCACCAACCGCCTGCATGACAACGCCCATCAAAGGACCCATGGCTCCCATGCCCCGCTCTTTGACAAAATCAGCCCGTTCATCTACAATACCTTCGATGATAGCGCCTAAATCCCCCTCGTCGGCGGGCTTGAACCCGTTCATTTCAGCATAATGGGCTATTTCTTCACGGCTTGGCAGAGCGTCTGAGAAGTATTCAATCACTTGATTCATCGACTCTCTGGTGAGCAAACCCTCCTCTTTAGCTGCCATAACGCTGGCACAAAGAATCGGGTTGGCAGTGTCGTTTTCTAAAACAACGCTTGCCCATCCCTTGTGAGGTAAACCGCCGCTGTGGTCAACGAATATATCATCCAACTCTCGAGCGAGAAGTTGTCCGGCTTGGTCGCCAGATATATCGAAAGCCGAAAGCCGGTGGTTTCGTTCCGTATCGGTCATTGGAAGGTTGTCGAGAATTTCGTGCCATCGCTCATTTGTGAGCGAAAACACCGGAACATCGGTTTCTGGGTACATTCGGGCACCGCCAGGAAGCGGACGCATTGGCGTGGTTGTTCCATCGTCCGGTGCTCCTTTTTTCACCACAACATTGCGAACTTCTTGCGCCGTCCTGTGCCATGCCTTGCGAGCGCGTGTCAAGACGCTTTCAAGTGCGAGTTCGGCTTGCCATTTGGGTGCAAGACAAAGAATGAATCCGTCAGCAGACGCAACATCCAAATGCTTGCGAACCGAATCAACATGCTCTGCTTCGATTCCGTATGCAGGAAGTTCATCTGAATGAAAAACACCCTTAACACCGGCCAATTTGGCAGCACCAGCTAACTCTCTCCCCAAACGAGGGAGTTGGGCGCCTTCCTTATCCAAAGCCTTGACACCGATTTTACCGGCTAAGCCTGGTAGGGGGAGTGCAAGCATTACAGAGCCTTTAGCTAAACCCGTTTGAACCATTTTTGATTCACACGCTGAAAAGGATTCACTAACATCATGCAGCACGAGTGGAAGATGTTCGGAGACCGCATCGGCTACTTCTTCTTCCAAAGCGATATCATCGCTGCGTCGATCCGGTGGGAGTGCTGGCAGTGACAGGTCACTACGCAATACATTGGCAAGTCGGTAAAAATGAAGTTGTCGAGCCATTTCGAGGCGAATGATTCGAGGAATCCACGACAGGTCCTGACAGCCTTTGATTTCAACTCGGTCGCCGCACGCCAAAGAGACATTGAGGTCTTGGCGTATGCTTCCCAAGCCGCGCCGAACCTTACGCGTTTGACGTAAGCATCGCCCTAAAGCCATGGAAGTTTCTTTAGCATGTTCTGGCGATATGACGTCTGGCGAAGTCGCTATTTCAATCAATGGCAGACCAAGTCGGTCAAGGTTGTAGATGACCTGTTCGCCGTTGCCTGTCGACAAGGTATCGAGTTTACGAGCACTGTCTTCTTCAAGGCAAACCACATCAATCCCGACGGGGCCGGTCTCGGTCGATAGAACGCCGTCCACAGAAATCAAAGAAGTTCTTTGGAAGCCGCTTGTATTCGAACCATCAACAACGGTTTTACGCATGGTCTGCAAAAGTGAAACGGGTTTGGCTTCAAGCAGTGCTGAGACGGTCAAAGCAATTTCTACAGCGTCGACATCGTGGGGGAGAGGGGGTTGCTCGTCGAGCTCAATCAATCCGGAATTTGGTGATTGTACGTAGACGAAAGAACGATTACGGCGTGATTCAAACCGTGCAGCGATATCGATGGCTCCACCCTCTCCCCGTGCTGCTCGGAGACGGCGTTGGAAGCGATTCCACTGTTCAGGAACCGTGTCAATGGTGACATCATACAGTACACCTGGCTGACGGGAGTGCAGTTTGCCAGTCGCCAGTTGCTGGTGAACTTCAATGCCGCACATGAACCCAAGGTCGTCGGGTGAAAGACCACTGGCGTCATCGACGTCACCGACTGGCTCAGCACGTATTGGTTCGGCCATGGTTGTGCGGAGTGGTTCATCCTTCAAGACTACAACCCATCATTTTCAAGCGATTTGTAGAGTATCGTATCCTGATGGCCGCAGCATGCGGCCGTGTTGGCAGAGTTTTTCGATGACATCTTCAGCGGTTGCGCGATCGATATCGTAGCGTTCAGCCTCATTGAATACATCGACAAGTTGGGCGATGCCACCGTTGTTGGTTGAAAGCGTAGACACGATTTCCATAATCGCTTTCTCACGGTTTCGAGTCTTGCCTTTCTTACCGGTTACGAGTGTTGTCTCATCGTAATTGCCGCCCATGAGATCTTCACGCCACAAGCGTGTCATCATAACTGCACGTTGGGCATCTTCAAGCGTTGCAGACTGGGAAAGACGAATCCGTGCACTGGCTTCGGCGAGCCGAGCAAGGGCTTCCAAGGAACGGGCAGTAATAGCGACGCTATCGTTTGAATCTCCGGTTTGTTTTCGTGTTTCAACGTAGAAGTTTACGATGCAATCTCGGGCTTCAGGTTCAAGACTTGGGTGGACTGTTCGCTTCGAATAGGCAATGTATTTTCGAATCAAATCGCGAGAAAGAACCTCGCCAACTTCTGCGTTCGATTCGATACCCTTGAGCGATTTGGCTTTGGTTGGGTCAGGGGCGCTCCCCTCATTGACCAACAATTCGCTAACGCCCTGTAATCGGTTACCGATGATGTGGTGCGCTATCTTCGCATCTTTTTCCAATTCGGGGTCATCGGTCAAAAGCCAAATGATGTCAAAACGAGAGACAAGTGGAGGTGCAAGATTGATTTGGGCCGTGAATGGAACCTCAGAAACGGGCTCAAAACGGCCGTTTTTCGGGTTCGCAGCAGCAAGTACTGCACAACGGGTACGAAGGCTGGCATTGATGCCCGCCTTTGAAATTGAAATCTTCTGTTGTTCCATGGCTTCGTGCATACTGGAACGGTCACCCTCATTCATTTTGTCGAATTCGTCAATCGCTGCCAGGCCAAGGTCTGCAAGAACCAACGCGCCTGCTTCAAGCGTCCAGCGGCCATCAGCGGCCGCATCTTGAACAGCAGCAGCAGTCAAACCAGCTGCTGAGGCGGATTGGCCTGAAGTGAACCGCCCACGCGGTGAAATTGTAGACATGTAACTAAGCAACTGTGATTTCGCAACTCCGGGGTCGCCCATGAGAAGGATGTGAATATCACCACGGTTCCGGGTACCGTCGGCGTTGAGACGGGCAACACCACCAAACAATTGCAGCATCAACGATTGTTTGACGTAATTCATTCCAAAAATCGAAGGTGCAATGCTGTTCGTGAACAGGTCATAGATATCCGGCCGACGAGCAAGTTCCTTGATCTCAAGTTCTTCATCTTCGGTAATGACGATTTCTTCAAGCGGGACATTCTGTCGCTCGAGTGAATGGATTCGAAGGAAGATGTCGAACACTGGAGTGTCCTTACCACCTTTGCGCTGTGAGCGAATGAACAAAACACCGTTCGCCTTGACGCGGTCTCCAGGATTCAATTTCCCAGCAAGGTCGTGTTCAGCGATGCAAATGATTCGTTCCGGTTGAATTCCACCTTTCATCTGTTCAGGTAACTCCTGCAACTCCATGAATTGAGAATTGATGAGAATTGAGTCTTTTTGAATCAATTCAAAACGTGTCTGTCGCTTTGCACGACCGCACCCCCCGTCGAGTTGCTGGCATTCAATCGGTTCGATTAATTCTTGTTCATTTGGCTGATTAATCAGCATCGAATGACCGCATGCAACGCATTCAAACGTCGCCGCATAAATACGAGGGCGAACGCCTGAAATTTTGGTAGTAACCGCATCAATTGCGAGCATCATGCCAATGTCATCAGCTCGGAGTTGAGAGACGGTGCGAACCTGATCGACAGGGAGGTGTACGATTCTGACAAACGGATACATGGTCGTGTGCCCCGCATCCATGAGGAACTGTCGCAATGCTTGGTTTGAAGCATGAAAGTGAAGTTCGGGGTGCTGGACAATATCGTGTGCAAATTCATGGTCGAAACCTTCGATAACACGGTAGGACACTTCCAAAGATTGTTCGTCTGGCCACATCTGAGCGAGGTTGTGAACCGATTCAGCAAAATGGTCTTGAATGAGGGAAGTCCAACGCGCAGGTAAGTCGAATTCTTGAAGCATGTTGGTCACCGTTGGAACGCGGGAGGGGTTCCCGACTTCGGAACAATATTGGCAACGGTATTTAGCCGTGTCCGAACAAAAATCCCACCCCTTTGCTTCCACTGGAAAATCGCAGCCGAGACAGTCGTTGATTTTGTCAAAAATACGCGTCCACTGCCAACCGGCCACAACCGCAGAAAACATGAGGAAGGAGCGTGTCGGTTGAACCATGCCCAAACATGCCTTCACGCCGGTATCAGGTCAAATACGACGGTGGGTATTCGACTCGCCGCACTTGGAAAACCGACTGGGCGACCCAACATTACGAGAAGTTCTCACCCATATCGCGCCCGAAGGCGTCGCTGCTATCGAGGCGGGTGGAACGCTGCCCGTCCTGATTTACTTGGCTCCTTTCACCTCGTCTGGACCCGCTCGTGCAGGCTGGAAAGCGTTTGGTGAATCGTTGTTTCAACGGCATGAACGACTTGTACAATCGGGGCAGATGAAACCTGCGATTCTGGTCATGCCGGACACCTTTACCTCACTCGGAGGAAATCAGTTCGTCGACTCGCCCGTACTTGGGAACTGGTCAACCTGGCTCAGTGAAGCATTGAAACCTACCTTGGAGGCGAAGTACGCAACCAATGGTAATTTTGCTCTCGTTGGCAAATCTTCGGGAGGCTATGGTGCTGTTGTCAATGCGATGCTCAAACCTGGCGCTTGGCAGGGTATTGCATGCCACTCTGGCGACATGGGGTTCGAAACAATGTTCATGCCCACGTTTGCTGAAACGCTGACCCACGTAGCGAAATACGGAACTGCTGCTGACTATGTCGCTCACGTTCAAGAGGCAGCGAGACTGTCCGGCCCTGATTTCCACACGCTGATGATTTGTGCTATGGCAGCATCGTACGATCCACGAAAACCGACGCAGGACAATCCGCTTGGCATCGAACTTCCCGTCGATGCGACGACTGCCGATATCATCGATGAGGCGTGGCGAGAATGGCTCAAATTTGACCCGATAGAAATGATTGGTGACTACCACAAAAATTTGCAGGAACTCGATGCCTTGTTCATTGATTGTGGTGGGCAAGACCAGTACCATATACAGTACGGCAGTAGAAAATTTGTCAATCTCCTCTCCTCCTACAATGTCGAACATGTGTGGGATGAATTTCCCGGAACTCATTCAGGCATCGACCACAGACTGGATTTGAGCTTTGCATACCTCACCGAAAAACTGGGTTGAAAAAGCAGTATTTTGAGGCGGTGAGTTCTTCATACGCCTTCCATTGAAGGTGGCATGGCCGAACCAATGGACTATGCCAGTGCAGGCGTAGATATTGACCTCGAAGGCTCTGCGGTTGCTTCTCTTATCGCTTCACTGAGCGCATCAAGCCGACCTGCGGGAACGCCGGGCGCACCGGTCGATTTACCTGGCGGATTTGGCGGACTTATCGAGTTCGGCGATTCGTTACTTGCCTTAGCGACCGATGGCGTTGGAAGCAAACTGCAAATCGCTTCCGCTCTCAAACAGTGGGGTGGTGTTGGAATTGACTGTATGGCCATGAACGTCAACGACTTGTTGTGCGTCGGTGCAGAACCAATCGCCTTTGTCGATTATGTTGCTGTACCGAAACCAGACCCTGAAACCCACGCTGCTTTGGGTGCATCGCTCGCAGAAGCATGCAGGTTGGCTCGTGTTACCTTGGCGGGTGGAGAGACGGCTTCCCTTCCCGGAATCGTCAATGAATTAGACCTCTCAGGAACAGCGCTTGGCTACGTCAAAAAAGGCAACGCCATTACCGGAGAACACCTTCAAGCGGGTGATGTTTTGATTGGCCTTCCGTCTTCGGGAATTCATTCGAACGGTTATTCACTTGTTCGCAGAGTGATGGAACATACTGGCCATGAATACACCGATTCAGCCCCGTTCAACGTAGCAAGCGTCGGCCGCAGCGTCATGCATTTCGACGGCAACGATGATGCGCAATTCACCTTGGGTGAAGTCTTTCTCAACCCAACCCGAATTTATTGTGACCCCATCGTCGACCTGCTGAAGTTTGCTGAGACAGATGAGGCTTCTTTTTCACTATCCGATATCCGGGCCATATGTCACGTCACTGGTGGTGGCCTGTCCAACCTCTTGCGGCTCCACGATTCCCTCGGCTGGCACATTGATGCGCCGCTGAAACCTCACCCTGAGTTCGAATGGCTCCAAGAAGTAGGCGGCATTGAAACACGTGAAATGTACCGGACTTTCAATATGGGAACCGGTATGATTGTGGCTGTATCAAGTGAACATGCTGAGACCATGACGGCGTGGCTCGAAGAGCGGATGCTTGGTACACGTATCATCGGATACGTCAACGACCAAGGTCACAAGGTCACCCATGCCCTTGAAGGCGTTGAGTTCTCTCATTACTGAATGGTTCGTGCTCACTCTGAGGTTTCTTCAGCAGATGATTCCTCAACTGCTGTTTCCTCATCCGGCGTATCTTCTGCCGCTGCTTGAGCGAAATCTTTCGCTTCTTCTTCGCCTTCTTCACCCATCTTCTGGAATCCAATGCCGAGACAAGCAAGTGCACCAATCAGCAGGAGAGGTGCAAGGAAGTCGGTTGGAACATCGAAGTTGGTCCAGTAGGTCAGTGCCTTTTGGTTCGTAGTCACGCTTGATGCAAGGTCCTCGGCATCATCATCGTTAATTTCCGAACTGGATTCTATTGAGAAAACGGCTTGCAAATCTGCGCTTACTGGTGCAGTGTGTTGGTCGGTAATAGGTCGCATGTCCAACCAGAACGTCGATTCCGAAGAACCGGCAATGATGGCACCACTCAATTCCTCTGCTTGAAGAGAAACTTCGCTACCGAAGTAGACTGGGAGTGCTCCCGGTATTGCGTCAAGCAAGGTATCTGTGTCCAAGAGCTTGGCTTGAATTGGGCGTTCCAATGGTTCAAGAGTCGCTGTACAGTCATCTACGACGATGTCTTTCAATGTCGAAGTACCATCACAATTGATTGCAGCAGTTCCATAGCCAGACAAATCAACGAGGTCTCCGTCCATTGTGAGGAAACCTCCCGTGGTTCCGATTCGAGATTCTGCTTCGATGAGGCCGAACGTGTTGACCGCCTTAGCAGGGTCTTTCCATGCGAAGTACGAACTTCCGTCCACTGCCATCAATTCGCCCTTGTCACAGGTTGATGCTTCACCTGTACAGATCATGTATTCGGTTCCGGTATCACTGACAATTCCGCCAGAGCCGTAATATGTTGCATTCGACTCAAGACTGGTCCAACCAACGGTCATGTCCATTGGGTTTCCAGTAGCGAGGAAAGCAACGACAGGGTCGTGCCATCCGAGCAACCAATTGTTGAACTCTTGCGTCAAATACGGAGTGGTACCAAAAGAACTCATGAGGAAGTCTGGAACAAAGTCTGCAAAGATTGGCGATGCTACGAAGTAACTCAATGCATCTGCAGCGTTTGCATCAATGCCATACATGGCTCCAATCGTTGCATTGGTCCATGGCATTGGCTCAGCAGGCTCCATGGTCATCAAGTTCACAGGCGGAGTCATACCGCTCAATTCACCGTACATGAACAGGGTTGCACCTGTTTGCGAAGTTATTCCAAGAGGACCATACAAGATGTTTGCTGCTTGCGCTTGGCTGATTGCAACCGGGGTCGCATCGGCGTGTCCTGGAATCATTCCTGCACCCCACGCTCCACCCATGTTGAGGGAGTTGGTGAGGTAAGG
>JAKMGM010000118.1 GCA_022424925.1 Candidatus Poseidoniaceae archaeon | reverse complement strand
CCCTCATGGGTGACATCCCTGCGGCAAACGCAGCCATCGGTGAAAGTGGTATTTTCACACACCCACTGCAAGGTGCAGAAGGCACATGGTTCGACGTTGGTAGTGACCTTGTGACTGCTTTCATTCTTGGAACGTTCCTCGGCTTCTTCTGTTTGGTTGGTGACAGCAGTGGGTCGTTTGTCAAACGTCGACGTGGCCTCAAACGTGAAGGCGACATTTCATCGAAAGCACCTCTCCTCGATACGCTTCCCTTCGCCATAGTGGTCTTTGCAGCCGGACAACTCTTCCTTGGCACATCGATTTTGGCTGACTCTGAACTTCTGCTACCCATGGTTGCTCTGGTAGCATTCACACCTGTTTTACATCGTTCATTCAACCTCCTGGGATACCGTTTGGGTTGGAAAGATGTCCCCTACTGATTCCGGAGAGAAGGCTATAACACTCCGCTACATGGGTTAAACATGCGAACTGCCTTGTCCTTGACGCTCCTGCTCATTTTTACATCGCTTGCTGGAATAGCCAGCGTTCACGCCGCACCGCCGTCTGATGGTCAAAACATCTCGATTGCAGCCGATGAAACATGGACAGGTGATCAAGAAATGAATGGGAACGTTGTGGTGAAGAGCGGTTCAACGTTAACGATTGAAGGTGATGTAACCGTTGGACCGAACTACCAGTTTGAAGTTGAACCGGGCGCTTCGCTCGTACTTTTGGGGACTGTGGCTGGCGACAGCATCAATTCTGCATTATCCTTGACCAATACCAGCCAACTGCATCTTAACTTTGGTGACCTCGCAGAATCAGGGCAACTGTTGCTCGTTTTTGCGGAGACGGTTTCAGATTCAGCGATGATGAACATCACTGTGGGCGATAAGACCGTTGACGCAGCGGGTAAAGATTCGGTATCGATTGAAGTGCCGCTTGACGGCTCTGACATTCTTGTCGACTTCTACATTTATCACGCATACCCGATTCAAATCACTTCAATTCAGGCATTGCACACAGGGAGCGGAGCCATTCCGACGCTGGATGCACATCAAATAAACCAAACCAACGGCAGCCTAACATGGAGCAATGCCTCTTTTGGAATGAATATTTTTGGAAACCTTGTGCTTGAAGGCGCCGAACTCTATGGCGCTGACCTCTTGTGTTCCGGAACGTGTAGCATCGAGTCAAGCCGTCTGGTTGGAAGTGCTCCAATACATGTTGAAAACGGAACCAGTCTTTCAGTTAATTCAACTATGATTCAAGGCAGCAGAACCGATGAAGACATCATCGTCCACGACCTTGCTGACATTACATACACCAATTCCCAAGGAACCGGCGGGACGACCGATGCTTGGGTTCGTTTGCTCTCACAGCGAATAATCCAAACCAACTCGCCAAGCATAACCGTTCACCAATCAGGCATTGGCTATGGTTCATCAACCCGTGATGATTTCACAGATTCAAACGGCCAAATCGACATTGGTGGAAGTGAATGGAAAAGAATAGTGGAATGGGTGGACCAAAACGGGGAGTACCACACAGAAGACGCAGAACTGACATTGACACTCTCTTCGGGCTGGGGCGATTTTAACATCACAACGACAGCACCGAGAGTGCCCTTTGCTGTGATTGATGTACCCCTGCCATACATCGAAGTTGTTTCCATTGATGCTGAGGATACAACTGCAGAAGTGAATAAAAAAATTGGAGCAATGGTACATGTGCGTAACACAGGAGCGGCAACGGCAACCGTGAACATTTGGTGCTATGTGGGTGAAAATCTAACTTCAACCACTTCACTGACGACCACTCTAGAAGCAGGTGAAGAAAAGGACTTGCCAGTGTCATGGTGGGCAAACACCGATGGGCCACAAGTACTCAATTGTCGAACTTTGATTCCAGACATACTCAAACCAATCTCACAAGACATCACCAATGTTGAAGGTGGAAACTCGCAAGAAATCGGATGGTTTGTCGGAGAGGAAACTGAAGACCAGCCATGGATTGTCTACGCTATTTTAGCAGTCGTAATCATCGGTGGCAGCATCATGTTTTCCATGCGTTCATCAAAGTCCGAAGAGTACGGTGAAAACGATGAGTATGTTACGAGCATTGATTCAACCACAGCTGGTAGTCCGTGGGATGAATCAGAATAAACTGAAGTGTTCGTTCGTTGCAAATGCTCAACAAACTTCCATCGTTCGTTCACTGGAATCGAAATTAAGGTCCCATGAATCACTGCTGACAACAATTCCGTTTGCCGATGACTCACTATCGGTCATACCGGCATAGAATTCATTGGTTATAACAAGTTCAAAAGTATAACAACCACTACCATCGTAAAATGAGTCCTTGCTTAGATACTCGGTGTTGAGGGAATCAGTAGCCGTGCCGGGTAGTCCAAGCCAGCCGTTCGTCTTACCCGACTTCGAGCCAGTAACACTGCTGGTCCATGTCGCATCAAGACCGTCAACAGTGATAAGCGGCGAGGAGTATTCGGTCGTACTTCCTTTCTTCACCCGCAATTGCATGGTATAATCCGAGGCCAATGGCGTGAGAGCAAGGTTCGTCATCGTGTGACCTCCGCCGTCTTGAGGTCGCTCATCAGGACTGAACAAGCCCATTATCGATTCAACAATCAGGCCATCAACAGTTGTTGTAGTGGAAGTACCTGAAGTCTCAGTTTTGAGAACTTCCGAAATTCGCGCACCTGAATTGAGAACTTCTCGGTTCAAGAGAGCTGGCGTTACTTCTGCAGAGGTTTCTTGGCCGTCAGGCGAAGTGATTTCTATCGAGTAGGCGTTCAAGGAAGCAAGGCGATAGTCCTGCGCATTGCCTGCGAAGAAGGCAGTCAGTGGGACTCGAAACTTCGCTCGGTCGTTTGAGAGTGACATCGTATCACTCCACAACGACTCACCATCGAGATAAATTTTGGCAGTAGCAGAATCGAAAGAGCCGCGCACATAGAACGTGAGTTCGTTTGTGTCCTCGTTCAAATCAATTTCAGTGAGTGCCATTGAGGTGTCCGCAGGAACAACAATCAATGCAACATATGGTCCTGCCGCAACGATCACAGCGACGAATATAGAGATACCCAATTTTACAGTATTAATTTCGCCTTCAGACATGCGTTCTGACTGCACCAACAGCCCGATACCTATGATGAGCACCGCAGATACGACAAGAAGGCCCATGCTTCCGCCTTGTAGAGCTAAAATGCCACCAATAAAGATACCAACCCACCCGCCGATACTGAGGTTACGCGACATATCGGTACGGTCTGGTTTTGGAGCGGCCGAGGCCATCGATGGTGCTTTTTGCTGAACGATTGTTACACTCTCTGCAACAACGGTTACTTGCTTTTGTTCAGGTTCGTTTTTGGTAGCGTTTGCCTTGTCAAGTAACCCACTCATAGTATTCCCTTCTAAATGGTCGTTTGGTGTAGGGGATTATCAAACCAACCCTCGCATGTGCATGTTTCAACGGTATTGTCGAAGGTTTGGGGGCAGGCCGTCACAGGCCTGGTGCGGATTCGTACCAGACCACGTTTTCTTCGTCTTCTTCACGTTCTTCGACGAAACGACGGCCAGCAACTGCTGCAGCCAATGCAATCATCGAGATTGCTGGAACGATTTCGAAACCTGGCAGATAGACACCACGAACATAGACGGTAATCATCTGGGATTCACGGATACAGCCACCGTTGTTGCATGCAAACTCAGATTCTGCAAAGAAGTCGAGAACGTGGTAGGCATCGCTCCATCCTTGGGTCTTTGGCGTACGAGCCATAACTCGAACCTTCGTTGCGGTAGGAATTGCGTCGATTTGCACCTTGACGGCAGGCAGGTTGATTGTGAAACCTGCTTCTTCAAGATTCTCACGACTCGTTTCCGTAATGCCCACCTTCATGAAGTCGATCTGATTCCCAAGATTGTAGACCTTGAACTCGAAGTTCTTGTCCTTCTTCGGCATGAGTTGAACGAATGGCTCAACTGCCTCCACTTGAACAAGTGAGTACTGCATGATGTTGACAATCATGTTGTTTTGAGATGAAGCAGAGTTAATCGGTGGCAGGGAGTTGATTTCCTGAACCTGTGCGGACACTGACAAGGTTCGGCTTTGCATAACCATGTAAGGCGTAGCACGAACCGAAACCTGGAAATCGACTTCAGAGCTTGCACCGATGTACATGTCACCTGGTGCAGCGGTAGCAAGGCCATCACTGGTCACGAGAATGCTGATTTTTTCCTGGTATGTTGTCGGGTTGTTCGCCGTACAGGTCGTGAAACCGTTGTACGTTGAGCCTGGCTTGACTTCAATGTTGATCGAAATCGGAGCGCAGGAAAGAGATACTGCTGCGGTAGGAGTTTGAGCTGAAGCAGGTACCGCGACGAGCATGACTGAGCAGAGGTAAAGGGCCAACAAGAAAAGAGCACGCTTGAACATCAGGTTCCACCTATACCATCCCCAGTAATGAGACCCTCATAACCGTTGCGCCATGCTGGCTCAGAAAACACCGAAGCCAACCCGTTATGAAAGTGGGCCCGAAGGGACTTGAACCCCTGACCCCCCGGTTATGAGCCGGGTGCTCTAACCAACTAAGCTACGGGCCCCACTTCAAGGGAAAGAAGCCAAGTCATGAACTTAACCCTGTGTCATTCAAACTGAGCGAGCGATGATTGCGATGGTTTTACCCATTCGCGAACACTCACCTCGAGTTCATCTCGAATCGAATCTGGGACGAAAATCAAAGCACGCTCATTGGGTTGCGTAAGGGAGCGAACAAGCGGTGAATGGTCAGCAGCATCTCGTCCATCTTCGAGAAGAATGCCCTGTTCATAGGGCATATAGCCCCGCTTTGAAATACGTGCAGTAATGACATCAATTGCAGGATCGAAACCAGCTTGCGAAACGAGTGCTTCAAGACGCGGTAAAACAACGGAAACCATCTCAGTACTGAGACCCTCAATACGCAACGATTTGTGAAAATCTCGACGTGACAAAAGGCGCATAGCGTAGTGTGAGAGTACAGCATCTGTGTGTTCAGCCCAATCCGGGAGCGCGACCCGTACATGCGCATCGTTCAACGCAGCATACCCCTTCGCATCGAGGTTTTCATTCAGCAACATGTTTTCCAAAGAAGGCGAGAGAGAGAGCAACCCCTCACGGGCTAAAGTTCGCGCTCGAGCAAGCATTCGGACGAGGTAATTTTGGGTGAGCATGTTCACTTTGTGGAAGTAGACTTGGTGGTACATGTGATAGCGTGTAACCAGATACGCCTCAATCGCTGGTAATCCCCATGATTTGACATAAAAATGACCGTCATTACTCACGCGCAGTGCCCTGATGACCCTTGCGATGTCAAAACCACCTATTTGCGCACCCGTATTTGCTTGGTCGCGAACCATGTAGTCCATGCGGTCAACATCCAGTTGACTTGAGACGATTTCCTTCATGAAAGCGGGAATTGGAGTCCCCTCGTGTTCAGTGGCGCCATCCAGAAGCGCAAAAAGTCGGTCGCGACGGTGCTTGCCGAGGGCTTCAAGCAGTGCTAAACCGACCTCAGTGTCTTCAGATTCAAGCAAGACCCGCCCCCAATGCTCGTGAGAGTAGTACGTCGCAAACACCTCGGGAGATTCGAGCAAATGAGAGAATGGAGGATGGCCTATATCGTGCAGAAGAGCAGCGAGTTGAATCAACTCACCGTCTTCTTTTGAGACGAGTCCGGGCTGAGCATCGTTGAGTGAATCGACAACTGTACCTGCCAAATGGTAGGCACCTAAGGAATGGGAAAAGCGATTGTGGTTCGCAGCTGGGAAAACATACTCGCATGTCGAAAGTTGTTGAATGGAGCGAAGTCGTTGAAACTCACGTGTATCGATGATTTTCGCATGCGCCGCTGGAACGAAAATGTCCTTGTGAATTTCATCTCGAATCACTCGGTCACGCATGGCCATCCCCATGCTTCCGTCGCCTTTTCCGTTAAAAAAGCCCCGCTCGCTCAAACCAAGACTCGTTCTTCACG
>JAKMGM010000113.1 GCA_022424925.1 Candidatus Poseidoniaceae archaeon | reverse complement strand
TGCATGGAGTTGTCCTATTACTCATCCAACTCTCAAAAAAGCTTGGATGGGCTTGCAGTGGGTCTATTTCTTCACTACCCTTGTGCATGCGAGCATGACAGGATTCAGTATTGAGCAGGCTGCACTGTACAAAGTCGGTGCTGAGGGTGAACGAATGCTCTTAGAATGAATCAGTCTTTACCAAGCGAAACCATGTGCTTGTGGGCTTGTTCAAGAACGCGTTGGGTTTCTTCATGGGATAACTGCTCCATCGCCTGCTCCCAATCCAACCACATGTGGCCTCGATGTTCATGCGAAAGGGAAACCGTGATGCGTTCAGTTTCTGCCAAGTACCAGTACACTTGCTTGGTGCGTTTTTTGCCTTTGTGTCGATAGGAGTATTCACTGCGTTCAACGAAATCCGCAACGAAATCAATTTCTGAAATTCCAGTTTCTTCGTTGAGTTCTCTGCGTGCAGTTGCGTGATGGTCATCATCGGTATCCTCAACGTGACCTTTCGGAAAATCCCAATGCCCCTGAGGGTATTGCAGCAACAACACGGTTCCGAAATTCACCAAAACAATGCCGCATGAAGTCTCCATGTCCACTCGACATAGCAATAGGTCATGTTTATTTTGGCGATTTGGCTTCCAAAAACCTTCTTGAGCGGCGTAGATACGCACACCCTATGGGCTCTGCACGTTCAACGCTGGAGGAAGCCGGTCTTCCCAACTTTCGAAGAATCATTGCAGATTCCGACCTCGATGGTTTGTGTGCAGCTGCAGTCCTGAAGGCTGCAAACCCGGAAGCAGAGGTGCATTTTGCCCACGCAGCATTGGTTCGCTCGGGGGCAATGGATGAACTCATCGACCGTACAACAGCAATGGTCGACTTGCCGTTTCATCCCGACTGTGGATGGTACCTTGACCACCACCAAACAAATCGACCAAACCCGCAAGAGGAGCAGGCATTCGTATCGGCTGGAGGCACATGTCATTGGGAAGCAACCCCATCAGCAGCACGTCTCGCCTTTGATGTGCTCAGTCCATTCATCGACCTGCGACACTTAGAAGAAATCATGCCAATCGTTGACGCACTCGATTCTGGCCAGATTCGGCGAGAGGACTTTATTGAAGACGGTCCGGTGTTGCAACTCGCTCGCTCGCTCTCACTGAGGGAAACTGAACACATGCATCATGTGTTGCTGTTGTTTTCGCAAGGAGCGACGCTGGCTGAGGTATTGAGCGACCAAAAAATCGTACCCCACATCGCCCGAGCGCGTGACGAGCGAGAGGCGGCGCAGGCGGTAGTTGAGAAGCATACCGAAATTATCGACCGCCTTGCAGTATGCCGAATGGATGAAAAAGGAGTTCGTTCAAACGGCTACCTTGTCACCGCTTGGGCGGGTGACAATGCGGATGCGTGCTGCATCATTCACGGCTATGCGGATGGTTCTATCGAAACACCCGAACGCCCAGCGCTCTCTGCAAGTTTTTACGCCAATTCGTTTCTTAAGAACGGACAAGGAAAATACGACCTTTCTCGACTTGCCACGATGTTTGATCCGACCGGTGGAGGTCACGCAAATGCATGCGGATGCAGGATTCAACCACCCGGTATTGAGGCAAACCTCGAGAAGTGGATTGAGACGTGGAAAAATCGAGAACAAACGCTGCGAATTCACGCATCACACAACGGCAAAGATGTACAAGAATCCTAAGAAGGCATGCAGAAAAACAAGCACGACAATCAAGTCAGCTGCTCTTCCATGACGCAATGCGATGTGTTTGAACGACTCACCGTTCTTGCGAGCATTGCGTGCTTGTCGCCCCATTCGAGCCAACACCAACAGCAGCACAAAACCAACAGGTCCCATGAATCCGTGAAGACTGCCGGGTATGAGTGATGTCAGTACAGCCTCTCCCTCTCGCCAACCAACGAAGGCGCGGCTGAGAAAGGCGATGCAAATCACAAAGAAAGTGGCCCATACCAGGCGGTTGCCGTTTTTCTCGTGGCTTGACAGCGCTGATTTTCGCTCATCACCTTTCAATTCGTAACTTTTCTTGCGCCACGAATATTGCCACCAAATCCAAACCAAAAGCAGCGAAGCAAGAAGGGGGTGAAGCAGTAAAATGGCGACTCGTACGACATCCATTGAACTGCCTCGTCGCGTGCAAGTTGTCTTTGTTCATTGATGTTCGCAGACAATTTATCATCAACCGTTGATTTGAATCCATGAAGGCTGTTCCGGTGGATTGAAGGAGGATAGGTTGAGGCAAAGGGGTAGGGGGGGCTGTTTTGCAAGAGACATACATCGCAAACTGCCTCGAAGTGGCGTTCAAGTCGAACGTTACGAAGGCTCGCCGTCAAGCGATTGTCGTGAAGACACCTGACTGGCAATTGATGGAAAAGCCGTGGCGACCTTTGCTGTTACTGGCTTTGGCTGAAACTGAACTACCTGCTGCAGATGATGACGAAGATACCGCGCCTCGACGTCGACAAGCAGGCGGACGTGGACGAAGTCGCAGAGGTGGCAGAGGTGCAACTGGCCCTATGGATCTCTTGCCTTCGCCTCAAGAGATGCTCATACCATCTGACAATTCGCCGGCGTTCCGACTGGCGGTTTTGATGGTTCACAAATTACTCAACAAAGACGATTGGGAAGAAGAATGGGAAACAACAGAAACGTCACTCCGTGAAACATGCTTGGAAAAGGGAGTTCATCCGGTATGGCAGGATTTAGCGCAACGAACCGCACTTCTTGGTCAATTTGCTGCTTTTCCGAAAGCCAAAGTATCCAAAGCAAAAACGGGCAAGAAAGTGAAACTCGATTCAGCCTTCATCAATCCATCAAATGCTGAAGAATTGATTCTCGCTATTGACTCTATTTCTCCATCCGTTATCGATGCTGAATCACAAGTCGCTTTGCGCACTGTTTCGTCCCAACTGGCAGCAGGACGGCAAATCCAACCCGCTGAGGTACTTTTGAAAATGAAAAAACACGCTTCAGCGTTGAGCGTCTTGCTGTCGTTGGCATCTGGACAAGACCCGTCTGCCTCCTTGAAAACACTCGAATCTGTCGATGAAAAACTCGCCGAGCAGTTGAGTGATTACCACGCACTCACCCAAGGAAAAGTCACCGATTGGGAAGCGTCGCGAACGGCAGAAGGTGAGCATTCACTTGCTGCTGCACGTCAATTGCTGGCGTGGGAACATGCACCAGATGAAGCTTCAACATTAACCTCAAAACAATTGACAGAAGGTCTAGAACTCCTGCGTGAGAACACGACCAACGCTGCTCAAATTGAAAAGGTCATGTGGTGGAGATTGAATGCACTTCACAGTGAAGGTAACGAAGAGGAAACGGTGAGACTGCTCACCAGTCTAAAGCTAGACCATAACACTGAACTTTCTCGAATTGCACCCTTGCTTGCGTCACTTACGAACGACGAGTTGGATCTATGGTTGCTTGAACAAATCCCCGCACTGGATGACGGAGCCTTAGTCGCCTTGATTCAAATGGACTCCCTATCGCTTGAAATCCGTGCTGCTGCTGCTCGCAACCTCAACCCCGGAGCAACTGAAGAGCGCGAATCCGTTTTACCCCTCCTCATCGATATCCACACACAAAGTATGGAACTACCCTTGTTGGCCAAAATTATTACCTCAGACGAACTCATTTCAATGTCACATCCCTACGAGACACTTCTTGTTTCTCACCTCCTCGATGCTGGGAGTGATTACGAACTATGGTCACAAGTACGCAAAGCCCGACGAACTGCGCTGTCTGAAATTCACAGCGTCGATGCACCCGAATCCTTCTCCTCGACCTCTGAAGCATTGCTGATGCTGTTCGAAGGCGAAAACATCGTTGACGAGCGTCTCACTTCTGTTCTCGACCGCCAAGGCTTGCGCGCATTCAGCCCTATTCGCCAAGCATTACGAGACGGTGGCAGCGGCATTGCCTCCTCGACGCATCTTGCAAACCTTGAGGAAAGTGTCGCATCGGCAGAACTTACAGTGATGGAACGGGTGCTGTTCAACGCCGTAATAGCAACACTGCGCCTCAATTATGTTGGCCTGATGCTGCAGCACGGAAATGCTGACCCGGAGAACATCGATACGCTCAATACATTGCTGAGCAATTCCTCAGTTCCCACAGGGATGATCCACAGTGTTCGACATTTGGTTCTGGAGCACGATATCGGCCTGCCTTCATTGGTCCGATGGTACCAGAACAATGACGCTCTTTCACCTTGGCATACCTTGGCGAGGGCAGCAGTCTATGCATCTCAAGGCGAAGAATTGAACGCTGCTAGAGATTACCGAAAGGCTGGCGACCATGAAGAGTTCGATTACGAACACTCGCTAACGCTCTACCGTAAAGCCCTGATTCACTTGGCATTTGCAGAACAATGGCGAGAAGCCGTCGAGTTACTTGATGCACAACCTGCCCTCAAGAGTGCAATCACGCACCGCTTCCAACTCTATCTGCGTGTTTCGTTTACGGCTCGCACCAAAGACACCAACTCGGCGACCAAAATGCTCAAAGATTTCGTGAAACGAACCCGCATGGTCACTGAAGAAAACGAAGATGGCGAAATGGTTGAGGTGATGCGAGTCTACCACGCAGAAGATGATCTCGACATGCTCAAAACCTACCCGTTGGAACACCCGCGACCACTCCCCACCGACCCCTTCTGTGGACGGGTCACTGCAGCAACCAATTCACTCCACAAGAACCGCCGTCGGCAAAAGAACACATTTGACATGCGGTTCAACCAGTTGATGCAAAGCGGCTCTCCCTCGACCGATGAAGTGTACACACTCGCGAGTGAGGCTGCGAAGGTTCGAGCAGTTGACGGACTCATGTTCCTTGAACGCGCTCAAAACAGTCCTCTGTTCAACGATACTGAAATCCGTAGCCTTCAACAAGCGGAAAAATCGCTGTTCTCAGTCAACAAAGCAAACATCCCGAACGCATCGCGTCGATACCTCCGGAATCTCTCACTCGCACCACTGGTCATCGTTGATACCAATATTTTGGTCGACGCACTTACCGACCGAATTGCCGAGAAATTGGAATTGGTCAGTGAAGCGAGTTTGGATGTGCGCGGACAAGGTAGTTTCCACAAAATCCTGCTCAGTAAATCAAAAGAAAAGAAATTGCATCTGTGGTTACCGAGTATTGTTGAAAAAGAATTACGTGGAATTGCTTCAGGAATTCAAAAACTCAAATCCCGCTTTGATGACTTCCTCGTATCGCCTGAACTGCTCGACAGTATTTTCAGTGCAAAAACTCTGAATCAATTGGTTGATGGAGTCGTGAAGGATTACAACACCTGGCGGCCACTTAACCTCGATTTGGAAAAAGAAGCCGAATCACCTGAAAACAAGGAAGCGATTGATCAGTTCCTCCTTGATTCGACTGAAATCTATGAGGAAATCACTGCAATGAAGCGTACTCGAGGCGAACCTGCCCGAACGGTTCTGAACAACCTGGATGTATACCCAGAGGCACCGGACCGAACCATAATGCAAATTGCTTCTCAACTTGCAACCCAATCCCTCCAAGACCTCGGAACGGTTTTAGTCGCAACCAGAGACGGTGATTTCACGCTTGTCGCACGTGCATTTGAAGAACAGTTTGGTTTTGGAATCGCCAAAAACAGCCGTTCACTCAACGCATGGCTCAAGTGAGCTTCACATGTGATGAATCATTGCATCGCCAAAGGCACTGCACGAGAGCAACGTTGCATCATCCATCAAACGCTCAAAGTCGTAGGTTACGGTCTTGGCCGAAATTGCTCCTTCCATGCCTTTGACAATGAGGTCTGCAGCCTCTGCCCAGCCCATGTGCCGTAGCATCATCTCTGCAGAGAGAATCATTGAACCTGGGTTGACCTTGTCTTGTCCCGTGTATTTGGGTGCGGTTCCGTGCGTAGCCTCGAAAATCGAAATACCGGTATCGTAATTGATGTTGGCGCCTGGTGCTATTCCAATACCACCTACTTGTGCCGCCAATGCGTCTGAGATATAATCGCCATTAAGGTTCATCGTCGTCAATACCGAATATTCGGCTGGACGGGTGATGATTTGTTGAAGCATGGCATCAGCAATCACATCCTTGACCAGTATGGTCTTGCCTGTGTTTGGATTTTCAAAGGTGCACCAAGGTCCACCATCGAGTTCTACGGCACCAAATTCTTCCTTGGCCAGGGCGTAGCCCCAATCTCGAAATCCTCCTTCGGTGAACTTCATGATGTTCCCTTTGTGAACAAGTGTAACGCTTTCTTTGTCGTTATCAATTGCGTATTGGTATGCGGCACGAACAATACGTGCAGTTCCTTCTTGTGAAATTGGTTTAATTCCGATTCCCGAAGTGTCGGGGAATCGAATCTTGTCGACACCCATCTCGTTCTGTAAGAAATCGATGAGTTTCTTGACACCGTCGCTGCCCGCTTCCCATTCGATTCCAGCGTAGACATCCTCACTGTTCTCTCGGAAAATAACCATGTCCACATCTCCCGGAGTTTTTACCGGCGAAGGGGTACCGTCATACCAGCGAACGGGTCGAACACATGCATACAGGTCGAGTTTTTGACGCAGTGCCACGTTCAGCGAGCGAATCCCACCACCAACAGGTGTCGTGAGCGGGCCTTTGATTGAGACAAGTCCAGTTCGCATGGCGTCGAGAGTGGCTTGAGGTAACCACTCTCCGGTTGCATTGAACGCTTTCTCTCCGGCGAGAACTTCAGACCAAACGATGCCTTTCTTACCGCCGTAAGCGTGTTCGACTGCTGCATCAACGACTTTCATCATTACTGGAGTGATATCGATACCAATTCCGTCACCCTCGATGTAGTGGATAATCGGATCGTCTGGAACTTCGAGTTTTCCGTCTTTCATCGTAACCGGCGTACCTGTCATGTCAATCACACCGACCCACATGCATCCCCTTCAAGAATGAACCGCCCCACGGACCTCCATGCAGGGGCGAGTCGAATGGACCGGTGCAAACGGTCTTCAATGCACAAATTCAAATCAACAAAGTCTACAACTTGACTGGGAAGACGGCCCCTCACCAATGCAGGTAACCCTTCAGATGGTTGCTGCCTGTTCCGTAGTTGACGTCATTACAGGTCTCAAAGACAGAAGTTTTAGCGAAGTCTGGGTCGACATCGACAGTTCACGAGCAGAGCAATCGCCCCGCGTTTTCAAGACGATACAACTCACGTACCACGTGAAGGGAGATGTCCCGCTCAAGTTGGTCGAAAGAATCGTTGAGAAGAGCCATGAAAAGTATTGCAGTGTGTCAAACATGCTAACTGAAGTGGACATCTCCTCAACGATTGTTCTTCATGATGTTTGAGAGGCTGATTTTCCACTCACGACATTGATGTGTGAGAGAGACGACATTGCCTGTAACAAAAGTTCACGCAGTGCATTGTACAATGGGTACCACGACTTGCCAAGATGTGACGGCGGATTTACTGGAAGGGGTCCATCACCTGTAGACAAAACGGTTGCAAATGGACGAACTTGTCCAGTTCCGACCATATCGATAATGAGCGAAAGGTGGTATGCCTCCTGTTCTTTGATGACTTTTGCAGATTCAATCTCAGCGCGGGCTTGAGCTGGTAGGTCCGACAACCAGTCCTCACCTCGCTCAGCACGGGCATGGAGTTCTTTCTTAACAAGCACTTCAAGCAATTCGGTAATTACTTCATTTGAAAGGGTTGGCTGTACGGCTGGTGCAGATGGTGTTTGTTGGAGGGGCTGTGATTCGGCCTCAGACTTCTGAACGGAGATTCCTGCTGGTTCTTCATCACGTCCAAACATTGAGTCAGCGATGAGTGTTTCCTCCTCATCATCTTCCATGAATGCTGCAAGAGGATCGTGGTTAGCGGAAAGTGGTGGCTGTTGATGGATTGCATTTGGAGCATGCTGGCTCGGAGGAGCAGCACCGAGAACGGCAAACATGTCAATCTCCTCTTCTGCGTTTTCATCTTGCACTGTCGTCGTATCCCATGGTCCCATCACTACACTTCCAGCGAAAACATTGACCATCTACTACAAGAAAGAATGTTTTCGTCACGTGAAGAATATCGCACACACAGAACCGATACATTATCATCGGAGAAAGACAAATCTTCGGAAAGAGTCAAATGAGCCCCTGACTTCCAGTAAAGCGAAGTTCAATGAGATTCAACGGGCTTTCAGTTTTTCTTTGTCTACTGGTCGTGACAACATTTGGCACACATACAATCCAAAGTTTTCCGACGGGCATTGGCAGTTTGGGAGACAACGGTTGTACTTGCCATGGTGGCTTTTCCAACGCCACGCAACCTACGATAATCGGACTGCCGGATGCATTCGAAGAGAATGTTTCCTACAACTTCACGCTGGTAGCGGGGAGCGATAAGGAATACAACGAAGGTGAAGTTCAAGCTGGTTTTCGTATTCTTGCCAGCAAAGGTACCGTAATACCAGCAAATGAAACAAGGATACAGTATCTGGATGAGGGTTGGACACATACCGAAGAAGGTAATCAGTATCGACATTGGAACATCACATGGAAAGCACCGAGTGACAACACCACAACGGTAGATTTTATTCTGTATGCAAACGTTGTCAACGGTAACGGGCATTCCGATGGGGACATGTGGAATGCAATCGGTTATACCGTACCCGGAACCCAATACGAGGGTCCTGTCGAAACTATTGATCCAGCTGAACAACTCAACAGTTCCCAATACACAATCCTCTACGGAGGGCTGATTGTCTTGGTTATCTTCCTGTACTACGCCCTGAAATAATCAGTTGACGAATTCAATCTGCTGATTTCGAAGTGCTCGAAGTTGACGGTTTTCACTTGCGCCATGAATCTGTTCGCTCTTTACGCCAGTGAGCACCAGCATAACACGCAATTCGTCGACGAGTTCTTCCTTGACTGCTGCACCCCAGATAATTTGAGCATGCGGTGAGATACGCTCTTTGATGATTTTAGCGCATTGTTCGGCTTCACCCAACGTCAAACTTTCGCCACCAACAACGTTGATGAGTGCGCCGCGAGCATCGCTAGCATCGATGTCCAGCAGCGGGGAATGGAGGGCTTCAAGGGTTGCTGCTTCAGCCCGGCCAGGCCCAGATGCAGAGCCTAAACCAATCATCGCTACACCGCTACCAAAATTGATGACTGAGCGCAAATCCTCAAAGTCAAGATTCACCATGCCATCGATTGTTAACAATTCGGCCACGCCCGTAATCGAACGAACCAACAATTCATCACCAACCCGGAAAGCACTGGTTATCGGTAGGTCTTTTACGCCTTCAATCTCAAGGAGTCGCTCATTCGGAATGACCAAAATGGTGTCACAATGTTCTCGGAGTCGTTCAAGGCCCCATTCTGCATTTTGCTTTCGAAGGGCACCCTCTGACTGGAACGGGTACGTAACGACCGCAATGGTCATTGCACCCTGCTGTTTTGCGAGACGGGCTATTTGCCCGGCAGCACCGGTACCCGAGCCACCGCCCATTCCGGCAGTGATAATGGCAAGTTGCGTGTCGTTGGTAATTCGGCGAAGAGCGAGTTCCGATTCAAGAGCAGCAGCCTCTCCTTTGGTTGGGTCCCCGCCCGCACCCCTTCCTCGAGCGGTTCGTCCGATCAAGACTTTCTCTTCAATCGGCGACATCAGGAGTGCTTGTGCATCGGTATTGATAGCGTAGCCAGTGACATACGAATTTTCAAACAAACCTTCGGCGTGCAATCGACCAATGGCGTTACATCCAGCACCGCCAACACCGAATACACGTATCCGAGGTTGCAAAGATTCGAGAAGAGCCTTCAGTTCCACCTCGCTACCTTCACCCATAGGCGGGGTTGCTGTTACTGGCGTTGCCGTTTCTGATTCAGCGAGTTCCAATACTCTATCGATCAAGTGTCGCATAGGCGTCATGCTAACCCGAGCACGCTTGAATGTGCCGCCGCTTCAAACCGCCAATACAGCGTTTTTACCGGGTGTATTCATTCACCATCAGTCGCGTAGACCTTCTTGAGTGACCTGGTAAACACATTCACCATCAGGTAGGTTTGGAGAGTCGACTAAGCGAGCAATTCTGCGACCGCCTTTGGCCTTGCGCAGGTACAATCGGAAGGTCGAAGCGTGAGCAAGAACGTGTCCACCGACCGGCTTGGTTGGGTCGCCCCACATTGCATCGGGCTTCGAATGAACTTGGTTGGTGACAAGAACAAGTGCATTGTTGACATCAGCAAGCTGCTTCAAATCCTTCAGGTGGCGGTTGAGTTTCTGTTGACGGTTTGCAAGCATACCACGGCCGATAAATTCGGCGCGGAAATGGCTGGTGAGTGAATCGACGATAATCATCTTGACATTGAGCCCTTTGCTCATTCTTTTGATTTCATCAACCAGAAGCATTTGGTGAGCAGAGTTGTACGCTCGAGCAACATGTATCCGGCTCAACACTTGTTCAGGGTCAAGGCCGTGTCCACGAGCCATTTGCGTGATCCGCTCAGGACGGAAGGTATCTTCCGTATCGATGTAAAAGACATCGCCATCAAATCCGCCTTCTGACAAAGGTAGCGTACAGTTTACAGCCAGTTGGTGGCCAATTTGAGTTTTCCCGCTACCGAATGCGCCGTAAACTTCGACCAGAGCCTGGGTTTCAAAACCGCCGCCAAGGAGGTCGTCGATGGATTCGACTTTCGACGTGAGTTTGAGAACTTCTCGGCGTCGATCAAGAAGGGCACCACCAGATACGAAGCCACCAATGTTTGCCATCTTTTTTGCTCCACCGATAATCTTGGTTGCTACTGCTTCTCCAAGTTCAGCTTGGTCTGCAAGGTCGCCCGGGGACATGACTGCAAGGGCCAGCAGGTCATCGAAACCAGCTTCACGTAGTTTTTCAGCTGTCGCTGGTCCAACGCCAGGAAGATCTTCGATCAACGGCTCGGGGACTTCCTCTTCTGTTGGCATCACTACGGGTGTCTCCTCCGTAGGGCTTTCATTGTTTTCAACTTCGGTTTTCGATTTCTTTTTTGATTTGGTCGCCATTTCTGTTCACTTCCAACCCCATCTCGAACGCCAACGGTATATGAATGACCGATGCAGGGCGCGAGAAAGAATGGCTTCAATTATGGCTTCGATACGAAGTGTAAACGGAACACTCAAGCGTTTTAATTCACTTTAAGTTCACTTTTTGCAAAACGGAAAGTGAATGCATTCATTCCTCTTCGGGCTCAGGCGTTGACATGGGATTCGGGATACTTTCGTTCGATTCGTAAAGAATGTCAACGGTGTGTTCAACATTCACTCGTTCGTCTTCATTCCCTTCCGCTGATACATCAACCTCAAGTTTCCATGTTCCCGGTTCGATGAAATATTGGTTGTGCATCCAAGATGCGTCTTGTCCGTCTCCAACTTGCTCCGGTGCGGATTCAACCGTTGTAGAATCAGTGGAATTGAGCATCCGCCATGTTACCGTGACCGTTTGGCCTTGTGCGAATGGGTTTGACGGGGGGTTTTCCGGGTTCACGACCGTCGATTCGACAACGAGTTTCTCGGGTGGGGGACACGAACAATCGGGCGTAGTCTCAATGTTCATCGCCGTAGGATTTGGCGTGTTGCTTTCACTCCAGGTGATTTTCTTGTCGATCCGTATGGTGATGTTTTCGAAATAGTCGTTGCCTTGGTCGTCGATTCCACCCATTGCTGCATCAAACAAGCCGTGCGTGAGATAGGTGTAGGTTACTTCACCGTCTTCAGCAGCGTTGTTTTCGACCGTACTCGAACCATCTCCCGGCACGAAATAAAACGTCACCATAGCACCTTCAGAAGATTTCGTATACGAGAAGTCAAACACCAATTCAACTCCAGTCTCTGAAACTTGTTGACCGTTTTGGATGCTTTCTTCGATAACGCCTGATGTTGCATCATAATACACAATTAAGTCGATTGCACTGCTTTTACCTGGGGTTTCTTCTGAACCAATGCACCCTGTGAGCGATGCAAAAAGGAGCAACGAAGTGAAGAGAACTGGGAGAGTGCCTCGTACTCGCATGTATTCGCACATGCAGTTCAACTTCATCAATGCAGTGCCTATCTTGGCCTACAGCATACGGGCTCTTTTCGGAAAGGAGTCAACGGTGTTGAATCGGTGCATTGAAGAACGGGAGGGTTTCAGCCCGAAGCATAACGAGGTGGGGTAGTCTGGATATCCCGTCGGGCTCATAACCCGGAGATCGATGGTTCAAATCCATCTCTCGTTACCATTCAGTACTCGTAATAGTCGTGCTGTGGCTTGAGAAGATCCATCGCCGCTTGCAAACGGGCATTCGCCGCAGCCTCGCCGCGTTCAATGGCTTGACGCTCATCGGTAATCCGCTTGAGTTGTGCTGAGCAGGCATCCAACGGTCCAAGGCTTTGCTCAAGAGCGGACTGAAGAACGCGAATGACATTGTCAATTTTCACCATCGGCGATGTTTCAGGCTGCAGATAAAACACACCCTCGTACATGACGACCGGCCCTGCTTGCGTCGCATTCTTGACAAAGAGGTGAATGAGTTTTTTGTTATCCGGAAACAACTGACACGCCTCCAAAGCCGATGCCAGATGGTTCGGCGATAGTTTCTCACATTGGCGGAAGGCTTTGATCGCCGATGATTGTTTACCAGCTAAGGCGAAAATATTCCCTGCTCGGCGGTAATCCTCAGATGCTGGGGTCATCTTTGAAAGGAGATGAGGCGCCCCCTTGGTTAATATTTGAACGAGTTTTTTCCTCTCCCGATGAAGGATCTTCACCGTCGAAATTCCGCGCTTCGCTTTTCCCCTTGCAAGAAAAACATCACATAAAATTCGTAAGCCCTTGACCAGCATACTTTGTGCATTTGAATCACGCTTTTTCTGGGCGAGAAACATATCGGTGAACTGGATAGCCATCACTTCAGACATTTCCATACGACCTTCTGCCATGTACCGCTCCAACTGGAGCAGTGTTTGTGACGGGTCATTCATTCCGAACATGGTAACAGCGGTCGCTATGGGTGTTGCCCTATGATGCCTTTGCCTCCAAGTATCTACGCGCATCAATAGAAAACTGCGCTTTCCTTGCCGTTCTTCCTTTCTGTTTATGTGTTGAACACCATAGCGTTCATTGTGGAAGAACCCCTTTGTATCGCCGTAACCGGGACACCTGGCTCCGGTAAAACAACGCTATGTCAATCGCTGAGTGATGCGTTCCAAGTGATTTCTATCCAAGCATTAGCAGAACAACACAATTGCTTAGGGGAAGTCGATGGTGAAGACCAATCGGCACCCGTCGACATTCACAAACTGGCGGAACAATGGGAATTCGATGGCGCCAAATCATGCTTGTTGGATGGGCACCTCGCTCATTTCCTTGGGGTCGACGCCATCGTTCTGCTGCGCTGCGAACCTGAGCAGCTTCGTCAGCGACTTCTCCAACGGGGCTATTCGCAGTCAAAAATAAACGCCAATGTTGAATGGGAAATGCTCTCTGGCACGTGGTCTGAACTGCTTGAATTTGAAATTGAAACGCCCATCCTTGAAATCGACACCTCCGCATCATCCGATGATGAGATTCAAGCCAAAATTGTTGAATGGATTGAACAAGGCATGCCTTCACTTCCTCTTCAAGAAGCAAGTTCGAAAGCCGTCAGTTGGTTGTAAGAGGCCACATTGGCCGAAGATCTACCGCAACAACAAACACCCCCCGTTGCAGCCGGCGAGACGGTTACCATGGCTCTAGAGAAACTACGCGACGCTTGGGAAGGAGTGTTGAATCCACTTTTGGACGCTCTTGAAAACGTCAAACCGTCGACGATTACTTGGGTTGCTCTGCCTGTTGGTGTGCTTGCCGGATTGGCTGTACTCACAGCTGAAGAAACATCGTATGGTGCAAACATGCTGTTCGGTAGTGGCTTGTTGATGATTCTGGCCATGGCGATGGATGGCTTAGACGGCCCACTCGCCCGAAAATTCGGCAATGTGAGTCGTTGGGGCGATTACCTTGACCACACCTTCGACCGTATCCTTGACGCGGTTTGGGTGCTGTGCATTGCTGGTTCAGTATTCGTTGGTGACATCACGCTTGGATTTGTGGCCGCATGGCTGACGTTGCTCGGCTCGTACATGGGGACACAAGCTCAAGCCGTAGCCGGTTCGAGAAATTATCGTGGTTTTTCGAGAGCCGACAGGACGGTGCTGACGATTTTGGGCATTTTCTTGATGGGCGTGTTCATCCATGCAGATATTGGTGATTTCGGAATGTTGCCTGGCGTGCTGGACCATGTTCCAATCAACCCGCTCAGCATTGTTGTGCTTATCTCTGCATTCGGAGGTCTGTGGACATTCCTCGTGCGTTTCCAGCAGGCACATGCCGAAATAAACCGCATTGATGAAGAGAATCCACTGCCCCAACCAAATCAGCGTTCGGAACAGGAATGATTCCTGATTTCGTCACCCCGTAGGGGTGTGCTGAAAGCCGATTTTATCGCTTAGATATGCGACATGCTCTTAACCGTCGCATGCGACAAGCGAATTGATGACGGTCGAACTGCTCGGTAAAGAAGGCAAGAGAAAAGCAATTTTCCTTGTGTTGTGCATGCTTTTGGCTCTACTTCCTCTCGCCAACGTTTCGGCGGAAGATATCGGTAATCCAAACAATTTGCAAGCCCAAGACATCAACGCAGTCTTCGACCCAGCAACCGAGACAACAACCATCACTTGGCGGAATATCGATATTGACGGGTCGGTATTACAAGGCCTCTTTAGCGCAACGTACGACGTATACCGTTCAAGTGAGCCCATCAACGCTACATCAATCGGCGACCTATCGCCATTCGAGACGGGAATCATTGCGTGTTCGTCAGAGGAAGTTCAGAACGTTGCGTTCAGATGTCGAGGCATCAACGGCACTGTTGCACAACACTCAGCGTCATTCTTGGTCCCTCCAGGCGTGAATGAATCGTTCTACTACGCTGTTACAACAACGCTTGGCGATGGAACCCCTTTGCTTGATTTGGATGAAAACGCTTCAGTGATTTCGACGCCGATTCTCGAACAGACAACAGCGATTCGTACTCCGTACAACATCTTTGGCTCGTTCAACCCAGACACCAGCCAATCGACAATCCAGTGGATCAACTACAACGACATCTTCCCAATTTTACCTGAAACCGGTGACGATGCCTATGAGGTTCTTCTGTACCGAACATCGTACCCGGTGACCCGTTCGAACGGGCCCAACATGCTGCTATCCGAAGCACCTGTTGCAACGTTACCTGCCGGAACTTCCTCGATTGTCATTGATGTGCCCCAAAACACCGACCGAGATGCGTACTATTCTGTGACCTACAACCTACCCAACTGGAATGAGATTGGCGTCGATTATCAAGATGTTCGGTTCCTGTCAAACAACGCCATGACTTCTCCCGTGATGGAAGACAACATGCCACCTGAACAGGTGAGTTCGATGTATGCACAATTCACGGCAGACCCAACCGATGGTGGCGGCACAACAACCGTAGTTTGGACTGATGTGAACGGCGAAGTAGGTGAATCCTACCGAATCTACATGTCAGGCACTGCATTTTCAAGCGTTCTTCGTTCCGATGTTCAGTTGTTAGGGACGATTTCCGAAGGTGTTGAATCGTTCGAATACGAGGTGCCTACCGGACGACTGGGCATGGCCTACTATTGTGTGGCAACCGTGGATTTGTACGGTGTGATGGATACCAATGTCTCCTTCAATTCATGCTCGGATGCAGTTCTCGAAGATGCGTTTAGCCCGTGGATTGCAGAACCAACCAACGTATACGCCGAATTTATCGGAAACAAAACAACGAGGGTTTCGTGGAACGACCAATTGGGTGTGGAAGGAGAGCAATACCACGTCTACAAGGCTGGCTGGAAAGTAACCGGTGGTGAATGGGCGACATTCAACGGTTCGCTGCAATGGCTTGGTTCAGTCAGCGATGGTGTCGGCTTCTTTGATGTCGAACTTACAGACGGACTACTGGCTTCACGCCCCTACTATTTCGTAACCACTGAAGCACTCTACGGTCACCTCTCTGGAACATACATGGACAAGAGATTGAATCAAAACTACTTCCAAATTGCTGAAGGCAATGAAGAAGATACCACTGCACCGCTCCGAGTTAATATGAAGGAGGTCCTATCCATTGGGTACCTCGAAAAGGTTACTCTTGAATGGTTTAACAGCGACGAAAGCGATGAAATGTACCAAGTTTGGCGCCATTACGGTGAGCCCTTCGGCGAAGACGAAGGCGATATCAGTTCGGTAACGGAAGACGGTTGGGAACTTGTTTTGGACAACATTCAAGCCGGTACATCCGAGGAAAACACCTTTTTCCGCCAACTGGATATTCCGAAAGATGTGGACAGAGACGTCTGGTATGCAGTGATGGTAACCGACAAATGGGGCAATACCGATCCTGAAACCTATTCGGGCCTCAATTCAAATGCCATTAAAGTGACAGAAGATACCAAAGCCCCAGTGGCATCAATGGTTCTCATCAATGAAGACAATGAAGCATTTACCAGTCCTTCCCTCATTGCTGGCGACTACAAGGTTCAAATTGAATTTGACGAATACCTCGACGTTAATCCAATGATCAACATCACGACCGTCGGTGGCGGTGACTTATCCGGTGGCGAGCGAGAGATGGCGCTCATCCAAGAAAACGCTGGTAATCCCGACAGAGGGCCCGTGTATGAGTTGGATTTCTTCGTAACCGCCGCAACGATTGCAGGAGACATGGTCTTTGAAGTTCAAATGGAGGACAAAGCGAACAACAAGGCCTCTCAACAATGGACAGACAGAGCAGTTGATGCTGTTCCACCAACTGTTGTCATCTATTCACCCTCATCGTTTTCAGATGGTGAATCGAAGTACCTTTACGGCAACAAAATCCAATTGCTTGCGGGAGCTGAAGACGATGTACGAATCGATTCGTTCCAATACAAGTTCACGTACAACTACGGGACTGGCCAGTCGATATCCACGCCTTGGACTGAGGCGACCGAAGTTACCAACCTGCTTGGAGATAACAGTTCACTGGTTCTTGACCTCGAATTTTCTGCGGGTAATTTCCTCCCCGGTCAACACGCAGTGTTTGTGCGTTCCGTTGATTCTGCGGGGAATGAACGCTCGGCCAGTGTTATCTTTGTTGTTGATGAATGTCGAAACCGACTCGACGGTACGACCTCATGTAACTATGTTGAATCTCTAAAAGACCCGCCAGAAGCCATTATTGTTGAACCATCTTTTACCGACCCACCGTATATCCTGGTATGGGTTCTTTCAGGCATATTCGTGTTCTCGCTTATCATCATGCTGCTTGTAATCAGCACCAGTATGAGCGGTCCAAAGAAAAAGAAGGCCGGCGATGAGGAAGAAGAAGACGAGGATTGGATGTCTGAATTCATAGGCACATCTCAAGATTTGGATATGGGTGCAGTCACTGATACCAGCGAAAAGACCGAAGAAAAAGCCGCAGAGCCGGAAAAAGAGGCAGAACCCGTCGAAGATGAAGATCCGTTCGCCGTGAACGTCATTGCCCGTAAAACCCGCCGAAAGAAGGATGTTCCTGAAATCCCCGAAGACGATGAAGAAGACGATGACGGTATTGACTGGGGCGCTTACGATGATGACGAGGAAGAAGAAGTCGAAGAAGAGAAACCTGTCAAGAAGAAGCGAGCTGTAGGTCGCCGAGCAGCCCCCCGTAAAGCGCCGAAGCGTCGTACGGTGAGCCGGAAAAAGAACGATGACTGAGTTGATACAGCGGTGAAGTCGACGACAGACAGAGTACGGGATTGACATGACTGAATCGAAGACTGCGGGAAAAGAGGCGAACTTGACGGCTCAAGTCGATGAGGAAATGCACTCCTGGCTTTCGTCGTTCGACCCGCGGAAAAACAAACTCAATGTTCTGCTTTTTGCCGTACCCGTGGCTTTGTATGCGAACTTTACCCATCAAGGCGGCCTTGCGTTCATGTTCTCGATGGTTGCGATAATGCCTTTGGCCTTTCTCATGGGGAAGGCGACTGAAGAAATAGCACTCCGAACCGGAGAAGCAGTTGGTGGTTTACTGAACGCTACGTTCGGTAATGCCGTTGAAATGATTATCGCAGGCCTTGCACTCTACACTGCTTCGCAAAATGAAGAACTGGCTGAAACAATGATTACCGTAACACAGGCATCCTTGATTGGTTCCATTTTGGGCAACCTACTGTTGGTTCTTGGACTGGCTATGGTCTGGGGTGGCGTGAATCATAAAATTCAGTTGTTTAGTCCTGATGCCGGTCGAATGAACGGTTCGCTTCTTTTGCTGGCCATAGTCGCCCTCATCATTCCAAGCGCAGTACACCATTCAGGCGGAACTGTCGGTGATGTTGCTCAACTGTCGCATTACACTGCAGTGGTATTGCTCATCATCTATGGCTTATCGCTGCTGTTTCAACTCAAGACACATGTCGATGTGTTCGAAACTGAGACTGGTCACGGCTCGCACGAAGACCCACAGATGACAATCCGAGACGCATGGATTTTGCTCATCCTCTCGACCATTCTCGTAGGCTGGATGGCGCACATTTTAGTCCACAGTTTGGAGGTTGCTGTTGAGAAATGGCACATGCCCGAACTGTTCATTGGCGTGATTCTTTTACCATTCTTCGGAAATGCTGCGGAACATTTCACGGCAGTCTTGGTCGCTGGAAAGGACAAAATGGACCTTTCAATCGCCATTGCTATTGGAAGCAGCGTACAGATTGCACTGTTTGTGGCGCCTGTGATGGTTCTGTTCGCTTGGTTCCTCGGTGTGGGCTTGACGCTCGAGTTCGGGTTACTTGAGACCGCTGCAACCTTCATTTCGGTACTTGTTGCCAATTCGATTATGACGGACGGTAAGTCAAATTGGCTTGAAGGTGCAATGCTTTTGGCGTGTTACATTATTCTCGCATTGGCGTTCTTCCAAATGTGAGGTCTTTGAATGGGTAAAAGAAAAATCATTGGATTCTGTTTGGCGGGGTTGGCTGTACTGCTTATTGCAGGCGGTACCGTTGGTTACACCATTGAAGGGGAAATCAACGACGTGCCGACGCCGAATGTCGAAGGGTACGTCTTCTTTTCAGAAGAGGCGTTACCGGGAAATCCCGCTCCGTTGTTCATCATTGCAGATACGGAAATACAGTGGGACCGTGATGATATTTTCATGGTTATTGCCGAAGCGGATAAGAAACAGCAGTGCGATGGTATTCGGGCAAACGGTGGGGCATTCTTAGAAGCGACTTCGGAAAGTCAAACGTGTCAATACGGTGATGATGGATACGAGGCAACCGCCGTCGATGGAACCGAAGGCATGGATTGGCGGGTTACCTCTGGAGAATATTATGCAGGAATCGGCACCAAGTCAGGGACACTGCCTGCAGGAACCGAACTTTCCCTTCGCTATCAGGTCGGTTTATCGGCTGGGGCTGCAACATATCTGTTCAGTTTCCTCATAGGAGTCGGTGGCTTGGCTCTCGCCCGAATGAAATAATTATTCAACGCCATCGTAATACGATTGTACCGCAGTATCCAATTCATTCCACGCTCGGTTTTCATCGATGGTCATTGTGTGTCCATCGAGCCGAAGTGGGTTTCCATCTACCCACAAATCGAGACATTCAGCTCCATTGAAGACGAGGTTTGCGAGGTGACGGTTTCCACTTCTCCCAACCGGTCGCATCCGAATGTCGTTGAGATCCCACACTGCCCAATCTGAACTTCCCTTTGTAGCCATGGAAAAGACTTCACTCGCTGGTAGAAGTGTAGCATCCCAATGGTCATGTCGCTGCACAAGAGCCGCTAAACGCGCTTCAGCGAGCATGTCAAGACCACTACCTGAAGAGGCCGCCCCGTCTGTTCCGATACGCACATCAACTCCAGCTTGTTTGTATGCTGGATAGGAAAGCGTGCCACCGCAGGCGATTTTCATATTCGATGAAGGGCAATGAACGGCCGTAACTTGGTGTTCAGCGAGCATCCGGATTTCGTTCTTCTTTACCCAAGATGCGTGTGCACACACTGTCCCGGGTTTGAAGAAATCCAAACTGTTGAGGTATTCTATTGGATAAAGGCCGGTTTTGTCATGGCAATCAGCAATCTCTTTCCTCGTCTCACTAACATGAATGTGAAGCCGAGCATCTCGTTTCTCTGCCAGTTCTGATGCCTTGAGCAGCGTTTCTTCAGAGCAGAGGTAGACGGAATGTGTCGCAATGGCGTATTGAATGCGGTCTTCTGGTCGCTGCGATTTCAAAATGCTATCCAGTTCATCCAAAGCAGAAGCTGCATCTGGGTGGGACGGAAGCGCTGCATCGCTAACAGGGCCGCCAATCAGTCCGCGAAGACCTGCTTGTTGGAGCACATTACCTGTAACGGCCGGATAAAAATACATGTCCGCAGCAAATGAACTACCCGTTCGTATCATTTCAGCAGCAGCAGCCTGTGCACCAACTCGAACATATTCCGGATTGAGTTTTGCTTCGGTGGGGAAAATAGCCTCATTCAGCCATCGATGAAGCGGGTATCCGTCGCTAAAATCACGAGCATTCAACTGCATGGCCAGATGTGTGTGCCAATTTTGAAGGCTGCGGGTGATGAGTCTGTTTGAGCCGTCAAGGTCGTTTTGAACATCCTCATCGCCAACCGATTGCGACCAACTACCGTCTTGGTGAAGGAGCACATCACCTGTATGTTTGTGACCTTTATCATCGTACAATATTGCGTTGCGGTAGCGAACGCTCATGTCCTCGGCCATGACCTTCGGTCATCCTCACCCCTCATGAACGCTTTCAACCGTTTGCCTTATCTCTCATTGACGCTGCCGATGGTTTGCGCCACTGTGGCTTAGCTGGTATAGCACCTGATTCGTAATCAGGAGGTCGGGAGTTCGAACCTCCCCAGTGGCTCCTCATTGGTCCAATGAGCGTTCTATGTTCAATGTGAAGGCTTTGGCACTCGCTTCAAGACTGGCCACCGCTGGCAAATTCTTCCCTGCAATGTAATCGAGACATGCGCCGCCACCGGTCGACATATGCCCCATTTTATCACGAAGTCCATGCTTGACTATGAGGGTGGAGGTGTGTCCACCACCAACGACCACATACCCCTTGGATTCTGCACAAGCATTCAACATCTCGACGGTTCCAAAAGCAAAGTCTTCGATTTCAAAAACGCCTGCTGGACCGTTCAAATGTATCGTTCCAGCGGATTTGATTGCGGCTGATAAACGAAGAATCGATTCGATGCCCATGTCAAAAATTGGTGCTTCGATGGGAAGCTGGTCTATGGCGAGGTCGACACGGTTGTCTTCGATGTTTGCTGCAATGTCAACAGGAAGATGGATGTGTTCGGCGAAGTCTTGCAACAGCGATTTGGCAGTTTCTACCGTTTGGTGCCAATTTTTGCCCAATTCATTCACCAAGAAATCATGGTTCACTGCACCGATTTCAAAACCGGAAAGTTCGAGCAGAAGATTAGCGACTCCCCCAGTAGGCCAGAATTGATCACAAATGTTGTTGCGCAGCATATTGTCAGCAACGAGGATTGAATCATCGACTTTGATGCCTCCAAGAACGGCAATACAAGGGCGAGCAGGGTGATCTAAAGCCCTGTCGAGTTTGCTGAGTTCATTCCTCATAAGTTCTCCAGCAACACACGGAATCAAGTGCGTGAAACCAACACCTGACGGCGTGCTACGGTGTGCACATGCAAATGCATCATAGACGAACACATCGGCGACGCTGGCCAAGTTTTGGACCATAGCCGTGTCTGCCATAACGTCAAACCCGCCTTTGGTGTTGACCTCGTCAGCATACATTCGCACGTTGTTCAACATGAGAATTTCACCAACATTGAGCGATTCAATGGCAAGCATTGCTTTCTGTCCGGCCACGTCGTCTACCCATTTGATGGGTCTTCCAAGAATCCGCCCTAGTTCACGTGAGTGACCGAGCGTTGATGTGAAATCATTTTTTCCGGGTCGTGATTGATGAGCCAGAAGAACAACCCTTGAGTCCTTGAGTTTATTCAACGTTGGAACAATCGCTTTAATTCTCGTCGTATCAAGGAAAGCTTTGGTGTCCGGCAAAAGCGGGCAGTTGATGTCGACGCGAACCAGAACTGTTTTGTTTTCGACGTTGATATCGTCGAGAGTCAAGACGCTCGCCATTGCTCCTTCCAAGCACTCTCGGTTTTTGATTGCAGCGGGTCGAGGAAGCGGCTGGCAAGATGTGTTAGCCTCACAACCGCGCGCCTGCGACCTACGAACGGCGCGAAAGGTGATATAGCCGCTAAGACCGCTCACAACAGATGGCGCAGAAGACACCCAAAGAGGATGAAACCCTCAGTGGGCCTCGTCGAAGAGCCAAAACCAGCACCTCTTCATTTGGTGTCTCCAAACGCGAAGGGCATGACGCTTCGGTGTACTACGGAAGTCGCATGTACGACGGCATCGTATCGAGCAGAGACGTCGGTGCAGCACAAGCGTTTCCCGAACCGCTAGCAAACACAGTGATTCAAGGCGATTCTCGTCACCTGCCACTTCCCGATAACTGCGTCCAACTCGTTGTCACATCACCACCTTACAATGCCAGTAAAGCCTACGATGAAGACCTCTCGCTCAGTGAATACCTCGAGATGCTGTACGACGTGTTTGCTGAATGTTATCGCGTGTTAGCACCTGGTGGGCGAATGGTTGTCAATGTGGCGAACTTGGGCCGCAAGCCGTACATTCCGCTCTCGAGCCACATCAACATCATGATGAATCAATTGGGTTTCCTCATGCGAGGTGAAATCATTTGGGATAAATCAGCAAGTGCTGGGTCGTCATGTGCGTGGGGGTCGTTCCAATCGGCGAGTAACCCCTGCTTGCGCGATGTTCATGAATATCTTCTCGTGTTTTCGAAGGGGAATTACAAATTGAATCGAGAAAAGGCTGAGCGAAGTGAGGGTCGAATTGACACCATTCCGAGAGATGACTTTATTCAACATACCAAGTCAATATGGTCGTTCGCTACAGAGCGAGCCTCAAGAGTAAATCATCCAGCACCGTTCCCTGTCGAATTGCCTAAACGGTGCATTGAGATGTATTCATTTGCCGGAGATGTCGTACTCGACCCGTTTAATGGCTCAGGCTCTACATGCGTTGCAGCGAAAATGACTGGCCGTACCTTTGTTGGCGTCGACCTTTCCGAGGCGTACTGTGAAATCGCTCAAAACCGCATTGACACAATTGAAGCATGGATGCCTCCCGAAATCGAAGTTTGAGCGATGCCGTTTTGAACGGCCGCCTGCAGCATTCAACAATGACTGGATGGGATGAGGCTGACCTTGTTGGCCCCGATGGCGAAGACTGGAGGGTTCCTGCTTCAGAATTAGCTGCTCGTCAGCACCGGCTTGGCGAATTACTCGCTGAAGCAGGTTTGATTGGTGCTTTCATCCAGCACCCCGTCGATCTCTATTATTACGCAGGTGGCAGACAAAATGCATCGATGTATATTCCATCGGCAGCGGCTGAAGATAAGCGCTCAGTGTTGTTCGTGCGACGCTCACTTCAACGCGCCCTGTTTGAGGGTGGCGGCTCTAATGCACCGCACGACATTGTGCCCTTTCCTCGCTCAAATCAGCTGGTTGAGGTTCTTACCCAACGAGGCGTTACATCCGCCCCTGGGCTCCAGTTTGGCGAAATTCCAGCCACTTTCGCTCAACGTTTTGTAAGCATTTTCAGTTCCTTAGGTGTCTGCCCGGATGTCACTGCCCTCGTTCATCGTCAAAGAGAAATCAAATCCCGTTGGGAAATCGAACAAATGGATGCGGCTGCAGAAGTCCAACTTCGAATGTTTGAAGCGGTTGAGGCAGTTGGCGGTAAGGGTATTACTGAATTAGAATTGGTAGCGGCAGCCGAAGCGGTCAGCCGCTCTGAAGGATTCGGAGGCGCTGTACAGATGCGCCGATTTCCGCTTCAGTGCGACCGAGGCGTCATCGTCACCGGCCGCGCTGGAGGTATACCGTCGTTTTTTGATTCAGCCGTCGGTGGAACAGGTGCTCACCCTCTGGCCGGTATGGGTTCTGGCTTCCACCGTATTCGGGCAAATGAACCCGTTCTCGTCGACCTTGTGCACGCCCATCGAGGATACATTGTTGACATGACGCGGATGTTTGTCGCAGGTTCACTTTCTGAACAATGGCATCAGCGTCTTGAAGATATGGTGGCCGTAAAAGATACTGTCGTCGATGTTCTTGACCGTGGTGAAACGTGCGAGCAGGCTTGGAATGAGGCGTATGGTTTGGCTGTTGAACTGGGATACAAAGACAATTTGATGGGCATGGCACCCGACCAGAGCCGATTTCTCGGCCATTCAGTAGGCCTCCAACTCGACGAGTCACCCGTTGTGGCTGCAGGTTTTGACCGACCTTTACCTGTTGGAGGTGCGATGGCTATTGAACCTAAAGCAGTCTATGCGACGGGTAGTATTGGTAGTGAAGATACGTGGATTCGAGATGATGAGGGTATGCGCCCGGTCTCTGCTGGTGGCGCATGGCCTTGGTTAACGGAGTGGTAATCATGGAACAAGAACACAAAGACGGCGAAATCTGTGAGAAGACCGAGGGATGGACCCACGAAGATGTCGGCAAGCGTATTCCAGTACGAAAAACGCCGAACGGTACCTATTACAACGAACCCATCGTGAGCGTTTTCTGTCAATTTTGCTCATCTGAATTTATTGGACCGAGTCGAGAAGCTGGTGGATTCCTCGGTGGCCACGAATGTTTGCATGCGTGGGAGATTTCCCAGGCGATGGGTCGCGACGATGGCATGGTCGAATAGGCAAAAAGAACGACCATAGCCTTCAAGTTTCGTCTGCGATGTGGCACGAGTATGGCAAAGCCTTACTCGACCGGTCACATTGGAGCAGTTGCCTCAAACTTCACTGAGATGAGGCTCGCTGGCGCTGTTAAAGAGCAACTCGTGGAACTGGTATGTGCCGAAATACGCCGCTTCGTTCCAGAGATGGAAGCAGCTACACTAGCACAAGACCCGGAGCGTAAAACCCTTGACGACCCGTACCGAACTCGCCTAAACTACAACCGTACACGAGAACTGATGATTGATGAAATTGCTGATGTCGAATCGGTAGGTTCTGCTGCTGTCCAAGCAGGTATAGCACAAGTTGAGACCTATCTGTCGAAAATCGTTTATCATGCGGAAATCGCTGCGGAGAAAGACCGAGTTGCGACAATCAAGCCACGTCACCTTGAGATTGCCGTTGCCGGCATGGGACTTGGTAGCGATTCGGATGAAGACGAAACGATACCTGAAGCGGGACAGACCGAAGAGTTCGTCATCAGCCAAGGCGGTGGAATTCTCACCGAGTCATCTCTTTTAGCGCTGGCAAAAACCCATGCGAAGATGCCGGTAACCAAAGACGCTGTCGAAGAATTGATTGAAACATATTACATGGTTGTCGAGCAAATGGAATCAGATATCCGCAGCAATACACAGTTCGGTGGAAACCCGGTTCATTTCATCGAATCGCTAAGCAAAATGCAAACACTGATGTCGTTGGGCTGGATGAGAGCAATGCTCTCAAAAGCGGCTGAAAATGCGCGTGAGCGCGGGTACAAACGCATTGATGTTGACCAGATTGTCAACATTGACCCGTTCGCTTGAACCCTTTGAGGCACTGTTATGATTGCATCTTCAGTGCTTGTTTCCGCCGTTTTAGCCGGTTGCATAGCGGTATTGGTTACGCTTGCTATCGAACGCTGGGGCGGGCTGGCAGGAGGAATCCTTGGTACAATGCCTTCAACCATACTTCCTGCTGCCGCTGGAATCTACCTTGCAGGGGATGAGGTACTTTTCAGACAAAGCCTCGCAATCATGCCTTTAGGAATGTTGGTCAACGGAATATTCCTTGCGGTATGGATCTATCTTCCCCCTCAACTTGAGACGGTGAAAAGACCGCTTCTTTCGACAACCGTGTGCTCACTGGCAACATGGCTTGTGTTTGGAATGCTGATGTTCTTTGGCGTTGAATACGCGCTTGACTACGGCTTCTCGCCATGGGGTATTGCCTCGGTAGGGCTCATGTTCATCATTGCGCTTGCTGTTCGGATGAATTGGAACATTCGCGAAACTCCCAAAGGCAGTGAACCGGTAGCCAAATCTGTATTGGTTCTTCGAGGCAGTGCTGCCGCTGGAGCAATCGGCGCAGCGGTTTGGCTCTCTTCTCAAGGACAGCCGTTCATTGCGGGCTTAGCCGCCGTTTTTCCTGCCATCTTTCTGACCAGTATGGTCGCACTTTGGCTTGCTCAAGGCCCCACAGTGCCTCGTGGGGCAGCCGGACCGATGGCTCTTGGTGGCGTGAGCGTGGCAATCTACGCCATCATTGCCATGTATTCTTTGCCAGAATGGGGCATCTATATTGGGTCAGCCGTTGCTTGGCTTGGAGCTGTGTTCGGCTGGTCTTTACCGGCCTATATGGTGCTCAAATCTCGAATTACTCTGGATTAAGAACTCGGGTCCATCGCTCAGCAGCCGGTACGCCAGTGATGAGTAATTCCACAGAAGAAACATCCTTTATTCCAGCAATCGTTTGGCGCAAATCGCGTAAATCGAACAAGCAGCACGGGCAGTGAGGGCGTTCAGGGACGATGGCGAGATTGATTTGGCCCTCTTCGGTGACTTCAATACCCTGGATTTGATTTGAATCCGAAAGAGCGACTTCGGTGTGTGGGTCTTTCCATGCCCCAAGAACACGTGATAAGCGTCTCTGAATCGCTTGGATTTTTTTCGGTTTCATCGTCTCACCTCGGCTCTTTTTGCAGTATTTATTGAGCATCCGATTCAAGTGCTGCTTCAATCGTATTGAGTTGAAGTTCATTCAATTTTCCTTCTGCTGTTGATAATTCCGCTTTGCATATCGTGAGCAGGGCAGCACCCTCTTCATACAATTTCAAAGTTTCATCAAGACCCATTCCCCCTCGTTCAAGGGTAGACACTATGGTTTCAAGTCGCAGTACTGCTTGGGTGTAGGTTGGTTGTTCTTTAGTCATCGTTTCGCCTCATTTGTTTGGTTTTTACAACGGTAGCATCAGCAGTTCCATCTGCAAAGTGCAGGAAAATGTCTTGCCCGGTTTGAAGTCCTTCTATACTGGTTAATACAGTTCCTTTTGCGTCTTGAGTCATCGAGTAACCCCTTTCTAAGACACGCTGCGGGTGTACAGCAGCCAGCGATGATTCATAACGCGCTAATCGAGTGGACTGAATGTTAAACAATTGACGCGCTGAGCGTTCCATCCGAGAGCCAAGCGACATCAGTTCGGTTCTGGCTCGGTTTATACCTGCAAGCGGTGCGACGCGCAAACGCGATTGAAGCACTGCCAGTCTTTGTTGACAATCCGTGAGTTGGCGCCGTGAAGCAACCGTCATTCGTTCTTCCAATTCATCCAGGAAAAATTGCAGTTCATTGAGCGACGGAACGACACGTTCAATCGCATCAGAAGGCGTTGACGCTCGCACATCTGCCACCAAATCAGAAACCAGGACATCGGATTCATGACCAACTGCGGAAACGACCGGTACTGGACTGGCGAGAATGGCACGAGCAACTGGCTCCAAATTGAAGGCCCACAAATCCTCAGGCGCACCTCCGCCTCGTCCGACAATCACCAAATCAACAGGTGGCTGACCACGCTGTTCCGCAATGTTTGGGTCGGCAAGCATTCGTGTTACGGCTAAGGCTCGAACAATTTCTTCTGGTGCACGCTGCCCCTGAACCAGGACACCAATCACCGTTCGCCGCAATCCAGGCCATCGATTTTCAATCAAACGATGCATGTCAGCAAGTGCGGCTGAACCTGCACCCGTCACTATGGCAATGTGTTGTGGAACGAAAGGGACTGGGTGGCGTTGGCGGTCAAGTTCTCCTTCCCGTCTCAGCGATTCTAACAGTTTACGTTTGGTTTTCTCAAGTTCGCCGAGAAGATTCACCGGTTCGATTCGTTGGACAACCAGTTGGATATTGCCACGTTTCACATAAACGTCGAGTGTTGCAAGAACAACGACCTCGGTTCCTTCCTTGATGTTCGGGTCAATGAAGCATTTTCCTTTCCAAATTACGGCGCTCATTTGGCCATCTTCATCACGTAACGAAAAGTAGGTATGACCACTGGCGTATTGTTTCCACTGCGTAACCTCGCCTTTCAACGCCTGATTTGTGAACAAGGGGTCATGAGCAACAGTTCGTTTGACCAGTTGCACGAATTGCCCAATCGGTGTGGCACCGGTTGTGACGTGCCCATTACCGGTCATAAGGCGAAACAGATGCCCACAGTTCTTGAACACTCGCGCTTTCACTACGAGCGTGTTCATGCTGCTCAGACAATCGACTGGTCATTCACTCGGATTCTGTCGTCGAAGTTCTGTTTGAACGAGCCTTTTTTTTCTGATAATTTGAAAATTGTTGACGTTGTTCAACCTCTTCCAACTTGTGCCGTACTTTCCAAGCAAGAAAACGAATGATGATGTACAGACCGAGCAGATCGACAACGATGATCAGCATCGTACTCGAAAACGGGTTGATATCCATGTGTTTCCCTCTTACAACGGTGGACGAATATCGACATCAACATCTCCAGTCGGAACACCGATACAGCCGAGCCGTGCACACTCCTCAACCAGATAGTCATCGAGACCTGGGGGGAGTATGTCTGGAAGAGGGACATCCCCGTAGATGAGGGTCACCATACATGTCCCGCAGGTTCCTGAAGTGCAATTTGTTGGGATACGTACGCCAGCGTCTTCTGCATGTTCGACAAGGGTGTTACCTGCAATAAATGGCGTTTGGCCTAACAGATTTGCACCTTGTAAAAAACGTACAACTGGCCGTGTTGAAACAGAAGTCGGTGTCTCATCGGCGGTAACCGCATTGGCGGACATGAGAATACCTCAGCGCATGTCCTTGTGACGCGTCCAGCGACCAGTTTGCTTGTTGAAGTAAAGTCCGGCCTTCTTCATCCATTTGTTGAATTTCGTTGCACCTGCACCGGTGCGTAGGATGAAATCCTCGCGATCTTCTTGTGCCTGAATGTAATTTTTGGCGTCAATTTTTTGGTCAATCCAATCGTTGATGTCCATTAGACCGCCCGTCAGTCCACCTTCTTCAACAGCCTTGGTCATCTCATCAGCAGTTGCACCTGTGACCTCCAAATCTTTGCGGATTAACTCGTTCATACTGGTGAGGTCCATCGATGCCGGTTTCGGTGGCACCGGGTTACGAGGTCGCTTATCTGGGTCAATGATGATTCGAGAACCGTTTGAAAGTCGAGTCTCCACAAGGTTAGCAAGTCCAGGCGAAAAACTCGTCTCGCACTCCCAGCACATGAAAGCCCATTCTTGCGGTCGGTCTTGGTCTCGGGCTTGTCGAGGGTCCATCTCATCACCACATTCTGGGCAGGCGTGGAAAATGAGGGCAGGAACGTGGTTGCGACGGAAGTCAACGATGTCTTGAGGTGTGCCCTCAAGCTCAAGCATTTCGTGATCTCTTGCGGCTTCGAGTCCACGGGTTTCCAGTTGGTCCCGAATCTTGACTTTCTGGTCGTCTTTACCCTCATCGTGAAGGTTGTTCTCTAATTTGACAATGAGTTCAACCGTTTTTCCAAGACGATTCATGATGAGTTTCTTGGCTCGGAACGATTCCACTTTAGCAATTTTCAAACGCTCTTTCTGTTCAGCAAGTTCAGTGAGAACGTCTTTTTGCTTGCGTTGGAACTTAATTTCTTCAATCTTTGATTCCTGCTTCTTCTCAGGAGCCAAGACTTTCGAAAGATAGCGTTCTTTACCGTGACTTTGAGGACCGGCGGTGATAATCGAAATAACACCGTCTGCGATATCGGCTTTAAGACCATAATTTTCAATCAACATGTCTTTGTCGATTTTCTTAAGGTCGCCAATTTTGAGCCCTGAATCGGCCAACTGCTGAGCAGTTGTTTCATCGATTCCTCGGCGTAGTAAAGCAAGATAGGTGTCTTTCTTGGCCATAGCGTCCCCTCCGTCGGTTCTAGGCGAGGAGACCCTCCTAAGAAAAGGCTCTCCTCTCGCAGTGTAGGAATAGACTACGCATTGACACCTTATGAACTACGATTTAGGCAACGCGAGTGAACGATTCACACAGTTCAATCCAATCCTCTATTTCGAGTTCTTCGGGCCGCATCTCCATTCGCTCGTCATCAAGATGCGAGGCATAGGCCTGCTTCCAACGCCCAGCATGCCAACCATTGACCCGACCAATTCGTCGCGGAACAGATTTCAAAGTCGAACGGAGTTTCTTCCTTCGTTGATCAAACGCCAAATGAATCATTTGACGAACCAAACGGACATCGCACGGCCATTCTTCACCGTGCGGCTCCATGGTAACATAACAGGAATTGACTTTAGGCATTGGGCTGAAGTAATGCGGTGGAACCTTATCTTCGATTTCGCATTCCCAATCAAGACAAACGGTCATTCCCAGTGACCCCACATCGCTTTCGTATTCCATAACCAGCCGTTCAGCAAATTCTTCTTGGACAAGTAGAACAATCTGCTCTAATGCAGATGTACGAGGATTGCGATGATAGCGAGTTAACACATCAATGAGGGGCGACGAAATTTGATACGGAATATTGGCAACAATCTTGGTGATGTTTTCAGGCCAACGCACCTGCAACGCATCGCCTTCGATAAGATGAAACTGCTCTGTCTCAATTTCTGGAGCGAATGCGCCTAAAAGATGCTCGACAGCACCGCCATCGATTTCAATGGCGGTGAGTGTGCAGCCGGTTGACAGCAACACCTCGGTAAGAACGCCGGGTCCCGGTCCAATTTCTAGAACATGATCGTGTTTGGAAACATTACCAAGTTCAACAGCCCGTGCAATGCATTCATCACTGACGAGAAAATGCTGCCCTAAGGACTTGTCAAACGGCTGTTTATCTCGCAAACTGTCGGTGAGCCAACGTGCGCCTCTCATGCCTTCACCGGCAAAAGCAGGTCGAGAAGCCGCGGTTGCATTTCCCTGTCATCCAATTCGGCAAGGAAACGCTTTGCGAGCAGTTCACCGGCATCAATGTTACATGCTTCGTTGAGGGCTTCCAAAGATTCGAAGCCTGAAGAGCCACGTGCTTCAACCATCTGTATGGCCTTCTTGTTACCAACGCCTGAAAGTAATTCAAAGGCGTGTTGTTTGAGGGACATGTTGCCGGCCACATTGAAAAAGGCGCTAATGAAATGCTGCTCATTTTCTTCAACGAAGATTTGAATCACCAACGGCAGGTCGGCCTTCACGTGATTCGCAACTCTGCCGATGTTCGTCATGCCGAGAACTTGGTCGACGTGCTCCCGAAGGTTCTCATCGGTACCAATGTACACGCGAGCGGTGGTGAGTAAGGGCGTTATGTTTGGTTTCGGTTTGAGGCGGCAGAGGAGCATCTTTCCTTCAGTGACGGCAACGATTTCGTTTCGGGTTTGGTCATGATCGATGACTCGAGCCCAATCCTCTTCCATAAGCGGAGATTTGGTCTGTGGACCCGATGTTCGGTTTCCACGGCGTCCGCCTTGACGGTTTTGATTGCCACGTCGGTTATCGTTCCGGCGGTTGTTATCGCGCTGAGGTTGAGGCCGAGATTGCCGGGGTTTGGCGGGAGCGACTTCTTTACGTCCTTCAGCTGGTCTCGACCATGATGTAGAGCCAGTGGATGGTGATGGCTTTTTCTTTCCAGCACCTAACTTGATGTTACGGTCTTTTCGTCCACCGGTCATGTCCAATCACCTTGCGGGATAAGTTTCACTCGAAACCGATGTGTTGACGAACAATTTCCAACACAGAGTTGATTTCGTCGTCTGGAATAGTCTTTCGTTCGGAGGCCAATACCGCCTTGACATCATTGGGGTACAACGGCATCAATTCAGCCAACTTTGCAGCCAGATGCGGCAGGGATGAAAGTGTTTTTACTTCACAAAGAGCATCTTTCAATTGTTGAAAGACTTCGGGGTCTGTCTTGAATCCGTTACGTGCATCGCTAGCGGCCCATTCAGCGTGCTGCAATGCAGCTTTTTGCTCATAGGTGAGGTTCTTTCGGCGCTTTTCAGCTTCCAAAAGCATTGTTCGCACGGTAGCAAAGTCAACAAATCGCTCTTCTTCAGTCATGGTAATTCCTCATTCGAGTGGGCGCAAATGCTCTGGGCGAGCGATGACTGTCTTTGGCATGTTACCGTCTTTGACTGCAACAACCCAAGCGACACCTTGGCGCTTCTGGATGAATCCTGTTCGACCGTTGAAACGGCGGTGGGGCATGCCCATTTGTTGACCGCCATCAAGGACAATAGCCACTCGGTCGCCTTCTTGATAGTCGTGCATAACGCGGCTGATGTTTACACGGCTACGTTCCGACTTGCGTCGACGCAGGACGCTTCTTGTACCGACTCTCAGTCCTTTGGATCGCTTCATGTTTGTCGCCTCCTGTAAGCCCCGTGTCTGCGTAACGCATCTTCGGAGCAGTTTGGCGACCTACCTTTCCCATATAAGCACCGCGACGGATGAAAGAGGGGCTGAATGTAGAAAAACATCCTCAAAACACTCGTTATGAAGGTTCAATCTGCGTGAATATCACCGACATCGAGCCACAAAACCTCGCATTTTGCTTTGATGAGTGTGGATAGACTTGGCTGTGTTCGGCCTCCATCGCCATGGACTGTTTCTTTGACATACGTCCCTGATTCGCAGCGTAAGGTGAACTCGACTTCGCGTACCCCGTCTTCCATCGTTTCAATGCGTGGATTTGACGTTTCATATACGGTCCGGCGCCGAATAAGGTCCGCTCTCCGGTGAGCGACGCGTTCCGGGGTTCGTTGCGCTAATTTAACGCCAGAAAGTGCTTTGATGGTTTCCAAGATTTCCTCGTTTTCTGGTAGGTCCAGGTATGTGGGGGCAGGTGGACCTGTCGAGAGTATACGTTCAATGATTTGCGGTTTCGTACCCGACTTCTTGAGGTTCATCTCTTCAGCAAGTGCAACAAGTTCGAGTTTCTTCATTGCCGTTAATGTTGCTTCATCGGGGCCCACAGGCACATCGATGACCGAAGGAAGCGGCTTCTTGTGGTCATTTTTACGGTCGCCACGACGCTTTCTCTTCGAAGACTTCTTTTTCCCTTTGCCGCCTCGTTCCTGCACATCGACGTGTGTCAAATCAACAGGTGCGGTCAGCACTGACATTTCTGCTTCACTCAGTGGCAATATTCGGAAGCGTATCGTGTAGGATTTTTCGGCAGGCGTATCCTTAACACGGACGACCTCGCTTCTGTTTGAATCACGAAGGCCTGTGATTTGTATGCTACCTTCGGCTGCCTCATTGATGATGTTCATCGCTTTCACCGTATCGACAGAGCGAATTTTAGGTTCTTTCATTTCGATGACAAACGGACGGCCTCGGCCCATACAACGGACATCGATATCTTCGCGACCCATGCCATGGAAGGCGTGTTCTTTCGCATCAAAAAGTTCGAGTAAGGGATTACCTATCAGATCTTGAACGCTTTTCTTGTATTGGAGGCCAGTTTGTTCGCAGCGTTGGCATCCACGGCCTTTGCATGCCCTACACGGCCAACGAGTTTGGGGAATGCCTCGTTCGAGTTTGAGGTATCGTCCGTAAAGGTAATGCGCACGGATATCAAGTTCGACCGTGAGTGTTAACACGTCAATGAGCGCAAGGACTTGGGGTTTATCATTGACTAAAGTAATGCCTTCAAGTCGAGTGTTGAGGTGATGTGCAATCGCTTTCACGAGTCCACTCTTGAGCGGATCGGAACCGCCGGCTCCGTAGCGTTTTCTCATTTCCTCTTCCTCTTCCATTTGGTCCTTTGGAATACGGGCTCCGAGTTGCAATCTTGAGAGTTCATACGGCGAAATTGAATCGAAGATGATGTCAGCGAGCAGCGCTGATTCTTCATACAAGTTTTCACAAAAAGGACAGAGAGGCTCGTCTATGCGTGCATTGGATAAGTGCGAATCTCGTTCAGTAACAACTGCACGGATTTCAACCCCAGATTCTTCGATACTCTGCTCAAATCGTTTCTTTCCACCCAATCGGCCGAGACAGTGGTCACATGTTCCAATTCGTACCAGATGTTTATGGCCTGCAGGAGATGGAGCACGGGGGATTTCCTCCATGTGCGTACTGAGTTGGTCTGGCGATTCGAAATCTTGGTCCCATTCATCATCGTTCACGGGTTGCTCTAGATCGGCACTCTCCTCATCCCATAACGAATAATCTGTTTCTCCAAAACCAGCATTGGCATACTTCATCCAATCCTCATCAGCATCATCGTTTTCAGAAGGTGTTTTTTCGGCCATACAATCACCACTAACCCGGGGTCAACCCCAAAGACAGCAGCACACCCTGAAACCTCTCATTGATGAACTCACCGATATTGAATTTAGTAGAACAAATCGCCCGAAAATGTAATCCATAGGAAGAAGAAGAGTCCAGATACAAGGAACAAAAGAGCAGCAATGATGTGCGACAATGTCCTCGAAAATGTATGATTTTGAGTCGATTCCCAATTTCCTCTTTGAACTAAATATGTTCCTATGCCGACCATTCCAAGCGCATTTCCGTTACAAAGAAGACAACAAGCGATTTCCTCGTCAAAGCTCGAACCCATGCCCACATTTGCGCTCAAAAAAACATAGCCGGTTGATACAATGATGCCAAGTAACGATATGAAAAACGTGTAAATCGATGGTTTGCCGTCGTTTGGAAGAGGGAGCGTATTGCCCTGAAGTTGGGGATTGTAGGCGAGCGGTGATGAGATTTCGCCGCTAAGATGAACTGGCGCAGGATTCGAGGGTTGAATCAAAACGGTTTCGGGCGGCTTCTTCGAATCCGAAGAGCCACCATCTTCCATGTTCTTGGAAATTGTATCATCCTCTTAAACACTACTCCGTTCATCGAAAAAACTACTTATTTTTAGCGACGCAGCAGCATTACTACAGATTTCGAATCATGATGGAACTCACCAACTCGTTCGAAGCCATGCCGCTTGTGGAAGCGAAGTGAACCGGGGTTTGGAGGTGTTCGATTCACTTCAGCGACGACGGGGATTTTCTGCACGCCGGCTCGAAGGAATACACTGTTGTACAGCATGGAGCCAATGCCTCTATCTCGATGAGTGAGGGCTACAGCAATACGGTCAACATAGAGAAATTCTGAAAAACGCTCATTGAACCAACCATAATTGAGGCTGCCATATCTGGTTCCCGGCGCCAAGCAGAGGACGAAACCGAGCAGTTGCTGACTCTCAAACGCGCCAATAGCATACTCGCACAACGAAAGTATGTCAGAAAACTCGTCGAGTGAAACTTTACCTGTCCCGGGTAAGCCCTGTTCGTTAATGTTCCAAGCCAATTCGACATCAGCTGTTTCAAGCGGCCGGACTTCCATCGTGCTCATCCTCTGCATTCGGAGTACGGGCTATGAGGCCTAAAGCCGCTGTGGTGAGAACAAGGCTGGCAATGAGAGAAAAGGCAATCATTGCAGCGGAGAATATTCCGAAATTACTGAACAGCCCCATTGGAGACAAAGCAATAACGCTGAAACCTGCAATGTCTGATGCAGCACTTCCGACCAAAGCCAAACCGCAGGCCCCACCGATGCCAACAAGGGCTTCATGGTGTGTCTCACCTGATTCTCTCCCTTCGCGATACCGTTCAGTGACGTGGATACAATAGTCGATCCCAACGCCGAGCGATATGGTAGCAATCGTAACGGTGACAATGTTCAGCGATGAACCGGCCATGTACATGAGACCGTACAACCAAACAACCACCAGCAAGATTGGAACAAGTGTGACGCTGGCTTGTTTGAACGACTTGAAGCCGATTGAAAGCGTGATGAAAACAAACAGCGAACCGAGTAAAAGCGAAGATTGCATTTCATCCTGCATCGTCGTCGAAGCAACAAAACGGGTTACTGGGCGACCGGTGGTCATCACCCATGTCAGTGGTTTGTCTTCACTGGGTTCACCGGCTTCGAAACGGTCGCCAGTGGAGAGATTCGTGAACGATGAGAGGTCACGCCATACCTCTTCCATGCCTCCAGCCATTCCTGGGAAATCCTCTGGAGCAGTCATTCCAAATCGGATTAACATTCGATCGTAAGCAGCAGGTTCGCCGTTGATGTCCAACCAAGGCTGCGTCGGGTCCAGTTCGACTTCAGGTGCGATATAGAGCGCAACTATACTTGGGGGGATATCTGGAATCGGGCCGACGCCAGGAACGCCGTTCAGCGACAGGAAGCCGTAAAAGAACGAGAGACAATCGCGGTCGGTCAAATCCATCAGCGGGCCGTTGCTTGCATCTGAACAATTCATGCCGTGACCGGTCTGGTTGACGACCCATCCTGCTTCTTCAAACGGCGTTGAATCAAGTACGAGTGAACCCTGAGCCGCAAGCACCATTTCGTCCAAAGCAAGAATGTCAATGGTTCCATCAGGTTGCCGTGTTATCTTGTCTGGCACGCCTTCGGGTAATGCATCCATGTCTTGCCGGAAGGTGTCGATAGCAGCAAACACCGCCGGGTCGAGTATATCTCCTTCAATGAGCAAGTATGCAGGCTCACCTTCATCAGCAAAGCGTTGGGATATCTCTTGAACCCCTATAGCGAAATCTGAGCGCTCGTCAAGGAAATCTTCGACGGCGAAATCGCCCTCCAATTGCGCCATTCCCCAGGCGGCCGGAACCGTTAGAAGAAACGCAATCGAAGCAATGATAACCGAGTTTTTGAAGGTACCAGAAGTGACTGAAATTTTCTTCAGCCACGGCTCAGGAATGAGGTGCGTGACATCGCCTGATTCTTCGATGTTCTTGTTACGTTCCTGCATCCATTTGTCTACTGACAGGCGGATCAGTGGAACCCACAATCCGGTCAAGAGGAAGGCTGAGAAAATGCCAAGTGCGGCTTCGATCCCAAACGAACGAAGCACAGCAATGTCGCTGAAAAGATTGGCTGCAAAGGCAGCCATCGTCGTCAAAGAAGTGAGCATGATGGCACGGCCAACACGTTGCAGGGTTGTTTGTGCTGCTTGTTCGGGCGTGCGCGATTTGCTGCGCTCTTCCTTGTAGCGGTGCAGCGCGTGTAAACTGTCGTCGATGCCGAGCGCAAGAACGAGAATTGGTAACAGATTAGAAAATTGGGAACGAGCAATGAGCGAGAAGCCAAACCAAGAAGTGAGGCTTGAGAAGTGTCCAATCATACCCTGCATCCACACGAGGGCAGTACCTAGAGCAAACATGACGATAATGACGTCTGAAACCCTTCGCAGACTGACATAGAGCAACCCAACAATAGCAAGCCCCATCAGCAGAACCAATCCTCCACTTGCTTGCAATTCCCTGTTCACTTCGACATTGACACCCTGTCCAAGCAAGAGCGTTATCGTGGTTCGGTCGTTGGAACGCAGATGGCCTTCAAGGTCCATGTACGACCATTCTGTCGAGCACCCTGCTCCCTCTTCCATTTGTTCAAGACAATACTCTTCTGTGTACTGTGGCGGGTGAAGAACAAGCGAGCCGTCTGCAACACGATACCCACCTATTTTGATACCGTCATCGGAAAAATCGAGGCTTTTCTCTTGGAGTGAATCTTTCCAAATCACTTCCCAACCCATTTCTTCGAGTACCCCTCGGTCAAACTGAACGAGTAACCATGTCGAAGAGGCAGACCATCGACCGGTAGCAAAAAAGGCGTTTTCCCAAGTACCGTTGCTGTTGAGAGAGCCTCCAACTGGACCTGTTTGCAGTGCGTTCATATCGGCGACAAAGCCTCGGTCGAGTGAAAGCCAGCGAAGGAAGTTGTTGTTGGAAGCTTCAGCCATTCGTGATGCTGCAAGATCAATGTGTTGCTGCGTTACATTTTCATCGTCAAACTCGAGACATTCGAGTACACCGCAATCGGTCCAGTTGGTTGGAGGTTCAGTCACGATTCCAAGCGTAGTAAGGCCGGGTTGTGTCAAAATCGAGGAGCCGTTCATGAAACCACGGAAGTGGTCGGAGAGCGATATTGCACCGGGAGCCTGGTTGCCGGTTACATCGTTCACCAGCGGTTTCATCGCTTTACTGAGCGGATGGTCTTGAACAAGGTCAACTTTGGCGTCGATTTCTTGCAGCAGTGTCAAGTTCATGATGCCGGCGGTTGGAGCATTTATGCCGCCCCAAGGCTCTCCTGAATCGAGCATTTCAGTAGCGCTCGGCAGTGATGCATAATCCGGTGCGCCATCGCTCATTCGAGGGACTGGTGTCCATTCTTCAATAGGCGGCACCTGCGTAGGGTCACGTGCCGATACGAGGAAACCGAGAATGATTTCAGAGTTCGCGAACTCATTGTCGATGATAGATTGGGCTTCAAGTTCTGGCGAATCCATTTCATAGGATTCCATGTCAATGGGTTGGAGTGCCGTTAATACGCCTGGAATCATCAGCAGCGTGAGCAAAAAGACGGCTATGTGGACGCGTTTACGATGCGGAATAAGCCAATTCGCAAAATCAGCAAACGACCTTCCCATATCCGCTGGTTTGGCCATCACCTTTTGAACTCATGTTTGCAAGGCCGCGCCAAATCTCAGCGTTGGTTTCAAGCACTGTGCCTGTATCGAGTCTTCATGGCTACGCTCATCATTCTCAACCGACAACCGTATGACGGAACCGACATAACATGGAACGCACTTCGATTAGCACGTCAATTGAACAACGACGGTGTGGAGGTACGGTTGTTTTTGATGAACGATAGCGTAGATTTAGCGCGTGATGGCATAGTACCGCCGGAAGGAATTGAAGACATGGTTGCAATGACCAAGGAACTGATTGCCAATGGCGTACCGGTCAAAGTTTGCGGAACCTGTCAGAACCGTTGTGGTGTGCTCAAGGGTCAACCGTATTACGAAGGTGCACAATTCTCGACCATGGCTGAATGTTCAGCATGGGTTCAGGACAGTGAGAAAGTCCTCACTTTCTGATTAAACACCAAGCTCTTCAGCAAGTGCATCAGCAAGATAGTGGTATTCGTCAACGTGATTGTAGAGTTGAGCAGAAATTCGAATGTAGCGCCCTTTTGGTGACTCCCAAGACCAAACAGGGACTTGAATCCCGTACGTGTCTTGCAAGACCTTGTGCAACGGGTCGGGTTCGTGCAACGGCATTCCACCGTCTTGATGCTCGTCTGGAAGCGGCAAGGTGGCAATGCTAGCAATCATATCGTCTGGGCACGGCGCTTCAATTCCAAGGCGTTCACAGAGAATACGTCGCCCCTCAACGGCCAAATTGTGATTGTGTTGCATGATGGCTGGCCAACCGCCTTCGACCATGTTTTCCATGTATTCTATGGTGGCAGGAATTGAGCATGCTGCGGATATATCTCGAGTTCCCGTCCAATCAAACTCATGACGAAAGCGGGTTGTATCGCCCAAAGGAAACGTCATGCCGTGGCTTATCGTGAGGGGGTGAATGCGGTGCTGCACATCTTTTCGAACATGGAGGAAAGCCGAGCCTTTCGGCGCACACAACCACTTGTGGCAATTGCTTGTTACGTACGACGCACCCAATGCATCGAGAGCGAGAGGTATCATGCCGATACCGTGTGCGGCATCAAGCAAAACTGAAACCCCCTTCGCCTCGAGTTCGTTCGTTAACCGTTCAAACGGCATCAACAACCCAGTCGGGCTCGTAACAGTGTCAATCATGGCCAAAACGGTTCGTTCCGTCACACCCGCCATGATGGCCTCAAATGCGACATCTGCGCTTTCAATGGGAAACGGTACATGCACCGTAAC
>JAKMGM010000070.1 GCA_022424925.1 Candidatus Poseidoniaceae archaeon | reverse complement strand
TGGCTGAGTTGGTCAAAGGCGCCGGGCTTAAGATCCGGTCCCGTATGGGTTCGTGGGTTCGTATCCCACCCCCTGCATAATACTCTCATTTCGTTTCTCTTGTCAGAGAGCGTTTTTCATGAACATTCAATGCAAAACCGTTTAACACTCGGGCGAACAGGCCACAATGGTGAACAGGGTGTCCTCTCAACATTCAACTCCAGTGAATCGACTTTTACCACTGCTTTTGGTTGTCCTCATGCTGGGCGCAATCCTACCCTTATCAGCCCCTCTCGATTCTTCGATGGGAGTTGAATCGCAGTTGGAAGAAGCTCCAACCGTGTCTTCAAGCAACGAATGCTCGTCATGCCAATCCTACGATTTGTACTTGGATGCTATGACTTCACAGAGCGGCGGCGATGGCTCAATCACCACCGAAGAACCGTCTGGCTCTCACCAAGAAGAGAGTGCACTTGGCGGTCTTACCTTCCAATCAAACGAGATGATTTCTGATTTGAAAGTATACGGGCGAGGCAGCACCGACATCGTCACACTCTCTCTCTACATTCAATTCCGCGGAACGACTGGTTCGACCGCTGACCTGACCTACTCACTCGGAGCAGGTGGCAGTGAAATCGATTCGTATTCCGAGACATTAGAAGACCCGTGTACTGGAGGTACGTTTGGAACCGGAGGTTGCCCGTGGACGCTCAGTGTGATTGATTTTGATATTCCTTCAGACGGTTTCACGGTTGAAAACGGCAAGCAAATCGAACTCGATATCGATGCACAAGCGACCTGTGAGAGCAGCGGTGGTGGCGGCATTGGTGGCGACAACTGCGAAGTGAATGTTGCGTTCGGAGATGTTGAACAAACCAATGGATTTTCAAAACTCGAACTCAAAGCAAATGCCCTGGCAGATTCCTCCGTGAAGGTTCACCGACCAGGTGCGAGTTTCACCGACCCGGAAGTCACTGAATGGTCACCAAACCACCGCCCTGAGTTCCGTACAATGCAGTTCACTGTTGATGTTCGCGATGCCTTTGGCCGAGACGATATTCAAGGCGTCGACTTGATTTTGAGCACACCGAACGGTGCAAACTCGGTTTTCGATAAGTCGTTTGATGACGATGAATTGAAACTGGATAATGAGGGTCTCATTGGAAATTTCACATATACATACGATTCGGGTACGGCAGCTGGAGAATACCCTCTGCAACTTGAGATTAGCGACCTTCAAGGCCACACACTGGTGTTTGAACACCCGGGTATTGCGTTCATTGAATACGACATGTATCTGTCGCTTCCCTCTTCGCAACCTGATACGGTACTTATTGCTCCAGGTCAAACTTCAAGCATCGAATTTGTGATTGAACATACGGGTTCGACTTCTTCTTCGATGAACGTTATTTTTGATTTGGTCGGCTCTCCTTTCCCTTCGTCCTGGTCTGACCCAGTGTGGGACCAATCCGGTGGATATACCCTGAACGGGGGTGGCTCTTTTGCTCGCCCAATCCTCTCGTTCGACGTGGTTGACGGCGATTTGACATCGGCTCCGAGCAGCATCGAGGTTGAAGCACGAGCCTATGCAGACACTGAAAACGCTCAAGATGACCAAGTCTCGATTAAAACAATCACGCTTTCAATCGAAGAATCAGAAGTGCTTGCACCACCAAGAGTTTCAGTGTTTGAAGACTTTGAACACCAGATTCAAATTGCAGATTCGACGCGAACTGAAGCCTATGACGAAACACTGTCGCATTATGTCGATGCCGGAGACACGAAAGGTGAATTTTTCATCGATGTTTTCAATGCAGGTTTCATTACCGATTCATTCCGTATGCGAGTGACAGATTTACCTGACGCTTGGCAATACAAGTTCTACGATAACGATACTGGAATGGAACTTTCCGAGGAAGGAATTTACTCTCTTACGCCCGACATTGGTTCAAATCAAATTCTTACCGTGCGAATGGATGTGTTCCCGCCCAGTGAGCGTGATGCACAGGACATTGGAATGGTTGAATTTTCTGTTTCGAGTACCAGCGATACGGAACTGAGTACGGATGTAGCGTTTACTGTTCACAGGACATTTGGCATACTGGTAGAAGTGATTGCAGATTCTGACGGTGGGACGCTTGGAACGGTCGGCCCCGTGGCACCGGACAGCAGTGTCTACTACAACATGCGAATCACAGATTCTACTGAAGGCCAGGGCCAAACCACATGGCGCATCATCAATCCCAGCGATTTGGAGCGCAACACGGACGAGACAGATGGAGACCCAATGTACGGCACATGGGATTACGAACTTTCAAACGGCACCGAATCGAACATTGTCGTGGTGTATCTTGATCAGGACGAGTATGTAGACTTGAAACTCGACATGACGCTCGGAAAGAACGTTGAGGCAGGACTTCACACGGTTTTCGTTCGAGTGATTGAGGAAGGGGTCGATTCAGAAGAAGCCCGATACTTCGACCTCCCCGTGACTGTTGAAGTGCGTGAAGAGGTCGTTGCTGGCCGAATTACCATTACTGATTCGAGCAGTGAGATTATCCAGTTTGAATCCAATGAACAGCGAAATTTGAATTACAAGATTTCGAACGATAACAACATCCCGCTCGATGTCGTCATCACTTTGGATGAACCGAACGGTTGGGATGGCCTCATTCGAGCCTCTTCTGACCAGGCAGGTGGCAGTTTCCTTCTGCTCACGCTCCCAGCCTATTCAGACAAAGATTTCTCAGTCTTGATGACGCCTCCTGACAACTTGAAGGATGGCGAGCAAATACGGTTCACATTGACCGTAACTCCAATGGATGAGGAAGTTCCCTACGATGCAGAGTTTACCCAAATCGTCCCCTTCACCTACCAAACAAATTGCAACGGCATTGGTTGCCTTGCAAATGAAGTGATAAATCCAGGACCACAAACACTGGTTCTCGGACTCGGTCTTGTGCTCGTGATGGTCTTCGCAGTGTATCGACGGGGTCAGACGTCCGGTTTCGTTTCCGAGAAAGAGATGAATTGGGTTGAAGACAACATCGAGATGGATGTGGTCACTGAAGAAATTCCAGAACCGGTTTTGGAAGAAGACGATGACTTGGAACTTCTCGATGAACTTGAAGACCTCTGAGTCCATTCTTCGCTTGTCATTTCCAAGCGAGTTCCGTAGATTCCCTGTCTCGGGTTACCTCGCTGTAAAAAAGGTTGACTGGTCGATTGTTTTTGTCTTTTCAAGAGGTTTACCCCCCTCTTCAAAACGAATTATTGTATGAACATCGCACCATTTCCCTTATGAGGCATCAAACAAGCCCGACATTAGTGAAAGCCATGCGCACGACATTATCCTCCTCCGAGCCGCGCTTCCAATGGCAGATTTTGCAGCATCGAAACGCTATCAAATCGTTGTCACTTTCGCTGTTGATGCTGCTTTCAACCTTTACAGCGATTCACTATGTTTCGCTTGATGTACGGGCAGCATCGGACCAAGATGGAGACGGTCTCACGTACGGTCTTGAGTACCTGATGAATACAGCTCCCAATGACCCGGATTCCGATAACGACGGTCTGCCTGATGGGTGGGAATGGAAGTACGGTCTTGACCCCCTTTCCAGTAACGGCATCGATGGCGCCGTCGGCGATCCTGATGGCGACGGCATGTCAAACCTTCAGGAATACTCGTACCTTCAGCCGTCCAACTGGGACAGTTCTTCAACCCCCAGTGTATTGGATCAAGGTGTTTGGTGGAACGGTACGGTTCCCGTTAACGATTGGAATGAAGAAGACGCTCTCCAATACAACCGACCTCTGTGCGGCGACAGCGGCTCAGACGGCCAAGGCAGTACTATTCTTTGTGATGAAGACCCGGTAGGGAATATCTGTACCAATGGTTTTGATGACGATAAAGACGGATTGGTGGATTCAGCTGACCCAGACAATGACGGCGATGCTGATTGTTCATCAGACGATGACGACGGTGACGGAATTGCTGATGAAGACGTCGCTGGTTGGGATACCGACGGTGACGGCATGGACGACGGTTGGGAAGCAGCGAACGGTTTGAATGCAACATCCGCTTCAAATGCAGACGGGCCGAACGGTGACCCTGATGGTGATGGTCTCAACAATCTTCTCGAATATGTGAATCCAACATGGACCACAATGTGTGGTTCGTCTCCTTGTTTCCGTAACGGTCCCGATGGAATTGTAACAGAAACGACTTCACCATGCGACCCTGTCGATGGGGTAGGTCCAGGCGGATGCGCTACCTTTACCGCTGAAGTTGATGGCATAACATCAACCAACCCTCAGCGTGCAGATACCGACGGTGATGGGTTGAATGATTCCTATGAAGCCCTCACTTTGCTGACCGACCCAACCTCTTCCGATACGGATCGAGATGGAATACCCGACGGCGTTGAAATCAACGGCGCCTACGGGAACCCTCCGTTACCAAGCAACCCTCGCAGTAACAACACCGATGGTGACGCATTTGATGACGGTGACGAAGATACAAACTTCAATGGCGTGGTCGATGCGGGCGAAACAGACCCTACAAGAATGGAAGATTCTGGCGATGAAGATAACGATGGAATCCAGAACTGGGAGGAGAACCTTTCGTGCACATTGTGGGACGTCGCCGATACAGACTTTGGAGGCATCAACGATGGTGACGAGAGGAATGTGTCCCACGGTACGGACCCCTGTGATTCTTTGATTAACTTTGAAACGACAATCGTCACTTGGAGCCCGGGAATCAGTCAACTCGAGGTTCTCAACGGCTCCGGATTCAACCCGAGTGGTGGTGTGGGTTGGTTCAATACTTCAGGGACGTGGGTTGCCTTTGCTTATGCAACAACGGTGAACAACGTGCTGCAAGGGGTATCCCCTGCACCTGGTGCTGGCGTAACTCAAGCCTCGAATCGCAACGGTTCGTTCTGTCATACCTCCGCTACTGCTTCTGGAACCATCGGTACGACTCAGCAGTATTGCGATGACGATTATTCAGATACCGACGGCGACGGTCTTGCAGACTGGCAGGAATTGCTCGGTACATTTGGATGGTTCTCAAATCCAACCCTTGCGGATACGGATGGGGACGGCGTGAGTGATTTTGATGAAGTCTTTGACAACACCGACCCGAACGAGCCCTGTGTAAACCTCCTCGATGATGACTTGGATGGACTGAATAATTTCTTTGAAACGACGACTGGATGCCCCCTCGAATTCATCGGTGTTCTCAACGGTTCGTCAGACGTTTGGGTTACGGACGATTTGGATTTCGATACCGATGCCGGTGGCGTAGGTGACCGAGACGAATATTTTGATGGAACAAACCCTGAAAACGACCCGACTGACGACCTCCTGCCTGCAGATTTTGACGGTGATGGAATTCCAGATGCGGTTGAAAACCAGACAGGTACAGATTGGACCAATCCAGATACTGACGGCGGTGGAATGAGCGATGGATTGGAATGCACCCAAGAATTTTGGATCGTTGGTTGCGTAGGTTCACCCTTTGACCCACTCGACCCTTCCGATGACTTCACGCCCTCAGAAATCGTGTTTTGGGCAAACAATTCGTCCGGTGCAGTAGATACCAATATCGTCCATCGATGGCGAATGAACACATATGACTTCTACACTGGAACAACGTACGCTCATCTTGCGACAGTCCACCCGTTTGAAGAAATCGTTCTGCCCTCATCGAATTTCACACATCTTGCCGATTTGGCCTTTGCAAACGAAACGCTTGACTGGTTTATCAAGTATCAAAACCCCATTAATGTCGGAAGTTTACCGGTTCCAGAATCATTGTCAAATATTTCATTCATTGTCGATTCTTCGAGCGTCGTGCAACGGTCAAACGATACACACAACATGCGTGTTGTGACCGGACCTGTTCAGGAAATGTACACCCAGCAACCTGAATATTACTTCGACTGGGCCACATTGGCGGCAACAACCGTTCCCGGGACAAATTCCAGCTACGAACTGGTACTCCCATCCGCTTTTACCGACTCTACAAACGCTTTATCCTACCTCTTTAACGTCACGAACGCCGTTGTCTCAGAAGCTGGTGCTACCAATGCCTATGACAGTGCTGTTGCGATTCAAGAGTTCTTAGTGAACGGGAACGCTACGACTGAGTTCAAGCGCAATTACAACGGTTCAGGCATTCTTACAACCGAAGATTTGAGCGTTGGCTTGGTACAATCTTCGCTTGAAGGTACATGCTCAGAGTTCTCAACCGTGTTTGTGACAATGGCACGCTTGGCAGGTTTACCGGCTCGGAAAGTCTCCGGTTTCTCCGGCGGAACGTGGAACGGTGATGGATACGCTGTATACTCGACTGACCTCAACACATGGGGTGAAGTTCGCCTGCAGCAGAATGCCGCCAACGGTGATACTGACCTCGGCTGGATTGCATTTGATGCGTGTCCGGATGCGGAGGAAGTTGAAATCGTCAACCAAAGCATTTCTTCACTGACCTACGAACGAAGTGGAATCAACCCACTAACTGTTTCAGGTCAACTGCAATTCACTGAAAACATGAGTGCGATTCCAAATATGCCACTGGTTGGCTACTTGGTTCCAGTTGGTCTTGAAGACCAAATCCCGGGAGCAGCATCGATTCCAAACTTCCAGATTGGTTCTGAGACGACATTATCCAACGGCTCGTTCAGTTTCTTCGGGTCTCCTCCTGAAATGGCTGGCCCGGGTATGTACCGTGTGGTGGTCAAACTCACACAGCAGGGTTATGTTTCCGAAACTGGTGTTGTACTCGATGGATTCGTTAACGTAACTGACGATTCTGTAATCAACCACACTGCACCGAATGCAATTAACGCTCCGATAGCTGGAGCAGGAGCATTAACCGTCATCGAAGGTACGCTTCGTTTGTTCAATGCACCAATAACAAATGTGCAAAACATTGGAGCACTGGATGACGTACCGCCTGAAGTCTGGTTGTCGTTCACCTCCTCGGTTGACGGCTTCACAAACCTAACCAGTCCAATTAACCCCGATGGTTCTTGGAGTATTGAGTTGAATCTTGACCCACTTGAAACCAAGACCAATGTTTCCGCTACTCTCGGCTTCTCAGGCTGGCAAGACACACAAGTTGCTGGTGTTGCACCTGTTCAGTTCCACTTGCGCCCTTCGACGACCGCAATTGTGCTTGATATCCGTGATGCCCCGAACTTAACCGCAACGCTCGAAGGACCATTGTCAAACAGCAGTATTCTTCTCATTAACGACGATATTTGGGTGAATGGTAGCGTGTTAACAATTGGTGCCTCACCCGTTGCAATGGCGGGTAACCTATCACTGTCAATTCGGCAAAACGGAACATCTGATGAATGGCTGCAGGTCTTTAACCGTACAGTGAACGGTGCATTCAGTTTCCAACACCTCTTGACTACGGCTGAGGCGCAGGTGTTGGCCGGAGAAATCGAGGTGCAACTTCGCTTCTTCCCAGATACGATTGAGGCGACAGACGATGCGAACCTCTCATCTTCAGCACCGTTTTTCCTAAGAGGGTTCCTTGTCTTCGATGTACAAGCATCATCGCAGTTGCGAGGTACTGAAGCAGCAATTCTCGTGAGCGCTATCGATCATCGTGGCGCAACCAGCGATTTGTCTATTCTTGGAAATTTTGACTTTGCTTTCGACGGTTCCTGGGTGAACACGACCGTTAACCCTGAAAGCGAGACGATGACCATCTCATGGACCATTGATTCCACTCTGCGCGCTGGCGACTATCCGTTCGAAATCTCCTTCAATGGTTCGGAACTCTACCAACCCTCAACTGGCCTTTCTTCGGTACGGGTCGCAGCAGAGATTGACTGGAATTTCAGTCTCGCTCAAGATTGGACGCATATTGGGAACACAAGTTACATGTTTGGAGATATATTTGATGCGCAGTATCCCACTGAGAAAGTACTCGGCGATAACATCACAATGCTGACATTAACGATGCTCAACACAGAGGGTCAACCGTTTGACCTTGCCCAAGGGTTCTTGAACAACACGACTGGAAGTTTCAACCTCAGTTTCACTGCGCCATCTACGAGCCCATCGAATGCATACGAGGTTATCTTGGGCATGGATTTCGATTCGATGGCGCCCGCAGGCGGTGCTTACTACCGATTTGTCGATACTGCAGTGCCTCCTGCAACACCTAACCTTCCTTCGACACTGGTCGGTATCGAATCTGAATTTGTTGTCGAACCTGAACGTGAATCGGCCATCGTCGAGATGACCCAGTCGGTCGACTTTAACGCGAAAATTACTGATTTGGCTGATAAATCCAATGTTTCAGATGCAACTGTAGAGTTCATCTTTGATTGGGGTAACACGAACATCTCGATGGGCACTGCAACATCAGACCAAGAAGGAAATGCAACGCTTCAATGGACTGCAACGGGCATCTCACCAGGCTACTATGACGTACTCGTTGTGGTTTATGATGACCTCACAGACGGATTGGCAGTTGGCAATTCGAGGCGAACAGGAAACTCCTCAATTGTGAACCTTACAGTTCAAGTTCCAAGTGACATTCGAATTGATTTCGCCCCTTCAGTGACAACTGCAGGCATTAATTTCAACGTTCTCGGTCAAGTACTCGACGCTGACGACCCTGCTCGTCCACTTACTTCGTCGGTTGAATTATCGGCCTTTTGGTTGAGCAATCCTGATGAGTTGTTGGTTTCTTCATACCGAACGACATCGAACGGGACGTTCAACGTGAGTATACCCACGGACACCTCCGGTAACGGTACCGTTCGAGGCGATAAGACACTGGTGATTTCGGTCGTCGAAGACTCATCACCGTTCTACCTCACATCGTCAGCTCAGTCTGGAATCTTAGTTATGGGTGTGAGTCAGTTTAACAACATCCAACCGTTAAATCCACTGACAGTGAACCGCGGTTCGACCATCAATATCACTGCTCGCTTGCTCGAATCTTCAGACATGTTTGCACCACTGTCAGGGTTTGATGTGGATATTCAATTCCATGAGACATGGCTTACAGGTACGCAAACTGATGGAGCAGGTTACTCAAACTTTAGCCACCTCGTGCCGTTTTCACATCCGTTGGGATTGATTGTTGTCACGTTGGTGTTCAACGGTTCATCCGATCTGTTATCGACACAAGTGAACCTTTCCACGGTGACGATTCGCTCGACTACGGTCATGATTGTTGACCCGATTGCAGCAAACCCTGTTGCGGGTACTACCTTCAATGTGTCCGGCAGCGTCCTCAGCGACAACGGTAGTGGTCTTGAGCAACGAGATGGCAGCGTCTTACCGTCAAATATTCTGTTCAGCATTAACGGTCAACCTGTTGGTTTCACTGTTACCGGTGGTTCCGTGGTTGCAGGTGGTGCGTGGACCGCTTCAATAGCACTGAGTGAGTCGTTTGAAGCTGGAAACAATACGCTTGTGGCAACGTATGTACCGAATGTGAATTTCTACATTGGTTCTGAAAGTAACGGCACATTTGACAGTCGAGGCTTCTCTACCTTGGTCTTCGTCAAACCGGCGGTAGACGGACTTGGTTCCCCTTCGCTCAATGACCGCACAGAACGTGGAGAAAACGTGACGGTTCAGGTACTTCTACGCGATAACACGCTTGCTCCGATTCCATCACAGCAAGTCATCCTCCGTCTCATCGATACCGATGTGAGCGTCACATTGACCACATTCGACAACGGAACTGCCTACGGTACGCTTTCAATTCCCGAGAATCAGAGTGTTGGCTTCAATGATTTAGAAGTTATTTTTGCAGGAACGCCAGGCACGACCGGCATTCTTGGCTCGAATGCATCTACGCAGTTCGTCGTTTTGGCTCAGACCCAACTTCGCATAACCGCATCACCTTCAACGTTGGTAGCGGGCGATTCGTTCAGTGTCGAAGGTGTTCTCTTGGATGATTTGAACCAAGTTCTCGCCATTGACGGCGTCGCTTCGCTTGCGATTGTTCACTTGTTGGTGGACGGCGTTCCAGTTTCCAGTGTCGAGACAGACCCAATGAATGGTAATTTCTCGATTTCATGGACGTTGCCGGAAAGCACTGCAGCAGGCTCACATCTCATCGAAGTTCGCTTCCTTGGTGGAAGAGACTGGGTTGACCCAATCGGCGTCGGTGACCCGCCAAATCCAGACTACTATCTGCCGAGCAGTGCTCAAGTGAACTTCAATGTCAGTGTTCCCACGAAGATTCTCCTCTTGACTGCTACTGGGGAGGTAGATCGGGAAGAACTCATGACAATTCAGGGTCGACTGGTTGATTTGGTCGATACGCCGTTGGAAGCCCTCACCGTTGAAGTTTGGCTTGGAGGCCAGTGGATGACAAATGTCAGTACGGATGAAACCGGATTGTTTACTGCTGTTTATCCTGTTCCCGCTGATGCTCAACTTGGAGCAATCGACCTTGAGATTCGATTCACAGGTACGACCTTCTATCTTCCGAGTAACGCTACAGGGACATGGAATGTTTTCAGTCCAATCCTCGTTCAGGTTTCGATTGAAAGTCCGGTTGCGGTTGGACAGAATACCACCATCTCTGGTTCGGTCGTCGACAACCAATTGACCGGTATTCCGGATATGCAAGTCGAACTGGAAGTGGAAGGTCTTGTCATTGGTTTGGTCACGACAGATGCATCTGGAGCATTCAGTTTCGATTGGAATGTACCTGATACCTTTGGATTTGGAAACAATACCCTGTTTGCTGTTGTTGACGCACAAGGATTCTACCGTGCCAACACGGGTAACACCACATTCTTCCTCGCTCACCGTTCAGATATAACCCTCGTTTTCGAAGACGGGAAAGATGCAACACGAGGCAATCTTTGGACACTTTCTGGACGTTTGTACGACATCGATACGGTCAACAACGATGGGCTTGCGGGAATGGACATCAGTCTTCGTCTCGATGACGTCGAACTGATGACTCTGGTGACTGGCGATGACGGCAGTTGGTCTGCAGTTGTCCCAGCAACAATGGATCTGCTCCGAGGTGACCATGTTTTCACGGTTGTCTTCGAGGGTACACAAGCTCATCTTGCTACGCAGTCATCTGGCACCGCAACCGTTTGGGCGAATGCGATGATAACGATTGACGGCACGTCGTCGAATATCGTTGTGCGTTCAGATTCGACCTTTGCTCCAATCATTTTGACGGGCTCAGTTTCGGAAATTGGTGGGCTTGGGGAAGTGTTCGATAACGTAACACTGTATCTTGGCAATGCATCCCAATGTCTGGAAGGAAAAGACGGCGCTCGGTGCCTTGACGACCTTCTCATCGATTGGGCGAATGGCAATTTCACTTTAACGACAACCGCACCTTCGTTCCTTTCTGCAGGTCCGCAGTATCTCCATTTGGGAACTCCACGGCATGATGAGCATTACCTCAACGCTGCGACTTCGACACACCCGATTTATGTCAAGATTAACGCCGACATCGTTGTGACACTCGACCAAATCGTGGAGAATGAACAAGAGGACGTTGGCGGCTCGATTAGTATTACCGCAGAAGATACGAAGCAAGGCGTGGATGGAATCTCAGTAACCATCTACATGTACTCTGAAAACGGCACGCAGTTGTCGAATCCGTTGCAACCACTTACCGACGCTAACGGTGTGGCAACGTTTGATTTCAATTCTGACCCGCCATTCGGTGATGTAGACGAGTGGGGAATGGTAACACTTGAGATACTCATTAACGACCCAAGATTGTCTCAGCAGACGCTCGATGATTTTGCTTTGGATTCCAGTCAAGCATCGATGCTGTCGTACAAATTCCAGGAAGAAGAAACGCAATTACCATCATGGGCTTATGTTCTGACAATCCTTGTTTTGGCACTTGTTACTGCTGGTGTTGTGATGTACCGACGCAGACAGTCGGCTGAACTTCTCCAAGAAGCGGCAGAAGTGTTTGCATATACGGCTGAATTACTCGCTGCAGGCGATTCAATACGAGAATCAATTTTCACATGTTACCAGAATCTCTGTTCGATTTTCCAAGAAAACGGATTCTTGCGACGAGACTTCGAAACAGTTCGAGAGTTTGAAATGGCAATTCGTAATGCCATGCCTCAGATTTCTGAAGACGCACTCAAGGCTCTTGACAATATGTTTGAGCAAGCACGATACAGCCGAGAAGAAATGGGCGAACAACACCAAGCTGCTGCACAGCAAGCTTTGGGAAGAATGGGCCAAGAGATCGCAAGTCTCACCAAGATTCCCGTACGCTAAAGGTGGAGCACGTCCTTGATGGCGACTACCATCTTAAGTGGAGTCGACCGTTGATGAAGTTCGCTTTGACTTCTCCAGCATCGGCAGGTAGAGGCACGACACGGAGTAAATCCTCGTGTCCAGCTTCTCTAACGATGAGTCTGAGTTTACGCTGAACGTCATCTTGAAGCGTTGAAACTTCGATGTCATCGTTGTTTGCCCCGTGGAGTGGAATCATCAAACCATCTGGATTGACAGTGCCGTGAAGTTGCTTCACCATCCACTCAAGTTGTCGTTCTGGAGCAACTTCTGCAAGGTGTGACTCGGGAATCATCCCTGCAGCGACTAAAACTTGCTGATGGTTCATGTGGACTTCGGCCATGTGGTCGGCTTGGATCTGAAAGTCTGCGTGCAATTGTTCGGGTTGAGCATCGAGCCCTTCTGCGCTTGCATGCGCTTCTTTTGTCGCTTCACTTTCTGTTTGTTCGGAGTTCAAAACTACGGGCTCCCATGTCGACATGGTACAATGGTTGTGTGCCGCCTCCATGAACCTTCGTCCTCCACAGTATGCTGTGATTCTACACTTCTTCAACGGTGTGAACCTTGGAAAAGAACCTTCGAGCGAAACTTGAGGTCGTTTGTGGGTCGTTGGTTGCGTTCATTCGTAAGTCATTTGGATAGCAGTTGATGTATGTTCGGTCAGTGTGGCGTTGGTCGAGGAGAAGAATGAGGGCTCGGTCTCCAATTGAACGAATTGGGCGACCCATTGCTTGGAGTATTGCATTTATCGCCGGCTGGGTGACTGTATAACGCCAAGCGTTGCCTTTTCCAAATCTGTCTCCAGCATATGCCTTGAGTGAATCTGAGAGAACCGATGGTGGTGCGTTTGGGATGCCAATGCAGGCGACTGCATCGAGAATCCCGCCGTTGTAATCGATTCCTTCAGAGAGGCGTGCGCCATAGACTCCGCACAGCAATACTCTTTTCCCGGCCTCTTTTTCGCTACGCAGGTTTTCAACAAGTGAATCAATATCGTTTTTGCTCCACTCTCGACTTTCCATTACTTTCCGAATCCCCTTGAATCGATGTTCTGCGAGAATTTCTTCCATCATCCGATAGGAGGGGGCGAATACAGCAATATGCCCCGGCGTTCCATCGATGAGCGCTTGAAGGTGGCTGCGTATTTTTGACCACATCGCTGGAGAGCGTTGTGTGTATTTGGTTGTGACATCGCCTGCTACCAGGACCGGGCGTCGCTCGCCTGCAAAGGGGGATGCATACGCTGTTTTCGTTGTCTTTGACATGGGAAGGTCCAAGATGTCTGCATACATTTGAGGCGGATAGAGCGTTCCAGACATCAATATTGCACCATCCACAGCCTCAAACACTGGCCCTGAAA
>JAKMGM010000047.1 GCA_022424925.1 Candidatus Poseidoniaceae archaeon | reverse complement strand
GCCCCGGCCGCTCCGGTCCAACCGAAGCACCAAACCAGCCCAGAAAACAAAGAGAAGTTGAAAGCCGTCGGTTCGATTGCAAGCGCAATCAGTGCCGAGGTTCAAAAAGTAATTATCGGTAAAGCACACGTTATCGATAACGTACTCATCAACATTCTTTCCAACGGAAACCTTCTTTTCGAAGATTACCCGGGTCTGGCAAAGACACTGATGACCAATACCTTCGCTGATGCGCTTGGTTGTGACTTCAAGCGTGTTCAATTTACGCCTGACTTGCTACCTGCTGACATCACGGGTACCAACATCTATGACGCAAAGAAGGGTGAATTCACATTCAAGCCAGGACCTTTGTTCTGTAACCTTCTTCTTGCTGACGAGATTAACCGTGCTCCTCCAAAGACACAAGCAGCATTGCTTGAGGCTATGCAGGAGAAGCAAGTTACCATCGGTACAGTGACTCACAAACTTCCTGCACCGTTTATTGTTATGGCAACTCAAAACCCTGTCGAACAAGAAGGTACATACCCACTTCCAGAAGCACAACTTGACCGTTTCATGTTCAAGATGTCTGTCGGATACCCTGACCGCGCCGACGAGGACGAGATTCTATCCCGTCGTATCTCTCGTGGAAAGGACGCCGTAGAAGTTGAAGTCATTACGCACCCTGAAATGGTGATTAACATGCAACAAGCATGTGAGTTCGTCTACGTCGACCCTGCTCTACGAATGTACATGGTCGAAGTTGTTTCCCGAACACGTGAAGATCCTCGTGTACTGGTCGGCGCTTCTCCTCGTGGTTCCCAAGCATTGCTCAAGACCTCTCGTGCAGCAGCTGCACTTCGTGGCCGTGATTTCGTCACCCCAGACGACATCAAGGCAATTGCAGAACTTGCACTTGCTCACCGAATTATTCTCAAGCCCGAGCATCAAATTAAGGGCCTAGAATCCGGTGAAGTGATTCAAGCAATTCTACGAGAAGTCCCAGTACCAACTGTTTGATTACAGTTCTGAACTGAATTTGAGGTGAATGTGATGTGGAGTCGTAAATCTGCTATGTTAGGTAGTTTGGCTATTGCCATGTATTTGCTTGGTCTAACCTTGCGAAACTCCCAACTCGTTACGATTGCAGTTGTCATCTTCGTTTTCCTGACATGGGCCGCCCTTTTTCGGCGGTCACGCCGACGTCGCCGCAACCGGCCGTCGAGCTGAAGAATGGTCGGGTGAAGAAGGTGCAGCGCTCAACAGCGTCACCGCAATGCGTAAATTATCGAGTGCTCGTATCTTTGAAGACGGCGAACTGAACATTACACTGCGTATGCAAAACCATTCATCGCTCGCTAAGATTTTGGAAGTTCGAGACCGTGTTCCAGAAGTAATGCGCATCAAAGACGGTGCGAACTACATTCTGATGGAACTTGGCCCACGCCGTGAAACGTTGATTGAGTATACCGTGGAATGTCCTCTTCGTGGCTTCTACAGTGTTGGTCCCGTGGCTGTCAGGATCCAAGACCCGTTCGGATTGTTTCACAAGGAAAAGGAATTGCATGTCTACAACGATTTCCTCGTGTTCCCGAAAATGGAAGACCTCAAAGAGACTTTTGTTAAATCTCGAGTACCAAAGATTTTCACAGGCGCAGTCAACATCCGTCAACCTGGTCCAGGTTCTGAGTTTTATTCACTTCGTGAATATTTCGAAGGCGATTCGTTCCGAGCAATTAACTGGTCTGCGTATGCTCGCTCCGGGAAACTCATGGTCAATGAACGTGAACGCGATGCCGTCTCGGACATCATCATCATTGTTGACTCGCGTTCTGTCGCTGAAACAGGTCCTGTTTCACGCAACGCACTGGTGTACTCGACTCGCGCAGCAGCATCTCTCGCCAAATATTTCCTTGGACGTCGTGACTCCGTCGGTGTCATCGTTTACGGTGATGAAGTAGTCAGCGTTGACAGAGACACGGGTAAGAAACAACTGTATGTTATACTGACCAAACTTGCTGGCGCAGTTGCTCGTGGAAACATACCTTTGCAAGTTGTCGTTAACAGAATCATGCCGCACATCAATAAGGGAAGTCCAATCATCTTCTTATCGAATTTGGAAGATGACCCAACCATTGTGAATGCGCTCCGTGATTTCAGAGCGCGAGACTTCGACGTCACAGTACTTACCCCATCATCGCTCGAATTCGAGTTTGATGCTCGCCGTATTGACCGAACTGGATATGAAGTCATGAAGACTGAACGTGACGTACTCATTAGTGAACTTCGCGGACTTGGCGTTAACATCATGGATTGGGAGCCCGATATGCTTCTATCAACCGCACTTGCTGGAGCAAGAGGATTCTGAGGTGACTATGCATGACCGTTTCAAGACCATCAAGCGACACTTCTCACCTGTACGACGGTAAAACCGTGCGTTCCTCGGCTCCGTCTCGAAAGAAGGCTGCGGGTCAGTTAGGTATCGGAAGTGAAATCCCAAAGGACGCTATTCCTGAAGTTGAAATTCCTTCGTTCATAGAAAGTCTTCTTGGAGGCCCACTGGTGCCGAAAACCAAATTCTTAGCGCCGGATAAAATGGTTCAGAATCTCCAACTCGGCGTCTACGGTGTGCTTGTCGCTCTCTCGTTGATGACCTACATTATCTCACCTCCAGACGGTACAATTTGGTACATGCTCACAGGAAGCCTCGGTATTGCTACCATCTTACAATTGATTTTGATTGTTGGAGCGACTGGTACAGGCTTTTGGGGAACATTCCAACGTGACGGGCGATTCACGCTTGCAAGCAATCTCATGTTTATTCTCGCTATTCTTCGCTTTGCATCATCGAAAGTAACGCTGTCAAGCGACTTATTTGGGTTGCAAGACAAGCCGTTTTTACTTTCAGCGCTCGTGGTCATCTATGCAGTTCTTCTGATCATGTATTTCGAATTGGCCAACGGTGTTCTTCGCTACTCTATGCTTGACACCAGCATTCGCACCAATGAAGTCTATGTCATGAATCCGAAGAAGATTGTAGGAAAATACCACCGTTCTCTTCTCATCAACCCAATTATTGCAACAATCCTTGCTACAGTTGTTCTCTCTGCAAACACCATTCTTCCCTTCTTTGTCGGAATCTTCTCGAGCGATACTGCGTTACGAATGGAAGAATCTGTGGAGTTAATTTCTGTGTACGGCGTAGCACTTGGCACCTTCTTTGTTTTCAGCGTAGTCGGTGGACTGTTCGCCCTTAACTTGCCGACACACTTGCAGAGTTACCGCGAAAAGCGTGCAGATGACTGATTAGAGCTCAACGGTTAGTTTGAGGTCGCTTGCTAAAATGTCAAGCATTGTAGAGATGTCTTTTCTTTTTGATATAACTCGAACCGCATGGTCGGTGGTTGACACGATTTCTAGTCCAAGTTGCCGAGCCGTTGATGACGACAGAATGTCGGCGCTATCGTTTGGGAGTTTATTTCCGACCAACGAAAACATGACTCCATATTCGTTCACATCGGGTACAGAAAAGTGATTAGTGACAATTTCTTTTGCTTTTTCCAAGTCATGTTGGGACACAATCCATGACACTTGGCCTGGGATTGAATCAAGATTCCAGCATGAAATGTTTCGATCCGCTAATTCAATGAGGACTCGCCCTAAGTTTTCACTCTGAACTTCGAGTGAAGATGAGTTGACAGTTAAACGGGTAATGTTTGGAAGGCAACCGATCGCTTTCACTTGACGAACCTGTAACAAATCCGGTCCGATGATAGATGCCGCTTGTTCTTTGAGCACGCTACGCAGGTCACGTATTTCGAGTGGGATGCCGATTCCCCGAAGTGGTTCAACAGTCGCAGGGTGTAAGACTGGTGTGTCGAGCCGAGCGAGTTCCACCGCTTCGCTGTAGCCGAGATACGGTATCGGGTACGACTGAACCCCCCAGCGTGGATTTACGGGGAGAACGCCATCTACATCTTTCCACAGAATGACTTTGTCAGCATCAACGAGTCGAGCAATTGAGGTTGCTGTGTGATCGCTTCCACCTCGACCGAGCAGTGCTAACTCCCCATCATCGCCTTCTCCAAACCAGCCTGTAATAACTGGAGTTCCAAAGAACGCTGAGCGATCCAACTCCACCATTGATGTCTTCAAGTCAACTACTGGGGCTCTGTTCGTTCCTTTGAGTTTCAGGCCTATGTCTTCAGCACCAACGGGGTGTGCTTCAATTCCGTGTTGTTTCAAGTGATGTGCTACCACAAGTGCAGACAATCGTTCTCCCGCTGCAAGAAGGCGGTTTATGGCAACCCAATTGTTCGGAGTTTGTGCTAATTCAGTGAGCGATTGCTCGATACCGTCCAATACTAATTGAAACAAAACCCCGTTTTCACTTTCAAGCAGCCCAGGTGCAAAACGCAAATGTTGCCCGGATAAATCACTCACCAAACGACTCGCATAACGTGGCTCTTGACTTGCACGCATGAGGCGATCGGTTGTGCCCCATAGCGCAGAAACGACAATCAGTGATTGGCCGTCCCATTGATGAATCACTTCCGCTATGCGGTTGAGATCGGAGATGTCTCGAAGACACGAACCTCCGAACTTGTGAACAGTGATTGTCTTACGCATCGATGAAACCTCCTCTCAGGGCTAGGTCAGTCAACACAAGTTGAGCCATCGCTTCGACCACAGCAACAGCACGTGGCGCTAAAACCGGGTCATGCCGACCCCCTACAACCAGGGGTTCGATGGCTCCCGTTGCCAAATTCAAGGTGAGTTGTTCCGAAGCAATCGAAGAAGGTGGCTTGAAAGCCACTGAAACATGGATTGGGGATCCTGTTGCGAGTCCAGCAAGGACACCATCGGGTTTGTCACCGGTCAAAACGGGTGTTTCGCTCGTCCCCCCCCAGAGGTCATTGTGTTCTCGACCAGTCATTGTAACTGCATCAAAGCCTCTTCCAAAGACCACACCTCTCGCGGCGGGAATGGCCATCATTGAACGGGCAAGGGCGGGTTCGAGTCCATCGAACCAAGGCTCTCCCAGGCCGAGGGGTACCCCAGTGATTTGCAGGTCGACACGGCTGCCAATAGAGTTACGGTTCATTCGATGCTTCTCAACGATTTCAATCATTGCGGCTGCTGCAGTTGGGTCTCTGCATCGCATTTCTTTACAATCATCGTTAAGCCATCGCGGTGGACATTCGTTCATCGAGAGCGCTTCCACTGCTCCAATAGCACCCACTTGTGCTTCACATTTCACACCAATCGATTTCAAAAGAGGAGCGATGAGGGCAGCGCTTGCAACCAACGCAGCAGTTAGACGAGCGCTGGAACTTCCTCCACCGCGCAAGTCAGCCTTACCTCCGGTGCGCTTGTGCATGACCATATCTTGATGTCCCGGTCGAGGGTGGTCGGGGAGGAAACTGTAGTCACGAGACTTGGCGTCGGTGTTTGCAATTGAAATCTCAACTTGTTCACCGGTTGTCATTCCGTTCTCAACGCCACTCAAAAATTCAACGACGTCCGGTTCTCTACGTTTACTCGCATATCGGCCACCTGGGCGACGAGTATCCATGATGTGTTGAATGGCCTCATGGTCAACCTCAATACCTCTAGGCACACCACTGACGAAGGCACCGATGCGTGGGCCGTGACTGGTGCCAAAGAGGCTCAGACTTAGGCGTTCGCCGAGTTTCATGTGCATTGGATTCAGCCAATCCTGTGACCCTTAGTTCAAGAAGTTGCGTCTTCGTCCACCGGTTCGGATTCTGCAGTGATGAATGAAGTTTCGATGACCTTCCTGACATCATTATGGTTGTTAAGAATGGTCCGAAGCCGTTCACACGTTGGCACATTCACGACAGGTGCCAGCACGATAATCGCATTTCCTGAACCCGACATACCTGCTGCCCGTGCACCGTTCAGCATGGCATCATTGGTTATTTTTCTGCCTCGAACATCGTTCATCACGGCCACGGTTGCTCTGCCGTTCCATGTTAGCGCAACTGGTTCATTCTCTTCCTGCAAAGCAATGAGTGCTTTTTGATAGGTTGCGGTATGCGGTGCGAAGTCTTCGAGTTGCGGACGATGCGTTCGTTCTTCTCTGCAAACGATGAAAACCAGCCAATCGTCGTTGTTTGGCCCGTTACCCTCGAACAGAACACCTTCAGCGATGGATTCGGCTTGTGGGTCTATCAGTTTCCAACCAGGGGTGAGGCAAGCCCATGCATCATCGATGGAACCGGTGAGTGAAATTCCTGCGGATATTTGCGCTTGAGCGGCCATTGCCACATAGTCCTCATTCGAGACGTCTATTCCAGTTGCATCGCTGAGTGCTTTCAAAGCTGCAATAGCCGTTCCAGCACTTGATTTCAATCCTTGGCGAGGAGGTATTTTACTCATCACTGCCCAATACAATTCGCTCTTGTCGAGTCCGTTCGGAGTTTGGTATCCAGCAGCTGTCCAAGCATCAATCACCGCTGGCAGAAGCTCGTCAGGATCATCAACGTCTCTTTTACTTGGCTTGTCGAGCAGTCGAACGGCAATGGGTAGGTCTAATCCAATGCTCGCTCCGTAGCCCAAGCCTGCAGCGTGCAGCAAGCTGCACCCACCGTTCGCTTTTCCCGAACCGAGTACAGCCATGCTTTCACTTCTCCACAACGGTGCTCGATATTTCGGTACCAATATGGCGCGAGCCATTTTGACACCATCCAAGAATCTCGTCGCCTTTTTTCAGTTCAGTGACTGAAATGAGGCACTTGTCTTCTTTGACAACACGAACCGTCTCTGCTTGCTGTAAGTATACGCTCCCTTCCTTATTATTCTTATCAATCCAACGAATTAGAATCATCGGCCGTTGTTCAATCTTCAGCCTTCCAATCGTTGCATGCCGCTGTACACCCTGCGTATCTGTCAAGAGAATACTGTCTCCAGTCTTCAATTCTGAAAGGTATTTTGTTGTTCCATCCACCATACACACATAGGCGTGAGGCGGTCCTGCATTCACTCGAAACGGTCGTGCAGGGACATATTCTGATTCTACAGTTTCTCCGTGCACGAGGACGAAACTCGATGCGCTTGAACCGACTAACATCCCTTCACCCAAACGGAGCAATCGGGTTGTGTCGACGCAATACCGTTCAGCGATTCCTCCGTTCTCGACCGAGGTTACCTTGAGCACACTGATTCCAGTTTTCTGTTGGTTTGGAATGTGCACGCTTTGTTCAATAATCGTGACTTCCATTCTTTGCGATTTCACGATTCGAGCCGCATCCAGCATCTTCTTTTCAGATCGAACGACTAAGGCATCGACGCCCCTCTCAAGCGCAAAGCCTGCACCATTGGCTTGCTCAGGTTTACTGATGACCGCAGCGATACGAGTGGGCGTGCCTTCACACGCGGCGATGAGGTTTTCAATTGGAATCATGGACCAGTTTTCGAATTCCAGGAATAACCACTCAACGCTACCTATGAGCGAGCGTGCTCTTTGCTGGCTGGTCTGATCCCGTACAGTGATTGCACTCCCGACAATGTGCTCGCCAATGTAGAGTTTATCATCGGAAAGGTAGATGTTCTTTTCTGAATCTAGTCTTGAATTTGAAATGAAGCGGTTCACTCCGTCCGGCACTTCTCGCTCACCATCAGGGAGTTGGCGGTAATCAAGCCATATCTCCATGAAAAAAACCTCACAATCGACACGCAAGCATTGCTTCTTCAACGGTTGAATCATGGTGGACAAGCAGAACAAGGGCGCGAGCAATCGCTTCGATGTTCGGATGGGCAAAGACTTGCCGTCCCATGCATACACCTGATGCTCCAGCATCCAAGGCACGGCGCACCATAGTGAGTATTGCCAACGAATCTCCAGTAGCAGGCCCTCCTGCAACTAAAACAGGAATCGGTGCAGCAGAAGTGACCTTCTGAAAACTCGTTGAATCACCGGTCCATGTTGTTTTAGCCGCATCGCACCCGAGTTCAAAGGCGAGGCGAACAGCGTGTGCGTTCGCATTCGTATCATCTCCCTCAAGCACAGAGAGATGTTCTCCCCGAGCGTAGACCATCCCGAACATTGGTAAATTGTGATGCAGGGCGGAGCGACTCATCTGCCCCATACGCTCAATCATAGCAGCCTCATTCGGACTGCCCATGTTTACTTGACACGATACACCGACGCCACCGCGTGGAAGCACTTCGTCAGCATTTCCAACCAGAACTTTGTTGCTACTGTCCGGACCAGCATGACGAGTTGAAACTGAGAAGTGAACGACCATGCTGGTCTTTGAATCTTGGCAGAGATGGTTGTAGTGGTTGACAACTCCTTTTTGCGCGAGAATCACGTCGACGCCTGCGCGAACCAACGCTTGAATCACGTGGTCAGTATCGGTTAGACCGTCCACTGGGAAATCAGATGCACCGTGGTCGATTGGTATCCAAACCCCTCTCCCATTTGGAAGGATTCTCTCCAATCGAGATGCCTTGTCCATGGCTTACGGATTGCCCACTCGTTCTCAAGGTTTTGCACGTCAATGCGTTTCGATTTGTTCGCTGGCCCACTTCATCATGGCTAATTCAGCACGGTTAAGATGCTCTTGGAGCGTCGAACGCGGTATATCCATGAGTTCTGAAAGTTCGCGAAGTTTAATCTTCTTGGGATGGTCATAATACCCTGAAGAAGCTGCAAATTTAACGCAATGTCTCTGTTTCTCAGTCAATGTGCTTTCAACAATATCTCGGTCATCTTCGATGTCCACTACTTTCACGCTATCGGGAGGAAGCAAGGCTCGACAGGTCTTGAGAAACTGAGATACACCGGACGAGTCGCCACGTACAGTGATGTCAATGCCATCGCCCCCGTAGGAATAAGGCGGAAGAATATGGATGTTTGAAAATCGAATCGCAGCGACCGAGAGTGGATGAGAATTCCAAAGAACCAGATAACCACTTTGCCCCTGGTCGAGCACAGATTCTACGTTTAGGAAGGGAACCTCATTCAAATCTTCAGGCCCTTTTCCTTCACAAAAATGGGGGTATACCAATTGGCGAATCCCCTTTGGACCAATATCAAGGTGCCCGATGACATCCAGTGAGTGAACTATTTCTGCAATTGGAGCGTATTCAGAATTGGCAACGGTCTGGGCGGTCCACCGTAACTGTATTTCTCGCACAAGTGATGTATGTGGGTTGAGGATATAAAATGACAACCATATTTTTCGAGCCATATGGTGCGGAACTTACTTTCCCCCGTACGCTCTTCAGACCGATGCTACCAAAGACTATCACTCCTTGGGTGAGAGTGATGGAGATAACATACCTCGTGGCCTCCTTTATCCTTGGCGGTGGTTTTAGCTACGGTCTTTGGTTTATTTACACTCGAAAAGACATCACGGTTTCGGTTCGGCAAGGTATGAGCCCTGAAGGCCTTCGTTACGGGACAAAGGCGCCAGGTTTTGGTAGTGCAAAGAAAGAGATTGACCGTAAACTTGCCATCGTCGAAAACCGTCGCCGTCGTCAAGAAGCAATTTCCAGCCGTTTAGCACTCGAAGACGCAGAGCGTCTAGCACGAGAACAACTCGACCAGACGCGTGCTCAACAGGAAGCAGAGCGTCAGCGTATTGCTGAAGAAGCGCGTAATCAAGCGCTTGAAGAAGCACGTTTGGCAAACGAAGCAGCGCAAAAAGTACGGGATGAAGAAGATGAAGCTCGTCGACGTGAGCAGGAAGAAGCCCGTCTTGCAGCGGAACGTGAACTCCAACGCCAAGAAGATTTACTTGCAGCAGAAGAGGCGAGGCTTGCTGAAATTGCCAATGCTCAACAGGAGCAAGTCGCATCAAGCAACGCAAACAGCAAAGCAATCAAGGAATTGCAAGCTCGACTGGAACGTGAAGGTGCGAAATCTTCAGATGTACAAGTCTCCCTCATGTGGAACAACTACAATGATTTGGATTTGCACATCGTGTGCCCATCCGGTGAACGCATTCATGGCGGAAACAAACTGTCCGCTTGCGGTGGGGAATTGGATGTTGATGCCAATGTACGAGCTGAAACCAGAAAACCTGTTGAAAACGTGTTTTGGCCTGAGGGCACAGCGCCCGGTGGGCAGTATCACGTGTATGTCCACTACTACAAGAAGCACAAGAAGCGACGCTCTAAAGACCCAACGAAGTTCCAAATCATGGTCAATAACGGTGGCGAAACGACCGAATTCTCAGCCGCATTAAGTGCTGGCGACCCTATCATGCAAGTGTGCTCGTTCTCAGTTGCTTCCAAAGCAGAGCGAGACCGCATCAAGCAAGAGCTCGAATCTGAACTTGAAGCGCTGCAGAACCGATTCCAGACTGCTGACATTGACGGAAGTGCTCTTCTTTCTGTAGAAGAACTGGCCTCAGCCACCGGTATGACGGTGGAAGAGGCGAAAGTGCTTCACGAACAGGCAGACAAGGACGGAGATGGCACTGTTTCGTTTGACGAGTACATGGAGGCTATCAAAAACCTCCCTGGTGCTCCAGATTTGGAGTCACTTGCCAACAACGACTGAACTTCAATCCATCACGGCTTGAGAACTTCACGGTTTACGAAAGGATATCGCCAAGGCAGTCGTTCTCACTCGCTTTCCGGATTGAGCGAGCGATGCGTCGTCCCGTCGACATTCGCTCTTCATTGATGTCAGAATACGGTGAGCCGCCTACGAATGGATTCGAGCCAGCAACAATACGTGCGCTAATTTCAAACACCTTGAATTCTAATGCGTCAGTGACAATAGTTTCCAAACAAAATGGTCCAATCATGCCCCGACTTTCTTCCTCGAGTTCAAACGATTCAGCCACCGTCCCCTCAGCCATTTCAAACGCTCGCGGCAAGAGGGATTCTCGTATGACGACAGGTTGGTTTCCGGTTACCACAAATGATGGTTCAAGTTCCATTTCTCTTAGGTCACGCAGTGAACCAAGTTTGTAGAATTCATCGACATTGGATTCATCGCGTCGGTCCATTGAAAGGAGTTCAAGACGGCCTAGATTCTTGCCAGCGTTCTTTCCTTTTCCACGGACTTGAAACCCATCGGTGGCTGTCGGATCAAAGAAAAAGTGCAGATAATATCGACAGCCTAGTACGTACTCTTGGATTGTGAATTCTTCTTCAATATCGACATTCCTGCGGAAATCGCGGTAGTTACGGGCGATGAAGTAGCCTCTTCCACCCTTTGCCCCGGCATACTTCACAATGACAGGGCCGTCAATGTCATGCGGGTCTTCGAGTACCTTGGGCATTGTACAACCACCGGCTTCGAGCCACTGCCTTTGCCGTCCTCGACTGCTCTCCCAGTGTAAAATGCCCCTGTTTCCGAAGGTTGGGACTTGCAATTCACGAAAATTCGAAGAACCGAGGTATTCAACCAGCGATCCGTGCGGAATTATAACCACATTTCTCTCTCGAAACCATTCAGCGTGGTCGAGCATTTCTCGATAGTTTTCAAGCATCAACCATTCGTCAGGTTCAGCCCCTGGGAAAGCCTTGTAGAATCTTCTACGGTTTTCCCCCACTGCAATCCCTAAAGTTCGGAACCCTTCAAGGCGGGCGCCGTGCAAGATTTGCAATGAAGAGTGTGAGGCGACAACACCGATGGTGATGTTGTCTCGGTCATAGTTTGCCAGCCATCGTGCCAGTGTATCCGAATCTACGCCCATGTCGAGGGGTCAAGTATGTGTGATATGAGTGTTCTCATAGGATTGTATTGTGGAATCTATTTTTGCTGTTCAACACCATCACTGAAGGTTGGATTCGGTTTTCAAGAGTGTTTATATGTCCGGATTGAAAATCAAATGTTCAAGTTGACAATTTTTGTTTCGATAGAAGTGAAGAGTTCAAGGGCTTAACACCTATCCTATGCCATGGCCGAAGGTGCAACACCCCATCGAATGACCTACGGAGGATACCTTCAATTGGACGAGTTACTCAAACTCCAAGACGGGCCATCCGGATATGCGCCTACGCCGTCAAACGACGAACAACATTTCATTATTGTTCACCAGGCGTTTGAGTTGTGGTTCAAACTCATACTCCGCGAACTTAAGGAAACACACACCCTGCTCAATCAAGAGCACGTCGCTGAAGAGAAACTACCGCAGATGGTTCACCACTTGGACAGAGTGACTGAGATTTTCCGTTTGTTGTCGAATCAGTGGAAAGTAATGGAGACACTTACGCCGCAGGGATTCCTAGCATTCCGTGATAAACTGGGCACCTCATCAGGTTTTGAGTCTTGGCAAATGCGAGAATTGGAGGTTTTACTCGGTCTTGACAATGCGCAACGCATGGGGGGTATGGATCCGCTTCTTCACATGAAAAAGTTGGCTCGAGAAGGAAAAGTGACCGATAAAGTTCTGACTGACTTTGAAGCAACATCCAGTGAACCTTCCCTTAGAGAAGCTCTTTCTGCATGGCTTTCCCGTACGCCAATCAATGGTTCTCTGCCGAATGCGAAGGGTGATGATGAGGTTTTGGAACTTTTTATCAATCGCCATTTGGAAGCCATGAGGGCTCATGGTGAGGAAGTCATTGCACACATCGTAGCTATCGGGCACGGGGAAGAAGCCCCGGTTCGTGCTCGTATTGAAGCTGCGACCGAACAAGCGGAACATTTTCTTCGACCGGATGGCCAGATTTCACGCTCTAGAGCAGGTCTCTTGTTCATTGAATCGTATCGAGAACTTCCCTTGCTTTCGTGGCCTCGGAAACTGATCGACTCATTTGTTGGTCTTGAACAGTCCATGCTGCTGTTTCGGTCAGCCCATGCTCGAATGGTAGAACGAATGATTGGACGTCGAATGGGTACTGGGGGTTCCAGCGGCGTCGACTATCTCGATGCTACGACGAAGTATCGAGTCTTCGTAGATTTGTGGGCAGTACGGACATTACTCGTTAAGCGTGAGGCGTTGCCGAACGTCGAAAAGGCCGCTTTTTACGGCTTTGCTTCAGGGAACGAGCATCAGTTTTCGTGAGGGTCAATATCGATTGGTATGAGTTCGTGTTCATATTCATACAACGCAATTTTGAGAGGGTCTAACACGAAGCGAACAGATGCTTCCTCGAGGCCGTAAAGAGAAATAAGCTCTTCTTTGAATGCGTCTCGAAGGACTTCTTCGTTTGCATACAAGGGCGCACCCATTCCAATTTGGAGTGCGCGTGCACCGATAATTCGAGCTCTTTCAAAACGTGTGTGAAGTCGTGCTGGTTTAACCATATGATACACCTACGGGAACTCCCGCAGTTTGGCGAATAGCCTACTCTTCTTGAACCTACCCCAAGCCTCAACCGAGGATTTCACTCCTCTTCAGGCGGTGATGGTACTTGCCTTGAAATCTTCCAACGCATGTATATCGCTGGCAGGAGTGCAATGAACAGGATAACCGTCCATGCCGTCGCTTGCACGCCTGGGGAAAGGGTATTCTCTTGGTTTGCGGAAGTTGCTCTTTCACCGTCAAACACGGCCATGCCTCCAGTGGGGTTTGCGGAATCAGTGACCAAACGGTAGATTCCGGCTCGTTCCAACAGTACAACAATCGAACCCCCATTTTGTGATTGCATTGCGGAGAGGTTTGCTTGACCGTTGGAGGCGTTAAAGGCCATCATTCCTGTAGCCAGATTCGGATGAGTTCTGTCTCTGGATTCGTGTTCAACAGGTTCAGTCACCCACACGGAAACTCTGTCCCCATGTACAGCGTTCCATGACAGGCTTCCGTTGTTGAGCGATAGGTTTTGCAAACCCGTGTATGTGGTGTTTCTCTGGCTTAGAACACTTGCAAGTTCCAATCCTTGACTCGAGCCGGTGAGTAGTCCCTGACCGTTGATAACAATACTCGGTATGAACAAGAGTCTGTGTTCATATTCAAATTTGAATTTCGAGGCGTTGAAAAATGAATCATCGAGTACCGAGGCATGATGCTGCAGGACGAATGTATCGGTTCGGTTGAGCCGGTCAATTTCCAGTTCAATGAGTTCACACGGTTCACACCAGTCCGCACCGTAGTATTCCACGAGATGTTGAACGCGTTCACCCTCACACAAGGTTGTAGAACTCATGCACGCAGCGTCAAAAACAACCACATCCAAAAGCGCCGCAAACGCCTCCTCATCTGTATCCAAAGAGGTCGCTGAAGGCAAACTGTATGTGCAAACGAGTACAACCATGAGTGTCCATGTGAGGCGGGATTGGGTTCTCGACACGGTCTATGGGGGCATGAATGTGTTCAAAAGGGGTCTGCTCTCACCTTCACCCATGGGGCAGGCGTGGTGGCGGCGACCGTCAACTCTTCCACTTGTTCTGCTCGGCATGGCCTTGTGCATCATCATCGCAGGAGGTACGATTCGTATCAACGATGCAGGAGAGTCATGTCCAGATTGGCCGCAATGTTTTGGAACATGGGGCTTCGATATTTCAGTTGAAGAGCAAGGCCAGTATTGGGACGAGAACCCAGATGAAATTGACTCTCGAGGCGAAGATCATCGCTATACAACCTTTGAAATTTTTTCTGAATGGTTCCACAGAATGCTCGTCGGTGTCATCGCAGTCCCCGTTCTACTCAATGCGGTTATCGCCCGTCGAATGATTGACACATACGGAAAGACGGTCTACAGAACGACTCTTTTCTCTGGAATCTTGCTCATTGTACAGGCATTAGTTGGGGCATTGACTGTGGCGATGGACAATGTTGACTGGTCTGTAGCATTGCATCTTTCTTTAGCCAGTATCTTCACCTCATCGTTCTTGTATCAACATTTTGCCATGCGTCGTCAAGAGGAATCAGGGTGGGATTTATTTTCAATGAACCCCGAGTTTATCGCGGCAAACAAAACCCGAGTTGATGCAATGGTTGGCTCTGTATTCACGCTTCTCATACTGGGGGCTTGGGTTTCTTCGACAGCCGGTGGGCAATACAATCAGGGGTGTTCAGTTGGTTTCCCGAACGGATGGCCGAAATGTAACGGTTCTCTTCTCCCCTCATTCAGTGGCCCCGGCGTCATTATCCAAATGATTCACCGCTTTGGTGCTGCTTTAGTAGGTCTTGTACTCGTTTCTGGCTCTGCGCGATTGCGTCAGAGTGCGCGTGAACACGAAGTGACGCCTGTACTTGGACGGATTACTGATTTTGCGGCAGGGCTGTGGATTCTGAATGTCCTTGTTGGTGGTTCCTACATCGTACTTGCAGACATGGAAGAATTCCCGGAATGGGTGTCACTCCTGCATCTTGTGTTCGGAGTATTTTGCTTCTTAGTGGCCGTATCGGCCTCCTTCTTCCTCCGCCTTCAAGCACAAACTTTGCCGACGGATGAGGAGGAATGAATGTGGAGCACCTCTCTTCTACGCATCCATTGCCTCACCCAGGGTGGCCGAAAGTTTTCATTCGATTGATGAAGTTGAGAGTCATTGTCCTGCTCCAAGTCACAGCAGTATGCGCCATACTTGTTCATGACCTCCTCGCTCGTCATGGTCTTTTGGACGTGCAGCGAACATGGCCTGATACCCTGTTCACCGTTGTGTTAACGGTTGTTGCCGGCACGCTTTCTGCGGGTGGTTCTAATTCAATCAACATGTGGTATGATGCAGATATTGACGGCCACATGCAGCGCACCAAAAATCGTCCAGTCCCTCAAGGCCATATTTCTGCACGGGGAGCGCTCGTGTTCGGGATGATTCTTGCTGTAGTTGGTTCATCGTTGTTCTTCCTCGTCCATTGGAAAGCAGCCTTCTGGTCGTTTTTCTCTGTCGGTTTTTATGTTCTTGTCTACTCCATTTTGCTCAAACGCCGCCCGCCTCAAAACATCGTCATCGGTGGCATCGCTGGGGCTACCCCTCCTCTCATTGGATGGGCAGCTGCTGCATCATCTTCGATTGATTCCTCAAATCCATTTGATCTAGCATCTCCGATTCCTTGGATGTTGTTTCTCCTCATTTTCCTTTGGACTCCACCCCATTTTTGGGCACTGGCCCTTTACAGATCGGGTGAATACGGTAAAGTCAATGTTCCCATGATGAATGAGGTGAAGGGTCCTGAACGTACGGTTCTCGAGTCCAAAGTGTACTGCGTGCTTTTGCTACTCCTTGCTCTTGTTCCCGTATTTTGGCCACAGAGCGGTCTACCGTTGCTGTGGGCTCTCCTTGCTACGGGGCTTACGGTCTGGTACGCCTCGTCTGTCTGGAGCATCGACCCTCTCGAGTCGTTTGATGAAAACGGGCGAATGCCCAAAGCCGCAAAATCTTTTTTCCGTTCAATTTATTTTTTGGGATGGATGCATGTCGCACTTGTGGCTGTATGCATCGTTCCTCCGCAATGGCTCGGCTTTCTCGGCCCACTAGGTTGAGTTGCTCGTTTAGAGAGTGAATCCAAGAATGCTTCAACCGTCATGTTCATGACTGCTTCGACGGTCGGCGGGTTACTGCGGCAGTCGCATAGCCTGGCCATTGCGCTGGATTGCTAATCCAGTGGTGTTTCACCTCGGGAGTTCAAATCTCCCCTGCCGCGCCAACTTCAGTCAAAGAATTCTTCTAAGTCTTCAGCAGTGGCTTGTGAACCTTCACGCTTTTTACGTGCTTTCATAATGCGGGCAAGCCGCTTTCGCTTTCGAATGACAATCGGGAGTGAAATCATACTTACAACCAGCGTGAGGAGTGCTATTGCACCAGTCATTTGGAACTCTTCGACTTCCATGTAATCAGTTAACGTACCCAACCATTCTACGCCAAGCGGCGGTTCAGGTTCGGGCTCAGGCTCCGGAATGAGGTGTTGGTTGTAATCCCACCATTGGTCTTCTATTGTGACTCGGATTGCATTGGTGGGGTAACTGGCTTCATTGCGTTGATTGCCGACAGAGTCGACTGGTGCAAAGATGTAGTAGAACGTTCGGTAAGGCCGGATGTTCTCATCGTTGATTCCGCTTTGGTTGAAGTATCCCTTTTCACCAGGAACCCCGGTTAATCCCTCTTCCATCGGCGTTAGGAAGGAAATGTCAATACCGTCAGGTCGTTGATCGGTTCGATACAAGTTCCACGCAATATCGCCCGTAGTTTCGTGTTCTGGCCACACCCATGAAACGTTGACATCGTAGCACATTGACCAGTCGTTCATTATTTTGTAACATTCGGTATCGTTGGTGAATGAAGTCGAAACCCGTATGTTGGTCAGTATTTTGTCAGGAGCAACTGCATCACCGCAATACGCTATGGGTTGGCCGTTATCATCTCGGCTGACTTCAATGTTGAGGAAGTCTGGAGTACCCTCTCTGTCAGCAGGCATTATAGCGTATGAAGCGCAAATTCCAGTTGGAAGAGGAGATGGGTCTACCCAGCCGCTAAGACTTGGATGAAGTGACGCAACGAGCGTCGTTTCAGTTAGTTGTTCCCACACGTTCTGATTAAAATCTGCATTAGGATCGGGGAAGATGGTTCCTGCACTGTTTGATACCGTCAGTTTGTAAATGTTCCATGAGCCGATGTACGGGTTGTCTGTGTCGCCCTCTGGGTTCCACTCCAGTTCAATACTACCTCCTTGTCGTTGCTGATATTGGATGGGTCCACTGGAGATGTTTGCAGGTGGTGCAACGCCGATAAGGAGGAGAACTCCGTTTTCATTGAGCGTTACATCGAATGAATGGTCAGGATTCTTGGTATATTGGTCGAGATATGTCCAAATGTTTTGGTCTAGACCCGGTAAAAATCGAACGTCGACGGTATCCAATGGGATGTTATCGGGCAAGAGGTTCGATGTGTTGAGATGAATATTCATGCGCTCCAAACCCGTGTTGTTTGAATCATCAGCGCTTGACAGTATGTCGAATGAGAGCAAAAGTAGGGGTTCTCTACCTTCACCGATTCCGTATTGTGTGCCGAGAACAGGAAGGATTGCTTCATGTTCGAGATAGGAAAGTGAACGCGTCACGGCCTCACCCGAAAACAAATTGCCGTTGTCCAGCGAAACGTAATTGAACAGCGTAATGTCAACGTGAGCCGATTCGAGCTCGCCAAATGCATCGACAACCCGCAGGGTCACAATATGGTCTCCCAATCCTAAAACCGAACCAGAAACGTTCAAAATTTGCCCGTATCCGATGTTAATGATGCCAGATTGCCACCATGAATAATTCAGTGGTGCAGCAGCCGTGTCACCGACACGTGCGACCATTACAATATCTTCACCAGTAGTGTAAATGCCTTGAGAATTGCTTTGAGTAATGGCAGCGTTAATACTACCGCTTAATAGATCTGCATTTTCAGTTAGACTGTTATCCCCTGGCTTTGAATCGCTTCCTTCAGCAAATACGGTTGGTACACTGATGGCCAAGGTCTTTCCTTCACCCCTAAGCGTCACATCAAACTTGCAAGTGCGTTCTTGTCCAGGATGGAAATCGATAACTGCGCATGTAGATGTCGATTCCACTTCACCGAGTTGGTCGAAAATTTGGAATGTAACGGTTGTTGAAGCGATTGAAACATAGCCGTTGTTCTGCAGAACCGAATGAACCATCTCATCTCCATAGTAGTAGTCCATTGAAGTCGGATTGTGGCCAGGTACCATCGAGGACGCCTGCAAATCAATGGTATTGTCGAGAACGACGATAACTTCAGCCATATCGTTGTCAGGCACGAGGTCTCCATATGGGGTTCCAGTACCGCCGATAAGCCCCCAGCGCAAGAGGAAAGTGCCTTCATCTGGATGGGTAAAGTCAGGCATAACTTCATTCAAAGGGGAAATGCCCCCCCAAGCCGGTAGGTCTGAAAAGGTCGTGAATGCTTCAGAAATCATAATTTGCCCATCGCTTGACCATAGTTGCCATCCGATGTCTGCTGCAAAATTACACGTTCCACAAGCAGTAATCGTTCCTTTCGCATTCATTGTGTAGTCGGTGTCGGTGTTAAGAATGGCTTGTGAACCGTCGTAACCGAGATTGCTGAGGGTGCTTGTCGGTTCGTACAGTGGGTCAACAGCGAGGTCAACGAATGAGCGTGTGAGATTGATTGTAAAACTCAATACATCGTCAGATGGGTCTTGGTCGTTGTCATCAAAGGCGTAAACGATTGTAAATGCTCCCTCGTCACCTGATGGATTCCAAAGGTTTGAAGATTCATAGTCCTCTGTTTCGCCAGGATAAATCGTTGTTAGGGAAAAACTACCTCGTTCGTCGTATGTCGACACACAAAGACCGCTTTCAACTTCCCCTTCACAAGCGTACCACCACAAGCCTCGATTCGAAATCGCTTGTAAGCCTTCATTGGTGACCGTTACGTTGAATCGCATATTCTCCCATGATGAACTCCATGAGTCTTCCATAGGTGAATTGGTAGCGACGAGCCTCAAGTCACCAGGTTCTGTTGCTGAGACTCCGGGGAGCGAAAACAACCCCGTTAACGATGCCATGAGCAACAGGAGTACAAAGCAGAAACTACTACTTTTTCGCCCAGAATTCGAAACAGCATAGCGCGACATTGTCATACGCCTTACAGCCGGGCTTCAAAGACTCATCGCCCCCGAAGGGGGCATAGATGCAATAATCGGACGATTTGCACATAGTCCATGCGGCAACCTCTTCTATCGCCGAACAGTACGATGTTCATGCGAGGTGTCGAGGCCTGCTCTCTAAAAAGAGATGATAACGCCCTCACTGCAGTCATTGAGTTTCTCTCAGCCTTTGCTTTATTTCTGATGATTCTTACCGCTTTTTTATCGTTGGCTCAGCTACAAATGGGCTCCAACGACCCGAATGTAGACCGGATAGACCGTGCTGCAGTTCAAGGTTTAGACCGATTAACCTCAGACGGTGGTTGGTTTGTTCCGATGGGTGCCAATGCACTTGACTTTAACAATTCAACTTCAGAATGGCACCTTTACAACGCCGTGACACTCGATAATGGGCGGGTTCAAACTGGGTTGTTGGACAATGGTATCCTCGACCACCAACGTATCCATGCTCTGCGCAATGTCTCTGAAGAAAAAATGGCCTTAGGGTTGGGCTTGGACGAAGAATATTCGCTGTACCTCTCCATATCAGTCGTCCAATCTGAAAACACCAGTCGAATCGGTTTAGAGTTATTCACGGGCGGCACTGACCGATCTACAGCCGATGCATCTTCATCAGCCAACCGACAGTTTTCACAGGACGGCGAAATTCTTCGTGTTGTTCTTGAAGTTCATCGAGGTGGTGAGAAGGACAATGACCTCTATCTTAGCGAAGTCATGCTTCGGCCTATCTCATCAGGTCCCGAATGGATTGAAATCTATAATCCGAATGACTTCGCTCTGTCTCTACGCGGTTGGTCACTGAATCACACCTCTACAAACGGGGGGAACAATTTGTTGTTCCAGGAAGGGGTCATCTCCGGCCACTCGACCATTGTATTCACCGGTGATGCGTCATCCCAAATCACTGCAACCGGTTCACAGGTTGTTGACCTTTCACAGGAATCATTTCTCGGCGTTGGCTCGATCAACCTGCTTGCTGATGGTAACGGAGTTCTCTCTCTTCGCTACACGCAAGTAGACCAAGCCCGGCCCTACGATGTCATGAAGATACAATGGGGTGGTGACAGCGGCTTGTTTACATCGTTAGGTCAGTCCCTTGAGGCGACATTTAACGGCACTCAAGCTTCATGGATGGTGCAAACCTCGCCAACGCCCGGCCTCATTTCTTTTACATGAGTATCGATTTCTGTTTCAGCGCGAATCAGCGGATGCTTCATGAACCCAAAGCCATTGGTGTGGTGTGAATCCCATGCAGTCAACCTCAAATTATACCCGTGACCGTTGTATTACGGGTATCCACGGTTTGGATGAAATCCTTCGAGGAGGCATCCCCCACGGTTCTACCGTTCTCGCAGCCGGTACCTGCGGTTCGGGTAAGACGACCCTCGCAATGGAATTCCTCGTTCGAGGCGCATTAGCAAAACTACCGGAATCATGCGCCCATTTTACTGCAACAGAACCTTCGATTAAGTTGCTGGAAAACATCAGGCAGTATGCCTTTTTTGACATGAAGATGGTTGACTCTGGAAAAATCAACGTTTTTGATATGGACGTTTTGTATTCATGGCTCGGCCTTGACAAAGCTTCGTTCGACCTTGACGATGTTCACGCTTTGATTAAGGCTATCATCAATATCGTTCATGAAATCGGTGCGACTCGTTTAGTTATCGATTCGGTTACAACATTGTGTTACAAAATTAAATCAGAGCAATTGATCCGTGATTTCCTGTTCACGCTCGGTAAGAAACTCGCATCGCTCGGTTGCACAACCATTCTCATTTCGGAAATTACTTCAGCCTCTGAAAATGCCCACTGGTCGTCCTTTGGTGTTGAAGAAGCGATTGCAGACGGAATTATCGTAATGGGCGATGTCGAGCGCATGGGCCATCTTCTTCGTTTCTTACAAGTCGTGAAGATGCGAGGAACCTCTCACAGCCGGGCAAAGCACGCTATCGAACTGACACCGCTTGGCGTCATGTTGACTCCAATGCTTAAGTGGGGCGCTCAGCATGATAAGACCAACAAGGTAGGTGGATGATAATGTACACAAATCTGGTTCTCGATGACCGAATTGCAGAGCAGCTTGCTGCAGATGTGAGTCTCAACAGTGCAATCCAAGTCCGGTGCGGTAATTCCAATGCGTTCAATGTCACTGCGAGTACGCTCATTCCGCTCATGCAGATGTTTGAGATGGGTGGCGTCTACATTTGCGCAAGCGTTGGTGCTGCCGAGCGAATTGAAGAGTTCAAGGCAATCGGGCTTACGGATGAAGATATTTCCCGCATTCAGTTTGTCGATTTGGTCTCATCGGGCATTCTTGGTGGAACTGATGTGGCGTACACCAATATTCATTTCGTAGACAGCCCAATCATGCTCGAATCGGTTCTCTTGCGCACGCTGTACATTCTTCGTATGACAACATCCGCTCGTAACTTTGTTTTCCTTGACAGCGTCAACGCCCTGGCGATTTACAACGATGACCGTATGCTTGCTGAGTACCTTCACACCTTCATCAACACGTTTCGCCAGCGCGAAGTCTTGTCCGTTATTCTCAATGTTCCGGACCAAACGCCTCCATTGGTTTTGGCAAACTTAGATTTGTATTGTACTGATTTAATCGATCGAGGTCAAGTACTCATTAACTGAGGTTGTTGTGATGGCTAGAAAAATTGAATTCGACCCCGAGGATGAAGAGTTCTTTGGTAAAGTGGGCTCGTTTGGCGTCCCAAAATTCGACAATGAGATGCACGGTGGCGTACCTCGTGGATTCATGATGGTTGCATTCACCGATACCGGTTCGGGAAGTGAATTGTTCGCAAAGCAATTTACATCGCCTGCCGAAGAGGCTGAAAACACCCTCTACATTTCAACCAATGAAGGGCAGCAAGAAATTATTCGTATCTTCCAGAAGTACGAATGGCCGCTTGACATCAGTGTCCGTACCATCGGCGAAGAATACAACTCGACAGTTTTGGAACGAGAACTCCTTGCCAGCCGATACCGGTTGGAAGGTTTCCGACTTGACGATATTCGACGACTTGCCCAAACGCGTTTTGTCGATGATAATACCCAAGATTATCTCACTGAAGTGACCAATGAAATTATGGCACTTGGTCCGTACTTTCGAGCCGTCATAGACAGTCTTGACTTCTTCCTGCAACGCGAAGACCCTTCACGAGTGATTGCCATGGTTCGGATGCTTCAAGCCCATGCACAACTGAACCGAGGTTTACTACTCGTCTCGGTTTCAACCAATGGTCTTGACCCTACGGTCAAGCAGGAACTTGCGTCGATTGCAGATATGGTTTTGTCGTTCCAAGTTCGAACCATTGGTACTGATTTCGAGACTTCGATGATTGTTTCCAAGTTCCGCAACGCTCCTGAAAACCTCAAAATTCTCGTGTTCCGTGTTACACCTGAAGAGGGGATTACACCGGAAACTGTCGAACGTATTGCTTGACAGGTCAGGTGGCGTTTCTCTGCCAACTCATTGCTGAATTTTATGGCGACATATCCAAAGAGGTCGGAGGTGAGCATTGCCCATGGGCGACCGTTCTGCTACCGGTGGGTACGACCCTTCCGGCATCGATCTTGATGCATGGGAGAAACTTGAGTTGCAACTTGAAGAGACCATCCCCAATTATGACCGCGTCAACCGTTTGATGACCTTTGGTCAGGACAAGCGCTGGAGGCGTAATGTCCGAAACCATGCTGAACCAGGCATGAAAGTGCTTGAAGTCGGATGTGGGCCCGGCTCTTTCGCTGAAGACCTTGTAGGACTTGACGTGACCTGCCTTGACCCCTCATCAGAAATGCTCAAAGTGGCCAAAAAGCGAGTAGACTCTGCCCGAGAATCCCGAGGCGAATCCCCAGCAAAATATGTCGAAGCTATTGCCGAGTCTATTCCTTTGGAAGATGACACTTTCGATATGGTTTTTTGCCTGTTTTCGTTCCGTGATTTCCAAGACAAAAAGAAGGGTCTCTCCGAGATTTTTCGAGTTTTGAAACCCGGCGGTCGTTTGGTCATTTGCGATGCAGGAAAGGCGAATTGGTTTCATGGCCTCGGTGGTCGTATTTGGATGGCCACGGTTGTTCAGTGGATTGCTCGATATGTCACGAGGGAGAAGAACCACCCTTGGAAGGGGCTTGCGAACACCTACACGCAATACGGCACGAACGGGTATTACCGCAATATGATGAAAGAAGTGGGCTTCGATGATGTCCAAGGCAGACTGCTGCTCCCGTTCATGATGTCCAGTCGCTTTCGAGCCACAAAACCAAAGAAGAATTAGTTTCCAACAGGCCTCTGAACTCCATTCTTTACGCCCATTACCCTCATAAACCCCTTTCGATTGGACGAAGTACAGGTGATTTACTTGGGTATGAAAGATGTTCTCCGGAAAATCAAAGAAGCCGAGCAGTCTGCTGAAAAGCAACTTGCTTCCGCACAGGCAGAGTCCAGTAAAATTACTGC
>JAKMGM010000035.1 GCA_022424925.1 Candidatus Poseidoniaceae archaeon | reverse complement strand
CGATCACCAACCATGCAATCATGGTCGTGAGAAGCAGCGGGTTTCGCACCCCACCAATCAACCGAACCATCTTCGGGTTGAAGAACACCCACAGATGAGCCGAGGGGGTAATCGGTGTCGTGGCGTAAAATACGCTCACCAAATCGAAGCATACCTGGCATCGGTTTTCTGCACTTGCATCGGTCTCGATGGCGATGTGGACAGGCTAAAATAGCGTCAAAATGTGCGTCAGAGTCCAGTTCCAAAAATCGCTCACGCATGTAGTCGTGTATCTCGTGAAGGCGGTCAGCGCCCCACAAACCACGCTCAATCGCTGACTGGTTGGTGACGATGCAAATCAGGAAACCTGCCCTGCGTAAATCACCTATCGATTGTGCTGCATGCTCAAGTTCGAAGAATTCAGAAGGGGAATTGATGTAATTGGGGCTGCCAATGTTGAGAACACCATCCCGGTCGATGAAGGCGATACCACCGTGAAGCGGTGCATCTTTCGGTAGAGGCGCGGGGGAATGCTGTACAACAAACCCTCGCATGAAGTGGCCCAGCCGGTTGAAGGTGAAGGCATTTTGCATCGAACGGCAACAGTGTTGAAATGGAATCATATGTTGGACTGTACCATGCTGTTCAGTGCTGAGGTCGGTTCTCTCATCGGCGCTATCGGCATGATTTCTCTCGCGGTTTCGTGGCACAAGAGAAAAAACGACGGTGTTCGATTAGCCCAATTTGGCTGGGTTCTCGTAGGGCTGACCTTCTTTAACGACGCTAGCAAATATCTTGCTCACAACGATCCAGTCCTCACCGTTTTTTGTACCGCTGCACTTCCTATGGGGATTGGAATGGCCGCTTGGGAGGCACGGGTGAAGGAAGCACCGACGAAAGACGCACTGCTATGGGCTCGAGGGGCCGTGGCATATGCTGGCGGTCCGTATCTCTTGGTTGCACATGTTCCATGGTTGAACGTACTTGCCATTTGGTTCGTCGCAAGTCAGGCAGCGCTGTTCCTGCGTTTTTCTGGTTCCGGAGATATCGTACTCGGAGAAACAACGGTCAATACCGTGGATGGTGAAGTCGCATGGGCGGCATGGGACGGTAATCGGTGGTTTATGGGAGAATTCGTTGGTGAATACCCGTTCCAAACAGAACTCTTGCTCAGTGATGGTAGTGCTATTGGGATTAATTTTGTTTTAGCGTGTACTGCCCTTCAATCGATGGTCATATTCATCGGAGCCATCGCTGTCTTGGACATCGATTGGCGACGGCGATGCCAAGCGTTGTTGCTCACCATCCCCGTTATACACATTCTCAATCTGTTTCGAAATGCAGGACTTATTTGGATGCACATGACCTACACCGATTGGTCTTATCTTGGCATGTCTGTGTTCGAGTTTGGCCACGCATACGCGGCCAGAGTGGTATCGCTTGGTGCCATGTTCCTCATGGCGTTAATCATGTTCGACATATTGCCGGAACTCCACAAACACATCGTACGACTTCTACGACCATTTGGACTGTTGCAACCGAAAAAGAAAGTACGAAATTAATCAGTTCTTTGTCCATTGCTGTGTTGCATCGGTTCGCTTCCAACCAACGCCGCTTCCAGCCGGGAATTCGATGACTTCAATGCCATGCTCGTTCAACATACCCATGAGTTCCGACGGAGGTGCCTGATATTCACGCTGAGTGAACAAGTCACTGACCTCAGAGAAAGCAACATTTGCAGTGTCTGGCTGCGAGGCGTAGGTTTCAAAAATGTTTGAATCAACATCTGCATTCTCTCTGTTTGATTCCATTTCAATCGCTGGGAGTACTTTGTCATCCATGGCCATCATGCGTTCATCAAAACCTGATGTCTCTTGAGGTATAGTCCACTCAGTTGCCTCATTGTTGCCATTTCCGCTACGCAAAAAGAAGACGAGAATACCAATGAGGAGGATGAACACCATCGCTCCTGCAGAATAGATGACATCGTTGGCTACGCTGGGCGCGATATCTGCGTTATCTCCAACACCGTCACCATCTGTGTCCACGGATTCGTCGGGGTCTTTCGGGAAAGCATCATCTTTGTCAGGGACGCCATCTCCGTCACCGTCAAACGCATCAAACGTCGTTTCACACACCAGCATGAGCATTTCCATCTCACCCATGTCTAGGAATGCATCATCGTTCGTGTTGACCGATTCAAAGTCATAGGTATTCAACCAAGTATGGAGTTCAAGTTCCTCAAGAGAAACTTGCAGACCGTCACGGGAAACATCATCGAAAAATATCTGCAGTTCATTTTCGCATGAACAGGTCACCTGTAAGAACTCTCGGTATTCGACTTCACCATCACCATCGGCGTCAAAAATGATGATGATATACGAGCCTGCACTGAGTTCTCCATCAGCACCCGATGAGAAATCATTCATGTCCAAAACCCCCGAACCATCAGCATCTGCCTCAGCGAATTCGGCCTTTGCCCCTACATCGCATGCAGTTGCCTTGCCCGGCTCACCCGGGTTTATCGGGTCGGTTGGGTCGATTGGTATGTCGAGTTCAAACCAGGATGCAATGATACTCACATCAACCACATCTTCAGTAGCGATGAGCGTGAAGTCAAAGCGTCCATTTGCAGCCATGTCGATGAATATGCTCTGTGAAGTTCCCTCCCCAAATGAAACAACTGAAACCGGCTGCGTGCTGTACTCCATGCCGGCCATACCACCTTGACGACCGCCCGTTGTACGGCCATCATCACCATCGCCGTCAAAACCTCCATTCCAGTCGAAGAAGAGTTGATCTCCTTGGCCTTCGATAGAGAGTGCACCGTCGCCACCATAGGTAGAGACTTCGAGATACTCAGCGGGGTTTTCCAACTCGACAAAGAAGTATAATTCCTCACCCGCTGGAGCTTCAATACCCGTAATTTCTTCGTTGTTGTACAGCTGAATTGGTGTTCCATCATAACTCCAAACATACCTGTCCTCAAACGACGCAGTAATCATGGTGTTCGCAAAAATTTCGTCAGTGTACACTAAGATGAACCACATTCCAGGGGTGGGGTCGTTGAAACCAATTTTGTCACCTGCACCGGGTGTTCCGGAACGATGGTCGTAATTGGCAGCGTCAGGAGCCTCGAGGTATTGCATGAACAACGTTGCTTCACCATACCCTTCAGATAGGTCGACTTCGAGACGTTCAGTGCCCGTTGGCACATCGATTTTGAAGTATTGAAGAAGACCGTCGTATCCGCTTAGAGGACCATAGGCAATTCCTGGTGTCAACTCAATTGCGACCTCCGGTTCAATGTTCTCAGGAGCGTATGTCATATCGGCTCGAATGGTGAAGTCATTGGCTCTTTGGTAGGTGTAAGCAGTGACGTAGTACAAACCTGGTTCAATGTCATACAAGGTAGCAGTTTCTTCGCTACCGGGGTTGTTGCTCCAAGCGATTTTCGAACCCACGCCATTGCTTTCTTCATTGATAAATCCACTTCCATCAAAAAAGTCAAGCCATTGGTCAAAGGGGTCGGGAACTGTACCCCATGAAAGACCAAGATTGATGTTGCCTTCTCCGTCGTATGTTTGTACAGAAAGACTGGAAAGCGGTTCTGTGACATTGACGTAATAATACAGTGTACGCTCTTCAAATGGCGTCTGACGATTACTGTCGATGGATTGGCCGGTGACTGGTATGCCGTTGAGCAGTTCAGTCATGTCGTCCAATGCAGGTGGGGGGTCTGCAATAACCCACGTCAAGGTGATTGTTAGATCGCTTACATCTTCTTGCGGTACCAATACGAACCACCAATTGCCCTCTTCAGGCCATGTCCACTGCTCCCACATGTAGCCGTATTCTGCAGCCTGTTCGTAGTCGTGCTCCCATGAACTTGGGACATAGTCATGTCCGACATAGACATCAATGGTGATGGGTTCCTTACCGAACTCGCCCATTGAAATCAGATTGAAGTACATTTCTTTTGACATCTCGTCAACATCGCCATAAAACAGCAGTTGGTCACCAGCTTGTGCCGATTCGACGTAATAATCAATATCGTTCTGGAGTTCAACAGCCTGTGCTACTATTGTCCCATCTGGCATGACCCAGTCAGCACCGTAAATGGTCCCGTTGCGTTGATTCAAGTCAGCAGTGATTGAGCCTTCGCCTTCACCAAACGACCAGTTGCTCACCCATGCAGTCGTATTTGCAGTTTCGCTGTTTGAGCCGATGGAGATGTTATCGAGCATGCCCTCGAAATAATTGCACTCACATCCAGCACCCATGCTTCCGATGTACAATTCATCGCAATCGTCCCCAGATGTGAAGCAATCATTAGAGCCAAAGTCTCCCAGCGGAATCAAAGAAGCTTCGGCTGAAATCAAACCAGCCGATTGACCGTTGATTCTGAATTCTCCGCCGAACGATTCGACCAGCTCAACTTCAACGTGCGTCCAAGCGTTTTCCTGAACGGTGAGGTTCGAGAGTGGATGCTTTGACAAACTGTACTCCGAAGCGTATGCGAGCCTGCCCCCGTTGAGATACATGCCCCAACCGTAATCACCTTTCATAGTGATGAATTGAATGCCTTCAAGTGTGTATGGATAGACCATTGCAGAGAGATGAATCGAACCAGTGATGTTGAGGCTGTCCTCGTGCGGGACTTCAATGCGGTCACCGTCGCCGTTGAAACGTAGAGAGAAATCAGCACCTTCTCCAACTTCAACAACCCCGTATACAGGGAAGTATTGCGGGTCGTTTTCCAAATCGTTCCATGATGCAGGCATGATGTTGCCCATGTTGGTACTTGCGATATGGACATAATCTTCATCACCACCTTCCGAAGGTTGGCTTTCTCCCCAATTGTTGTAGTAAAAAGGAGAACCGTCATGCCATTTGTAGACGCCGTCATTATCGGTGTCCGAGAGTCCTGTCCACAGGTGTCGAGATTGGTTGTCAAAGGATGCAAATGTATCAAACACCCACTGGTTTTCCTCAGCACTGTCAATGGTCGTTAGAAAACCATCAAGTCCACGAGCCGCCTCTGCAGCATCTTCCCATGAACTTGCACTCAGCAAGTGATACGTATGGTTGTTCAATGGATTGACCGCCGTATCCAAAACCTCCATTTCAGTGGAACTTTGAGCGTTGGCTGAACCAAGCATAGGCGTCATAGCACTGAGTAGAAAAAGCGTAAGAACCGACAATGTTCGCAACTTCATGCTTTTAGCATTCATACACACTTTATCAACCAATTGGTGTGTTGTGAGTCTCTACTTCAAGCGTTTTCCGCCAATTCGCAAGTCTGTTTGAAGGGGCATCTGGTGCTCCCAAGCGAACTCTTTGACGATACGCCAAGCCTTTTCCGAACCTTCATAATCTTTGATATCAATGATATTGTTACGGGTGTTCGCCTTGAAAGCCGCAACCGGTTCAGCATTTTTGAAGACCAAGTAGGCTGAGCCAAAACCAAACCTTTCCTTCAAAATGTCTGCAAAATATGGGGCAATGGGGTCGCTTGGTGGAAGTACGAAATCACGGATTGGAGGGATTGCTCTGGCTTCCTCGAGGAGTTCTTTCCGTCCCCAGCAAACTTGGTCTAAGTCTTCAATAAGGAAACCTTTGATGAGCGTTTCATCTTCTTCAAACGAAGTGAGTACTGACTTTATTTCCTCCGGTTTGAAAGGCGTACCTGCTAAGCGCAGCAACTGTTTGAGCGTGATAACTGGGTATTCTTTGACCAGATTCCTCAAGTATTCGCGTCGTAACTCTACACGGTCGAGGTTCTGATTCAACTTCACCGTTCGGAACCCACCACGGAAATCTTGGACGATATGACCGGTTCGTATGAGTGGTTGGACAAGTTTTCTAAATTCGGATTGCGAGAGTGCATGACGTTCTTTGAACAAATTCGGGTCAGAATTGGTGCTGAAAAATTCGATAATGTCCCACAACTCATCTTCTGGAGCCTGTCCACGTATGGCGAGGAGGTTTTGAAAATGCTCGTATGTCGACCAGACTTGATGACCACGCAAGTTTACGCCTTGGTGGAGTCGATTTGCACTCGCCATGCTCTTTAGATCGACCCTGTACAATTCACAGCGACCGCGAAGTGCAAAATCATCGCGTATTTCGTCAACTTTTCGAACGGCGGCACTTTCGTGTTCGAGCCGTGTTTTTTGGTGGAGATGATGGCGATAGAACAGTGCTCTTTCGGCAATTTCCCTCGGCTGTGGATCAACCACACCGCCGCGAATCATACGTTCACCAGCCATTTTGAAGCCGATCGATTCCAATGCCTCTCGTGTGGTTACGTCAAGGTCCGATACCGGCTCACTGTTGAAGTTGGACATCACAGCAACATCGACCAACTGGTCAGCGTGGTTCTCAAGAAGCAGTTCAAATGCAGTGCAGAACTCATCAAGATAAGCTGTAGGAACGTGCAGGTCTTTGATGACAAGATAATCATTCACCTTGAACATCAGCACTTTGCCAATTGGGTCAATTCCCTTGAACACTGGCAAATACCAACCTCGGTCGAGAACACTGCGAACTTCCCAAATGAAACGAGAAACATAGGGGTCAGATTGCGTGAGAATTCGCATCGTCCTGTCTTCTCGACGAGGTCGTTGCAGCAGTTCGACTTCATCTGGCATGCAATAGAACGCCTCAGGATCGGGGACTAAGGCCATGACCTTGGCAATTCGACCATCCTTCTCGAGGTTCATCAAGGCGACAGTGAGGTCCTCAAACGAACGCGATACATAGAACCGTAGCGTGCTTCCTTTCACTGGCCCCATTCTACGGATGAGGTCAACCAACGAGCTCTCAAAGTCCATTGTTTGGTAAACGCCATGGACGCGATGGAACAGTGACAGCCGGCGACGACGGCCTGTGACATCCTCAAACTGTTTGACAACAAGCATCTGACGTTCAAGGTTGGACATTGCATATTTGATGTCCCTCTGGAGGGCTCGATGTTCGTCTCCTTTGGGGAAATCAGCCAAGATTTCTTGACGTGTTACGTTTTCTCCGATGGGGATTCTGCGAAGAAGCTCTTCCTCCATCGGACCAATCCACGGTTCTGGTTTGAGTCCGAGCAGCATCGGTATGGTTTCCTTCGTGGTGTATCCCATCCTGTTGTGCAACAATCGACCCATAATCACATCTGAATCAAGTTGCATGTCTTGCCAATCTTTGAATCTGAAATCATTCACACGGTACAACAATTCCTGTTGTTTTTGGAACAAAACATGTGAATCAAAGGCTGCAAACCCGTCCTCATACTGTTTGAAGGTTTTATCCAAAACGAGGTTTTGAACCCAACGGTACTCGACAACAGCCTCGGAGCCATCAATTAGGCGATGCTCGTCGATTTTCAAAATGTATTCAGCATCGTCGGTCTGCTTGTAGAAACCTACCGAGAGAACATTTCGTGTCTCCAATTCAAGGAGGATGCGATCAACCATCTTACGGGGGAAGGGCAATCTCTTACTGAGAAGGTCACCGGTTTGCGGACCTTCACTCCCGAGCATTTCGATGATTTTGACTCGAAGTGCTTCATGCGGGTCACCGAGCTGTTTTTCCTCCCACTTGGTAGGAACTCGCCCATCAAATTGAGTCGCAATTCTATAGGACAGGCCACGGGTATGAAGTTCACGCAGGTCATCAACGTCTTTACCACCATTGACCGATAAGCAACCGAGCGTGCCGTGTATTTCTGCCATAAATGAACTGAACCATTTCCCATCAAGTTCCTCAGCCCCAGTTCCCTCAAGCTTGGTAATTTTACCTGCCTGACATAATTCTTCAACCCATCCACGAATCAGTTCGAATTCGACGTCCTTCAGTTTTTCGTTATACAATGGGTTTTGGAAGGAAGAGTCCAAACCGCCTCCGTGGGACATCAGGATGAACAACTGTTCGGCGTTCTCTGGAATCGGAGCTTTATCCAAGTAAAACTTCGAAAGTTGCTCAGCGGTTAATTCAGTCGCTAAACTTCGAGTCCCGAGTAGGCGTTGTAAGACTGCAGGGTCGATGTCTTTGACCAGGAAGGCACGGGTTTTCATCGCCATGAGGTCTTCGAATGCAGACATGAACAGCGACATGCCCAAGCGGGATGGAACGGTGACCTTGTTGTGCACAATGCGAGCATCTCCCGATACGCACAGGTTGAGGAATTGTTGCAGACTTTTCATGTCGATGTCGCCAAACATGATTTCATTTTTGGCTTCGCGCATAAGCAAACTATCATCGATAGTGCGGTGCTTGTTCAACAATGCATCTGCTCGCTGTTGGAATTGTTGGGGGCTTATTTCCTCAGCACCTATTCGCTTGGGGATAATCATTGAACGACCCGATACTTCACGGAAACGCTTTGCAAAAATCTGCGTGTTAACGATGTAACGTTCAATGACCTCGATGTGGTCATTGTTTCTGAACGCTTGATACATTTGGCCCGGGTCAACTTCTTCCGATGTACGAATGAGTAAGCCATTCTCGTCGAATGAAAGTTCGATGACCGAGATATTGTTCGATTCCGCTAGACCCGCCATAAAGTAGCCCAATGCAGTATTGAAACCTCGACCACGACACGTGGTAATCATGTATGTTGGATGGCCACCAGATATGACCTGCTCAACAAGAATACGGTTCGGGTCAGGCACTTGGAATGAATCGATCGAGTGCTCTTCGAGATGACGGGCAATGGCGTTTGCTACATCTGCGGAAAGGCCGTAGGCATCTCGAAGTAGGATTCTCGGGTCTCGTTCACGTCGAAGGGCAACGATACAATGCCCAATCAGGGACAGGAGAGCGTTTGAGAGTTCACGTGAACGCGAACGTGCCTCTCCAGACCATGAAGGAACGGTAGGGCGGTGGCCGGTCACGGATGCAACGTTCACTCGTGTTCCTTGGATGTTGGTTACCCGATAGGTTGAGCCTCCAAGCAAAATGACATCGCCGCCGCGCAGGTTTGAGACGAAGGAACCGGACAGTTGTCCGAGAATCGAACCCTCGGCATTGAACACAAGATAGGAGTTGTCCGGAGCAATCGTTCCGATGTTCGTGTAGTAAATCATTCGGGAATACCCTCGCTTTCCGTACAGGTTTTCTTCCCAGTCAACCCAAACCCGTCGTTCTTCTTCAAGCATATCCAGAACTTCGATGAAATCGTCATATGCGAAGTTGCGATACGACCATGCATTGACAATGACTTCGTAGGCCTCATCAATGTCAAGTTCATTGATGATGACAAGGCCAATCATGAACTGAGCCACGACATCGAGGCAATTTTCTGGAAAATCAAGACGATCCATGTCACCGGTTTGAATGGCTGCTTGTAAAGCAGCCAGTTCAATCAAATCATCGACGCTTGACGGTAAGAATCGGGCTCTTGGAATACCACCAACATGGTGACCTGCACGTCCAATCCGTTGGAGTGCAGTAGCAATATCACCGGGACTTCCAATTTGCAATACCAAGTCAACAGAACCGATGTCGATACCCATTTCAAGTGAAGAAGAGGTGACTACGGCTCGTAGGTGACCGTGTTTGAGTTGTTTCTCGACATCAAGACGAATTTTCTTATCCATTGAACCGTGGTGCCCAGCGACTAAGTCACCCAAATACGGTCGAAGTTTCAAAACGATGTTTTCAGTCATTTTTCTCGTATTGGCAAACACCAGCGTCGTTGTGTGTGCTGCAATGAGGTCGGCGATGGCCTCTACATTTTTGTCAAAAATTTTGAGGACTGAAAGGTCGCTGAACTTTGGGTCGGTAATCAGAATGTCCAAATCCAATTCCCGAGAACCGGAAATTTTAGCGATGCACACGCGAGTATTACCACCCCGAGTTTCGCTGTCATCGCTTGAGACAAGATATTCCGCTACTGTTTCCAATGGCTCCATGGTCGCTGAGATGCCGATTCGCTGAACTGGACGGTTGAGCAAAGTGTCAAGATACGAGAGCGTTAATGCCAGATGTACGCCGCGCTTTGTCGGAACAAGAGAGTGAAGTTCGTCAACGATCATGTATTCAACTTCGCTCACAATCGGTTGAAATCTTGGCGATGTGATAGCAATAGCAAGGCTTTCAGGTGTAGTGATGAGGATGTGAGGAGGATTTCTCAACATCTTTTGACGCTCGGATTGCGGTGTGTCACCGGTACGAAGTCCTACACGAATCTCTTGCGCACGGCTCGGGAGATAGGATTCAGAAATTTCGGTGAGCGGTCCAATCAAGTTGCGTTCGATATCGTTCGCCAACGCTTTGATTGGTGAAATGTAGACGCAATACACCCGCTTGTCGAGTTTGTTATCCAACGCTCTTCGAACCAATTGGTCAATGATTGAGAGAAAGGCTGTAAGGGTTTTACCTGAACCCGTCGGAGAGCAGAGCAAGAGATGCTCTTGCTTCATAATCGCTGGAATCGCGAGTTTTTGTGGCTCGGTGAAGTCGGGGAACTTATCTTTGAACCAATTCCGAACAGGAGGGCATAACAACTCGAGTAAATCCTCGGTTTCGAGAGGATTCACAAGATACTGTATATCTGCCATTTTTTATTCCCCGTCCCAATGGACGGACTCGGGTGTAAGAAGTAAATCAAGGTAACGGAAAACTATGCAAAAAGAATCGTGCGTCAAGCCCACTTAACGCCGCCTTTTTTCCAACGGTTCACCGTCTCAGTCACCGGTGGTTTTGGCATCAGTAAAAGAGGCGACTGCGATGCATCGAGTGGCGTTTGCACCTCATGCAAAGCACCGGTGGGGCACGAGCCAATGCACGAAAGACAACCCACACATTGTGATGCAACGACAACAACCGGTCGCTTCGAGTGTGTCCGGTTCGCAGGGTTCGCTGCAAGCGGAAGTAGGGCTTCAAACGGACAATGGGTTATGCACAAATCACAGCCCGTACAATCGGGTTCGGTGATGGCTACCATCGATTGGCCCATGGCATACACTCGTGGCGGTTCTTCTTAACGCTACGCTTGACGATAAATCACCTTGAGCAACGGTGAGGTTGAAAGGCCAGTTCTCCTACCGGTGATGAGGTGTGACAATGACGGATGCCGATACTGCTCGATTGGAACGAATGTCTGGGATGCTCAAACGCAGAGGAATTGTACTACCTGCTTTTGAGATTCACGGTGGTGCCAAGGGATTCTATGATTTTGGTCCGGTCGGTGGACGTTTGCGAAATCGAGTCAACCAAACATGGCTCGACCACTGGCTTTCCATGGGTAACATCGTTGAATTGTCATGTCCAACCGTCACACCGTACGCCGTCCTCGAAGCCTCCGGCCACGTCGGTGAGTTTTCAGATTTCATGACCACCTGCACTGCTTGCGACGAGGCAAGCCGAGCAGACACACTTCTTGAATCATACCATACAAACCCTGATGCATTGCAGAAGGATGAATTACAAGCGCTTCTCAATCAGTCTCAGCCACCTTGTCCATCGTGCGGGGCTACATCGTGGAGTCCGGTTGTCGCTCAAAACCTCATGTTTGACACGACGATTGGTGCTGGTGCATCTGGACGGCCAGGGTTTATGCGACCGGAAACGGCACAAGGCATGTTCACATCTTTTCCCGCACTGTACAGGCACAACCGCGAACGGTTACCGTTCGGGGCGGTACAAATTGGAAAGGGCTACCGTAACGAAATATCCCCTCGCCAAGGTATGATTCGTTTGCGAGAGTTCAACATGGCTGAGTTGGAATATTTTGTTAATCCTCATGAAACATCACAGCACGATTTCTCACCCTGGGACGGACAGGCGATTTCCTTGGTAGCTGACCAAAAAGGCGAGTTGCGTATGACCTTCAAGGAGGCTATTGAGGCCAACATCATCCGTCACGAAACGGTTGGTTTCTTCATGGCGAAAACGTTTGATTTTCTCACGAAGGTAGGAATTGACCATCAACGACTCCGATTCCGTCAGCATGAAGCGGATGAAATGGCTCACTATGCCTCAGATTGCTGGGACGCTGAAATCCACGGTTCATATGGCTGGGTCGAATGCGTTGGAATCGCCCATAGAGGCTGCTATGACCTTGAAGCACACGAAAAAGCCACGGGAAAAACGCTCCGAGCGCGACGAGAGTTTGACGAGCCCCACGTCATCGAAATTGACGGTTGGACCACGGACGGTTCGAAGGCAGGTCCTGCATTCCGTGCACTCGCAGGAGCGGTTAAAGCGGCTGTCGAACAACTCTCTGCTGATGAACAATTCCCGCAAACACTGCACCTCGAATCGGGTGAGCAGGTGGTTGTCGAGGCCGAACATGTGAAAAGAGTTCAACGCACTGAAACGGTTTCAGGTGAATGGTACATTCCCCATGTCGTTGAACCTGCATTTGGAATCGACCGGATTATTTGGCACATATTGGACCATGCCTATGATGAATCTGGAAAAGAAGATGAAATCTATACGACGCTCCGTTTGAATGAGCGTATCGCACCGGTCGATTACTGTGTATTCCCGCTGTTCGAGAAGGATGGAATGGGCGAAATGGCGCAATCAATTCATGCAAAACTCTGCATGAAAGCTGCCACTGTTTCGATGTACGATTCAAGCGGTTCTATTGGTCGTCGGTATGCTCGGGCTGACGAAATCGGAGTGCCACGTTGCATTACTGTCGATCATCAGTCACTTGAAGACCAAACAGTTACCGTTCGTATGCGCGATACAGGTGAGCAACATCGTATCCATATCGATGAAATTTAAGCCAAAAAAGCGAGCCAATGAGCGATACATCTGTGAAGGTTGAAGAACCCTCGGAAGAAACATCCACTATGGCTGAGGTGAGCGATTGGACAGAACGCCACCGGCCCACATCCGAGCGTCAACTCGAAGGAAATGAAGTCCAGCGGCGAAAAATAAGAGCTTGGCTCGATGAATGGCAAAACGGTACGCCGCGAAAAAAGGCACTGCTCTTGGTAGGACCCCCCGGGGTGGGGAAAACATCTGTTGCTCGAGCGATTGCTCAGGATATGGGGTGGAACGTCATTGAACTCAATGCATCGGATGCCCGTAACGCCGCTGCAATTCGTAAAGTAGCGACGCATGGTTCAACACATCGTTCGCTGTTCCACAACCCAGAAGCGAAAAAGCAGCGAACGCTGGTACTGCTCGACGAAGTCGACCATCTTTCAGGTGGTCTGCGTAAAGTGAGCCAAGACCGAATCGATAACGCCATGCAAGGCGAGGACTCGAAAGGAAATCCTGTATCGCTCAAAGGCGACTCGGGTGGAAAAGCGGAGTTGCTGAGTATGCTGGCGGAAACCCGACAACCTGTTATCCTAGCCTGCAATGAGATCATGGGGCTATGGGGAAGCGGTTCAACATGGAGCTCTACGAGGGACCGATTCACACGGTTCCTTCAGACCATTACCTTTGACCGTGCAAGCAACGAAGCATTACGACGTATTGCTCGGCGCGTACTGCGAGAAGAGCAATTGGAATTCGATGATGCAGCGATCGAAGCATTGGTCTCAGCGAACCCAGGCGATTTGCGGGCCCTTGTGCGCGACTTGCAAGTTCTCTCCACGAGTGCAGAAGGTCTGATCACCAAAGAAATGGTTGAAAGTCAGGCGTACGCCGGGCGACGCGATACATCCGAAGGTGTATTCCCTGGCTTGGATAAATTATATCGCGCAACACTTGCCGAAAATGCAGTCAAGATTGGCCGTTCTATAGAAAAATCACCGCCGGACATGATCAACTGGGTTCACTGGAATAATGCCTCCCTGTTCCCAAAATCACAATTTGTTCATCGTGGAAATCAAAGCCTTTCTGTTGCTTCAAAGATGTTCATGGGCCAGTACCGAAGTACGGCGCATCGCTCGTGGTACTGGAGCAGTCACCTCGCCAGCCTTTCAGCATCGGTGACAAACACCATCCCTTTTGATTCGAGGATTTATCCATCGTACCCCAACTTCCTACGAAGGAGTTCAACCCGCACTCGTCCTTCAATTCTTCAGCGTCTTGGGGAACAAACCGGCATGAGTTCTGCCGCACTCCGTGAAGAAATTCTGCCTTTGCTGTCGTCTTTGTTGAAAGATTCCCCAACCCTTGGAGATTCACAGGATTTTTTGCTTTCCATGAAATTTGGATTCACCAGTGAAGAACATGCATCGCTTGCAGGGCTGCCGCTTTCTCGACGCGCCACTAAGAAATTGATGCAAGAGTACGATGAAGCATACGAGCAATCATTGCTTGAACGTACGTTTGAACCGCTGCCTGAAGAAGTTCCACGAGAAGCAGATATTCCGGTCCCCGAGAAGGAGACAGAGGACAAAAAGGACGATGAGCCGGACAGCCCACCAGGACAGATGAAGTTGTTCTAATCGTCCTTCGTTCGATCATCTCGCTCCTCTATCAAACGTCGGAAGAGGGCGATTGCCGAGCGGTCTGAGTGAACTCTCTTTTCTCTTCGCCATGTTCGAGGATGAATCAAAATGACAGCAGTAAGCAGTTCAAGTCGTCCGAACCACATGAGAATTGATGTGATGACCAGTGCGCCTGAATTCATGCTCTCCCAGGTGTTGGATGGACCAAAATCGCCGAGTGTTGGCCCGGTATTTCCGAGCGAGGAAGCCACAACCATTGTGACGCTTTCAAACGAATCATGCGGCATGAAAATAGCGAGAATGAGGCTGGAAATGAAAAACAAACCTACCCAGACAAAGAGCATACCAACGATGAGACCCAGTTGGTTTTGTTCGACCACTTTCCCATTCAGTCGTATTTGTTCGATTTTTCGCGGCTGGGCAATACGAACCAATTCACGCATTGCAACCTTGAACGCAAGGGTGACTCGCAACAGCTTCAGTCCTCCGCTGGTCGACCCAGCACTCGCACCTACCACCATGAGGATGAACAAGATGAGGTGGGTTACCAACGGCCATGAATCATCCATGTAGTCCGTTGAAGTGTAACCAGTGGATGTTGCAAATGACATGACTTGGAACATTGAATTTCGTAAGGAATGTTCGAGCGTGAACCCCGATGCAAGGAGAGCGATTGCAATTGCCGATACAGCGACCGCAACATAAGCGACATAATTGCGGAATTCTTCATCACCAAAGGCGCGATTGAAATCACCATCTCGGATGAACCACAAGAGCGTGAAGTTCACACCTGCCAAGAACATGAACAGAATGATGATTGATTCGACTAAAACAGAATCATAGTAACCAATACTTGCGTCGCGAGTTGAAAATCCTCCAGACGGCATGGTAGTGAGAGCGTGGTTAACCGAATCAAACACGTCCATAGCCCCCGTGAAATACAGCAGGCAGAACTCAATGAATGTCAATGAAAGATACAAACCCCAAAGAGCAAATGCTGTTTGTTTGAGTTTCGGTCGCAACCTCGAGAGCGACGGGCCAGTGAGTTCAGCACGGGCGAGCGCCATTCCACCGCCTATAACTCGCGAGAGAATCATCATCCCGAGCATAATGATACCCATTCCACCGAACCATTGGGTCAGTGACCTCCAAATCAGCAAGCCTCTGGCTTGTGCATTGATGCAGTCGGGTGTCGTTCCCGGAATACAGTTTGGGCTCATGTTGTGCGAGATGACAGTAGCTCCAGTCGTCGTGAACCCTGACATCGATTCAAACCAGGCATTGACAGCACCTCGTGCAATATCAATCAGCGCCGCATCAGCAGTGAATGGTCCGACAAACATTCCTCCGAGCCAAAAAGGTAAGGCGCCAATGAACACGGCAATAGGCCATACCAATGCGACAGCGGCGAATGCTTCCCGGTCTCTGAGCCGTTCGGCTGTATCGGTACGCGTGCCCAAACTCAGCATGAGGGTTCCAATAAGCGGAGAGAGCAATGAGGGGATGGCAAAAGCGTAGACAGCCATTTGCCAGTCATCAAGCCATACCGTCAACAAGCCGCAGAAAACCAGTGGTAGTGTTAACGCTATCAGCGTCCACCCCAGAATCAGTGCTAGCACATCAAATCGCATGACTACACCTTGAACCGCTTTTCGAGGTCAACAACCCTATCAGGACTGCAGAAGATAATCAATCGGTCATCTTCAAGCAAGGTTTTGTCCGGAGAGGGGCGGAGTGATTCCCAAGTACCGTTCGTGTTTTGACGTTGTATGAAAGCAATACGCATCCATTCCGAGAACGATGCCTCGGAGATACGCTTTCCGACAACACCAGAATCATCGGTCACCACCATACTGACGCCGATGATGTTTGGAATGTTTGAAAGAATAGCATACCCACCTGCCGTTTTGGTGTGAATTTGAGCCAGCATGTTATCAACGGCTACTCGCTTTCTGTCTACAGCGAAAGTGATTCCCATTCGTTGTGTCACTTTCACGAGGTCGGCATCATACAACAAGAGCCCCGTTCTTTGGACGCCCATGTCACTTGCAAGTAAGGCAGCAGCAATACTCGCAAGGTCATCTTCAAGCGCTGCAATCGCAATGTGATGCTCAGCAATTCCAATTTCCGTTAAAATGTCCCTGTCGAGGTGGTCGCCATGGATGACTTCAAGATTTGGATTTGAACCGATTTCAGCACCTGAAAGGGAGTTTGCAACCTGGAGGTCTCGTTCAATGACCGTCACTGTCGCCCCTGATTCAAGCCAATCGTCTGCTATTTTCTGACCGATTTTGTTCGCCCCAATGACGGCGACGCGAGGTTGTGCTGGGAAATCTGTCGCCTCATGACCAAAGATGTTCAGGATACGGTTGAAACTCGACAAACCTGTTGTCGCAACTGCGATTCGGTCGTTCGGCATGAGCATGTAATCGCCATCCGGTACGAGGCTCTTCTCACCATCACGCTTCAAGCCCACAATTAGCGGCATTCCTCCTTCGATTCTGTGCGTTGCTTCACGAAGTTTTTGGAAGACGATCTGGGATGCGTGTTCAGTTACATCCAATTCGATGATAAACGCATCATGGCCGAATGGAACGACCTCTTCGATAGCAGAGGAACGGAGACCAGAATGAAGACGGCGAATCGCTCCCTCAAGCGGGTTGACTACGTGGTTGACCTTCGCCCACTCCTGCAAGTTCCCCGCATTTTGTTCCTCGATGTAATTCATGTTTCGAACTCGACAAATCGAAAGAAGGGGTTTGGCCTTTGGGCCTGCAACTTCATAGTGTGCGTGTTCCGCAAGTGCACAAGCAAGTAGATTTCGTTCATCCGAATTGGTCGCTGCGACAAACACTGAAGCCTCGCCAATCCCTGCTTCGTGAAGTTTCTCACGGGTTGTGAGGTCGCCATGTATCACCAGTACATCGAGATTCTGTGCGTTCTTAACCGCACGAGAGTCCGAATCAACCAAAACAACATCCATGTCTTCAGCACGTAATGCTCGAGCCATGTCAGTTCCAACCCGACCCGCACCACCAATGATTATTCGCATAGTATCACCTTAGCCACTCTTCGAGGATTTTAACCTGATATTTTCCGCCCTTCGTGTCGACATCACCGACTGTAGAATACACCGGTGGGGTTCTGTCCGTACCGACTCCATTTGAATACTGGCCAGGAGAGTAGTACGCTCGAAGTGAGTCGCCCGTCATGTCGGGTTCTTCGATCCATGAAATGTACGCATTTGGTGTGTGAAGCAACCACTTGTTGTTGACGACGTCGACCGAGGCTTCAACGAAACATGAATCGAGAACAATCGATTTTGAAGCGCACCACGACTCGCTCATTGGAAGAAGAATATAGCCCCAACCATGTCCTTCCCATTCTTCAAAATTCAAACCGTCTGTAAGAGCCCCGAACACATACCAACCAGGAATGTTCTTGACCCTTAGAAGCGACAAAAACGCATTGGTTTGCTCATCACAGTCACCCGTCTTTGCCTCAAGACACGCCGGTCCGCTTCGAGCGGGGTCTGGTGCTTCCTTATCGTAGGTTACGTGCTCATGCAGGTAATCGAACACGGCACGAGAATAAGCGTACGCATTGTTCGAGCGCCCCTCAGGTAAACTTGCGCTGATGAGCGAAGCAGTTTGTGTAATCAAATCATTTTGTGCATTTATGGCATATCCGTGGTTGATGCCGTTACTTGCACCACGGTCGTACCATTGCGGCAGGGTGAAATCGTCCGATTTTTGTCCCCCACCACGAAAGGCGATGTCATCAAAGGTTCCGCTGTTTTCGATGTTGATACCATCTGAAATGCCTGCAATACGTGTGTCGACCCGCGTGCCATCCCACCACGAGTATGAGGTGCTTTTTACCGTCGCTTGGAACGAGTATGAAGCAATCTCGTTGGGGGCAAGTGCAAGTTCCATCTTGACACATAGAGCAATAGGGCATGACCGGTTGTCTGTCGAATCAACTTCAGGCCACCATACTGAGTGACCATTGGAAGTGGTGATTCGATTTTCGTACGACACAGTGGAGCCATTGGTGGGAATCGCTACAAAATCGTCCACAGATTGGCTGCCAGACTGGAAAAGCAGTGTCAAACCAAGGACTTCTTGCAAGGCAGTAGTCGAACGGGCAGGTTCTCCGTTGGTATATTGGTAGTCGGAACTTTCACCCGTTAGCGAGTGAATGTCAAGCGGGATTAAGACATCTTCAAACGCCCATCCATCGAACTGATTGTTGGTGAAAACAACAGTTTTCGCAACAGTGAATGTTGCCTCATTCGGGTAGATGTGGTATGGAGCTGGCAAGAGCATCACGTATTCTCGCAAACCTGGCGCCCACTTCTCAAACACATTTTCCTGCACCTGTGGTGCCAGCATAAAGAAAGTGACCAGTACCAACAGGACAAGGTGCCGAGATTTGTTTCGGCGGTTCTTCATCAGGTTGACCGTGCGACCCGTGTGAGATTGTACCACGCCACCTGCTGTAGGATTGCGTGTCATCTTGTAGGTCGTATCAAGACTGCCTCTGTGGAATTGCTGTTCCATGGCGAATTTGTCCGAGCGAATATTCGCTAAAATCCTGCCACACGAGTAGCAAATGGTGTCACCGGCATAGGTGACACTCTGACAGTAGGGGCAGGAACCCATGGATGATGGTTTGGCCGACGTTGTATAACGCTTGTGTGCGGAATACCCCGGCAATGCTTATTTGTCACTGTCCGTAAAAATAACGAACAATAAAGGCACATACAACGAGTAAGTAACTACTGACTTTTATTCTTCGGCTTCCTTCAAGCCGTCCATGTCCGAAGAAGGGCGACCGGTTGATTTCGAAAGGGCTTCGCGGGCGTTTCTCGCCCAAATTTTACGCAGGCGCTTTTTGCCTTCCTTTGGTATCGAATCCCAAATCCAAGACTCTGATGAACGGTTGAAAAGAAGTGTTGCAGGAATGATGAATACCCACGCTGAAATGTTCACCACAGCAAATGCGAACATGACCACGTAAGCGCATCTCCAAAAGGTGCCTCGAAGAACGGCACCCCAGCGTTTTCCTTGAAGCATGAGGTGACCCTGGAATGAAGTAATCAATGCCTCACACCGTGGCCCGAACAGTGCCAAGCAAACGATGGAAATCACCATGCTCAGGTCGAGCGTGAACGATTGAAGGATAGACAGTATGAAAACCATCGCCAGCATCCCTCCTATGGCCAGACCAAGTGCCCATCCGCTGGTCGGTTGCGAACTGCCTTTTCGAACACGGTCTCGTCGGAGGAGGAGATGAACGGCCACAGAAGCCATAAGGCACAGCAGCAACAGGTTAAGCGGGTTGACAACAGCAGCCTGCTCGTCGATGAGCGCCTGCTCAAGGTAGGGTACCAAAATGAAATTATGTGTCATCGAACCGTAAAAACCACCGACTAAAATTCCCCAAAACACGTTACTCCAAGCGGTGGGAAGATCGTAGAATCCCGAGTAGCGGGTCATGACCCCCCGCCAACCCAAAGTCATACCGACTAGGGCGGAAACGCTGGCCAACTGGAACAGCAAGAACGAGGCCATACCCTGTGGGTTTTGTTTTCATTCATCAAGTCGTTGCCTCTTTACTTGCGAAGGGTCGTATTCAAAGACTGTGACAGGTTGGAGGAGATATGGCACGCTTGCTCTTGTTTGGTGGTAAAGGTGGTGTTGGTAAGACAACAACTTCCGCCGCAACAGCAGTTTGGCTTGCCGACTCAGGACTGCGCGTTCTCCTTGTTTCAAGCGACCCTGCACATTCTACATCGGACTCGCTTGGCGTCGAAATTGGCTCAATGCCAACACCGATTGAAGGTGTCGATGGACTGTATGGTCTTGAAATGGACCCCGAATCGAAAATATCCTCGGTGTTACCAAAACTTGGCGAGATGATGAACGGCTTGGGTTCCGGAGGTGGGATGGGTGGCCTTGGTGGCCTGAGTATGATGCTCGATGCCAACGCAAAGAACGAAATGGAAGACATGCGTTCAGAGGTGCAAACCTCTGACATGGTGATACCTGGTCTTGATGAGGCGCTGGCATTTGATGAACTGCTTCGTCATGTTGAAGACCCTACATGGGATGTTATTGTGTTCGACACCGCACCAACTGGCCACACACTACGCTTCCTCTCGCTACCTGAATTGATTGAAAACTGGTCGGATAAAATCATCCGCATGATGCGGGTCTCCGGCGGTCTGCGCTCAATGCTGTTCGGTCGAAAAGAAAGCGAATCTATGAAAGAGGAACTTGAACGTTTTCGCCGTCGCGTGTTGCATGTGCGAAGGGTCCTGTCGAATCCGGACTTGACGTCGTTCACACTCGTGACGATTCCCGAACGAATGGGCATTAACGAGACCCTCCGCGCCCATCAATCGCTGTCGGAATACAAACTACCGGTTCCGAACTGTTTGGTTAACCGCGTAACTCCAGAATTTGAACACCCCTTTTTGAAAAACCGGCGCCAAGCAGAACTGGAACGCATAGAATCATTGCGTACACAACTTGAAAGCGTCGATATTGCGACAATGGAACTCTTGGATGATGAAGTGGTTGGACTCGAACAACTGCGCAATGTTGGTCTGCGTTTGTATGGCGATGTTCAAACCCTCAGTGATGAATTGGGACCGCACTCGGTAGGTTCTATGCTTGAACATTCGATACATCGAGGGATGAAGAGAGAATTTCATGATGATGTCGAGCGGATTTATCTCCACTACCCCGGCATTAATCGCGATGAATTGTCCCTACGCAGTAACGAAGGCGTTCTTTTTGTCGGGTTGAACGGCCGTGAGCGAGTAGTAGAAACCTCGGTACCGACTAAGGCCAGCCAAGTCAAAGCGAAACTGGAAAACGACGTCCTTCGACTCGACATACCCCTTTTTGACATAGAAAACTCATCGTGAACGATGGGTGGGTTGAAATGGTATAGCCGCTACGCAAAGTCATGGCACTCGAAGGCCTCTCGCGAGGTATTTTTCGCTCAATCGGGTTGCTGATGAACAAGCGTAAGTTGGATGAAGAATAACTTCGTGAAATGACTCGGAGTCTTCGAAGAGCCCTCCAAGAGGCAGATTTTAACGTGCGCCAAACCAAAGACTTGGTCGAGAAATTGGAAGCTCGTCTCCTTGAAGAAGAGCCACGTCCAGGTCTCACCCTTCAAACCCACGCAATGAATATTCTCTACACAGAATTGGTACGTATGCTTGGCCCTGCACATCAATTCCAACCGCACGGCGCTACACTTCTGCTGGTTGGATTGTACGGTCAAGGAAAAACAACAACGACCGCTAAACTCGCTGAGTGGTACCGTAAAAAACACGGATTGCGCGTCGCTGTTATCGAAGCGGACGTGCACCGTCCTGGTGCGTACGCTCAACTTTCTCAATTGCTTGAAGATTCAAGCGTGCAGGTGTACGGTGAACCAGAAACCAAAGATGCCCCCACCATTGTTCGCAACGGTTTGGCTGCGTGTGCAGCAGCTGATTTAGTGATTGTTGACACGGCAGGCCGCCACCAGCTCGACCAAGAATTGGTCGATGAGCTCGAACAGATTTCATCCATCACGCGTGCGAGCGAGCGCTGGTTGGTTATCGATGCACAGGTAGGCCAGGCTGCAGGTCCTGTCGCTGCTTCGTTCCACACGCTCGCCGGTGTGACCGGCATTGTCATAACGAAACTTGACGGAACCGCCCGGGGTGGTGGGGCTTTGTCTGCAGTAGCGGCCACAGGTGCTCCTATTGTCCACATCGGTACGGGTGAGAATGTCCCCGATTTGGAGAAATTCGAATCCGACCGTTTCATTTCTCGTCTGCTGGGAATGGGTGATATTCAGGGTCTCATTGATTTAGCACCCGAAGACATGGATGAAGAAGAAGCCATGCGCCTCACGCAACGGTTGATGAGTGGAAGATTCACACTGAACGACATGTATAAGCAAATGGAAATGATGTCCAAGGTTGGCACGATTGACAAACTCATGTCGTTCCTGCCAGGCAACATGCTTGGAGGAATGGGTGCTATGTCCAAAGGACAGAAAGAAGCAATGCAGGGGAATCTTGACCGTTACCGGACCATTATGGATAGCATGACTGCATGGGAAAAGAACGAGCCTGCGAAAATCAAGGCCGACCGAATACGTCGTGTTGCTCGAGGCGCCGGTGTTCGAGAAAAAGATGTCCGTGAACTCATAGCCCAGTGGAACCGTTCTCGTAAGATGATGAAGGGAATGGGCGGCAACAGGAAACTCAACAAGCAGATGCGCAAGATGATGAAAGAGGGCGACATGGATATTGACCCCACATCATTCGGTATGTAATCACGGCAACAGCATACTGATCTGAGTTCAAACCTTCATCTGCACAACTTGAACAATGCATGCGACAGCAGAGTTCACTCTTCTTCATGCTTCGATGCAAGGTGTTCACTCACAAGCGAAAGACTGCAATACGGGCATGTATCCTTGGCGTTGAGCAAATCTGGCCGAATGGCCAGAATCGCCATGCAATGTGGACAGGCTGCCAGCATCTCACCTGGCGCCATTTCGATGTTCTGGAATGATTCTGAACGACCAAAATAGGCGTTCTTGTACGAGGGATGAAGATGCGAAAGAGAGCGTCGAGCGGAACCAAAGGTGGCCCAGGTGAACAAAAACATCCACAGAAGATAACTCATATCACCCGTCAACACACCGTACAGCGACATCAGGGCATTGATACCGAAAAAAGCGCCAGCGAGTCCAATCACCGCTGCACCAGGCCAGTAGGCACTGCTAGCGCGCCTACGGTAGCCAAACCAAATAGCGATGAGGAAAGCGGCCAGAACGCCAACGGTCAAACTCTCGAGTTGAGCGGGGAGATAACGTGCAAATTGCGAGCCGATGAACAGTAAAACCAAACCGTCTACGAACAAAACAAACGTGACGCCGCGGTGCAACCGCAGATAGGGATTGGTTTGGTCGGCCATCTGGTATGGTCGCATTCCAGCAACGACCATCTCGTCACCACGGTCTGCCATAATGTGTCCAGTGCCCCATTGCGTTTGAATCATTGCTCGACCATCCGGACACATTTCAATGGAAGAAGTCTTGATGGATGCCGTATTCGGAGCGCATATGGCGATACGCGATACCGATGTTGAACAGCGAGGGCAAAGCCTCGCTGGGCGCACCGTATTACTCGGAGTCTCGGGTGGAATTGCCGCCGTCGACACCGTTCGGCTTGGACGAGAATTACGTCGACATGGAGCTGATGTACGGGTAGCACTCACTCATTCAGCACAGCGTATCATCACACCACTGGCTGTTGAATGGGCGACACAGGGTGAGGTGATTACCGACTGGGATGGAAACATGGATGTACTCAACGAAGTTGATGGCGTCTTGGTTGCGCCTGCAACACGCGACACAATGGCAAGTTTCGTTCACGGGTTGCAGCATGGCCCACTCATGATGGCACTCAGTGTCGCACGGAGTCGGGACTGTCCTGTCATGATGGTACCGAGTATGCACATGGATTTGGCAAAAGACCCCGTTACTGATGATATTGTCAATGAAGTTCGAAAGCACGGCATTGAAGTTGTTTGGGGAAACGAGGAAGAAGGAAAGCGTAAAACGCCTCACCATGAGGAAATTGTTGCCCGTTTTGCACACCATATGAATCATCAAAAGCCGAATCGAAAGGATGTCGTCATCACATTAGGTTCAACACAATCACCAATCGATGATATTCGGTATGTCCAAAATACGAGTTCAGGTTCAACTGGTTTTGCTCTGGCTGACGACCTTCACCGGCACGGTCATGATGTTACATGTGTGGCTGGTGTAACAT
>JAKMGM010000037.1 GCA_022424925.1 Candidatus Poseidoniaceae archaeon | reverse complement strand
GTTCAGTGGATCTTCACTGACTGCCAGAACCGTGACTCGAATGTATTTCATTCACGTGTTCATTCTGCCTGTTATCGTCACAACTCTGATTATTATTCACTTATTCATTGTCTGGGTACAAGGCATTGCAGAACCGCATTGATATTTGAGGGAAAACCATGGGACTAATCGAGAATTTCGGACGTGTTGCTTCTTCCTACATGGAAGAAAAAGAGCAATTGCAAGAGGTCGCTGGAAAGCGTACTCGTACTCGTACTGGGCACGGCTTCTGGCCGCATGAGGTCTTGCGTGACGCTATTTTGCTGTCGTTTATGGCTGCAGTATTGCTGTTCTATGCGTGGCTTATCCCACCACCGCTTCACGGCGCTGCTGACCCCTATGCTCAGGCCGGTTTCGTGTTCCCTGATTGGTATGTACTGTTCTCGTACGGATACCTACGATGGGGAGAATATCTGCCACAGTTCACCGTTCCAACAGGATTCATTGGCGAGATTGTAGGTCAACCCGTGTTCCCATGGAACGCTGCATGGTGGGGCGCTGCACTCACAGGCATCCCCGTGAGCATCCTCGCACTTCCACCGTTCCTCGGTGGCCGTGAGAAGCGCCCAGTCGAAGACCCTTGGTTCGCAACTGCCGGTGCGGTCTATTTGGCACACATTTGGTTCATCTCAGTGTTCTCAATCAATATCTTCTTGGAATTGTACGAGAAAAACCGTTCAGATTATTGTAAACTTGACAGTCACGGCGACCTTTTGTGCGGTGTACGTGAACCTTGGGTTGCTGAAGCCTTCAATACAATACCGTGGGTGATGACGGGGGTACTTGCTTGGATTTGTTTCTATTTCCTCGCTCGTGGAATGATGGTAAAAGCATGGGGTGCAGGCTTCAAGCCAAGCCATGCCAAACAGATTCTCATCGGCACTTTGCTGGTATCCACCGCAGGAACCGTTGCGACATGGGACACCTATGACGACGGTTTTTGGGACCAAGGCGGTTTGCTGACCATTAAGGGTCTTACACATGATTACTATCCAGAACTGGAAGCCATGCGTACACAACCATCGGATGTTCATGTTCATGCAACCAACGAGTTTACAGACGAACGTGGATGGAGTGATACCGAAATAGTGCCTACAACAGCTTGGCTTGATTGGATGATTTACCAGCCAGCTCGATACATCATTATCGACTTCAATGATGCAAACGGTCACCAAGACCCTGCGAACGGCATCAACGCTGCTGCTGGCACCACAACGTTCAACGGTGGAGATGGTTGGACAGATACTGGCTCATTCACCATCACCGAGGACACTGCACTGTTCCCTGACGGCCATCATGAAAGCATCGAAACACTAACGACCGATCTCAGCTGTGAATTCCGGTCATCTGAGCGAAAAATCAACGATATTTCAACCGCTACAATGATCGCAACGACATTGACCGTTACCAATGCTCAAGACAAGGTCGTATCTTCTTTTGACAACTGTGCTGGTGCAACCGTTGAACTTCCTGTCGGTACCTATTCGTACGAATACACGGTTGTGGTAAGCGGGGCTCTCGCCCTGAACAACAGTATCCAAACCGAGACTGCGTTCAACATCGCCAGCTTCCAGCCACTCTTGGTATGGGACCAAAGCGCCCCTGCGGCTCTTGCCGGAACGACAGTCAACCTCTCAAGCGCAGCTGATATGGCTGCAGGCGGAACGAGTTTCGCTGCAATTGAAAACCCAACATACCATACCAATCCAAAAGCACTTGACGCAAAACTCACCTATGCAATGTTCATTCCTTGCTTAACCTTTGGAGCAATGGTCTTTGTTCTTCTCCGCTCGATGGGTCGTGGCTACGAATTTGAAATGAACAAGTGTTACGGTTGTGATTTGTGTGACGATGCCTGTCCTGTTCGTTTGTTCAACGGTGGAGACAAATTGAACATCATTTACAACTCGTGGAACAATGAGGATGACGGCGTTCCGTTGTACTCGTGCTTGACATGTACAGCATGCACCAACGCCTGCCCGCAATTAGTCAACTACGATTCGTATGTGGATATTCGACGTTCACTCATCGTCGGTGGACCTCAAGCCGAAATTGCACACACGGTTCTCCAAGCAGTTCTTGCTGCTGAAGCCGAAGAAGCAGCAGACCAAGACTTCGTTGCTGTTGAAGACTACCCACTGACATCAAACATCGGCTATTACCCTGGTTGTGTCGATTACCTCGACCAAGAAATGGTGTTCTCTCACGTGAACGAAGGCGAAATGAACCTCGGAGATGCAACCACATCTGCCTTCACCCTGTTCGATGAAATGGAAATGGATGTGTCGTACCTCGGCCGTGACTTCCTCAAGTGCTGTGGCCATGACCAGAAGTGGCAAGGTCTCGATGAGGTGTTTGAAAAGCTCAAAGCCTACAATCAAAAGAAGATTGAGCAATCAGGTATCGATACGTTGGTGTCCTCATGTGCTGAATGTTTCCGCACCTTCGCACGTGACTACGAACTCGAAGGCGTGAAGGTTATGCATACAACCGAATTCCTCATCGAAAACGGCTTTGACATGAATCTCAAAGCAGAGGAAGAGACAACGGTTACCTACCACGACCCGTGCAGATTGGGTCGCCAAATGGGAATCTATGAAGAGCCTCGTGAACTCATTGCCGGTGTCGAAGGCGTTGAAATCGTTGAGATGGAACACCATGGCGAAGACGCCATGTGCTGTGGTGTCTCGAGCATGATGTCATGCAACGAGAATGCTCGATCCCTGCGTGTCACACGTATGGAAGAAATTCGAGCAACTGGCGCAGACACCATGCTTACTTCATGCCCGAAGTGTGTATCACACTTTGAGTGCCTCAAGTTTGAAGGCGATGAGCGCTACGAGGACATCGAAATCCTCGATGTCGTATCATTCCTTGCTCGTCAGGTTGAAGCAAAGAAAGCCAAGGCAACCGTGGATGTTTCAACCATCACAGAAGTTGAAGCATGAACACTGTCCGGAACAATATATATCTACACCAGTGTTCATTGTAATCCATGAACTACGATGAGATGACTGTCATTGACCTCAAAACATTGTGCCGTCAACGAGGACTTCGTGTATCAGGTAACAAAAATGAAGTCATTATTCGATTGATGGAAAATGATGAACAGACTGGCACAAGCCAGCCGCAAAGGCAAGCACAAGTAGGATATCATGCTCAACATGGAACGAACGCTATACCAACGCAGTATATCCCTGTCAAATCAGAAAATGAAATGGCAAAAACCATTGCGTCTTTCGTCGTTTTATACGCATTTTTCCGTTTGTTTTGGGCGTTGATTTTTTCAATAGGCTTCGGTTCTGACGAATCGTGGTTGCTTGCCCCGATCGCTTTCATCATCGGCATAGGATTTCTCATTGGCGGTGCAATCATGTACCAAGGCTACCGTAACGGTGCATACATAACACTGGGAGTTCTTTCCTTTTCTGCGATTTTAAGCGTGTGGTTCCACGGCTCCGAACCGAATCCAGTTTCTATCGCTTGGGGTGATGAAATGGTTATGACTTCGTTGATGTGCTCGGCAATGTGTATCGTTATTGTCTGCTTACCACTTTTTTTGACCCAACTCAAAGCAGGCTGGCCGGAACAAATTGAAAAGTTACTCGCACGTCAGGCAAACACTGACGTGGGTAAAGTCAAGTTGCAGTGCGCCAGTTGCAAAGAAACACTCAAAGTTCCAAGAACATACTCTGGAATGATTCAATGCCCGTCCTGTAAATCAGAAATGCGAGTGTAACTCTCCTTAATCATCGCACGCTAGGGTGAGGATTCGCCCTCTTCCATGCCGACGATTTCATAATTTGATGGAAACAAAGCAATGAGGACGCCGAGAATGAGCGAGGCGAGACCCCAACCAAACATCTGTCGAACAAATAGCATCTCGAGTGCGATAACGACAAGCAACAGCCCGCCTATGTTTGAGGTCCAAACCAAGGTCTTGAACGTCGACAAGGAGACACCGGGCGTCCCTTCTTTACGGTAAGGACCAAATTCTCCTCCAAAACGTTGTGCTGTGTCATCTTTCCCTTTTTTCGACATGTGTTTACACCTCATCTATCAATCATCGTTATCGCATCTGTTGGACATGCAAGAACACACAGCCTACACCCAGTACAGTCATCGCGTAAAATCTTCGCTTTCTGATTGGACTCAACCTGAATCAAAGGACTTGCCATGGCCACCTTGTACATCTCGATGGCATCATCATCGCAAACAATAGTGCATTGGTCGCAACCAATGCAGAGCCGTTCTTCGACAAAAGCAACGGTGGATTCCCCACCTTTAATCGAGGCGCGTTGCTCGCCTCGAAGCCGATTCAAAGATGTTCGAATGCGTATCGCCTCTTGTTCTCGACGCTTTCGCAACTCGTCGGAAGAGGTCATGCACTAACCTCCAAATGCTCCTTCCCTTCAAACTTGACGACAGCAAGGTTAACCAAAACATCACCTAAGCAGTAGAAGGAACCAACCAATAGCGGAGGATTCCATGCAGTTAGACCCGTCCAGGGCACTTCGTTCGCCCATGTCCAATTCCCTAGCGAGGTTCCGAGTATCTCCATAGCTAAGGCGGCCCAAACCATCGCTGCATACAGACGGGGTTGTGGTCCAAACCGAATGAAAGCGAAAACAAGGAGAAGCAGCAATACCGCAGATGTGTCACCACCCGTCCAAGCACCGTACACAACCAGAGGCACGAGTGGTGCAAGAGACATGCTGGCCCACTCTCTTTTCATTTTGTCAGCCAATACACGTCCTAAGTCAAACAGAAAGTAGTGGCCTGCGGGAACAAACAATGGCATGAACTCACGCTGATATTCATAAATCAGCCAAACTTCACTGAAGAAAATCTCCATCGGTGTTGCGAAAGCAACAACTGTTAGCATCTCAATTCGTTGTTTACGGTCACCGGATCGGTAGTACCAAGCAAACAGCCCCCAGCACCATACATTGACCGGCCATTCAGCATAGTCGTCAGGAATGAGACCGTTGCAAGAAGTGGCTGAAAACCAAAGACCAATGGCAATGGTTGCGATGTACACCCATGCCCTGTGCATGGTTGCGGATGAGGTTCTCCTCTTAGCAAGAGCGGGTTCATTCACCTTCGCCATACATCAACAGTTCTTGTCCCATGGCAAGCATCGACAGTTCAGCGACCAATGCATGCCACCCATACGCATGTTCTCCATAGCGTCGGCCTGATTCTGAAAAGGATTCAAAAGTGGCACTTGGTGAATTCAAATTATCAATGTCAGAGCGTTTCGAATTAATTCTATAGAACCATGAACTTGCTTGGCCATCAATCAAATACACGACGGGTTCTACAGGTGCATCTGAATCGTCGAAAAGCGACGTCGGAATGCCTTCTTGAATCAAGAAATTTTCAACGTCTACGCCGCCCTTCGAATAGGTCAACTTTTTCATTTTACGGTTTGACATTTCAAGGAGTTCATGACCGTTCCGAACTGCCATGATGCCGAGCCCGTATGTTCCACGGTCATTCTTGACAAATACGACAGGGTCGCGTTCAATGCCGAGCGATTCATACTTTGTGCGAAGCGTCTGAAGAAACTCATCGACATCAGATGCCAAACGTTTACGACAGGATTCTTTTTCCAAACATTTGTCCTTTGAGACAAACCATTCCGGCATCAAATGCCAAGAATCAATACCGAGAATTTCTGAGATCTCTTCGATATAACCTTTCAACACCTCATAATGCTGCGATTTCCGACGTCGATGCCATCCCATAGTCGGAGGCGGAGAAACCACTTGGTTGGTAAGACCGGTGATGAGGCCCTCTGTAAGGTCGTTGTTCAACAGAACCAAGTCTGGTCGCAGGCCATTCACAAGTAAGACTTCATCCTCGCCGTTCATCTCTGTCGTCACTGAATCGAGTTTGAGAGGACTTGACAATCCTTCAAGGTGACCAATGTCGTCAAAATCTAACGAGCCAACAGTACAATCAAATCCACCAAGAAGAAGGAGTTCTTTTAGTGCTGAAATATTTTCAACATACCCTTTATTGCGCGTGTGAGATTCGGGGTACAGGTGAACCCATTGGCAATTGTTGTACTCTCTGTTGATATGATTGCGCAAGAGTTGAGCCAACGGTGGCTTGTCTTCCTCTGAGATGTTATTGAAACCGGCTGGGAAGTGGTTGGCGTCGACCACGGCTATTTTCCACCCAGCATCACGAATGTCGACACTACCATAGATTGGAATGGGGATTTCACTGCGCTTTTTACTCATCCATTCGGTAATCTGTTCACGTTTCTCTTCCAAGTGAGGGGTTAAATCGTGCAGAACGGTCATCCAATCACCTCATTGAGCAAATCATATGTCGAGCCGGTAGGCTTACTCCTACCGTCGCCGTGGATATGCATTGCTTCAAACAACCCTAATCCCAGTGCTATTTCATGTTGCGTACGAAGTGCACCTGCCAGCAGCGGGTACCGCTCAATGACGGCCTGGGCTTGTGGTTCAAAATCAGATAACAAACGGTCGATAAGGCGTGGTGATGTCGCTCGACCTGCTGGTAATTTGGGGCGATGGACGATGTTTCGAGGCAAAGCAGTATGTGCAGCTGCTGCTCTCAATGCCGCTTTTTCATCCCCTCCTGCTGGCAGACGCCAATCCATTGGAAGTGCGTGACTGGCTGCTCGATGCGAAGATGAAAGAAATGGAACGCGAACCTCAAGCGAATGCGCCATTGAATGTCGGTCAACCAATCGAAGCTGGAAATTCGAAAGTTGGCCGTGGTCAAGTTCAAACTGCAGAAAATCGTCGAGTGAGGATGTATGGCTTGAACCGGTATGGTCATTGTGGTACCAGTGTTCTCCGACTGGAAGTGATTTGTTCTCAATCTTGCGAGCCATAGGATGTGCGATTGAAGCAAGCCGTGCATCGATGAGTTCACCATGTTGCTTCAAGTCACGATAGCGAGGGTATCCCGCATGCAGTTCGTCCGCTCCTTGGCCACATAAGCCGACTTTGACATGCTCTGACATCTTTTCAAAAAGCGGTTGGAAAAACAAAACCGTGACATCAAGGTCTTCGCCATGCCATGCTAAATCCGGCAACTTCGTTTCAAATGAATCTGCATCCAAAATGTGCTGATGGTGCTGCAGATCAAATGACGATGCGACCTCTTCTGCTGCAATCCAATCTGGGTTCTCTTCGCTTTCGGCAACCGTCCAACAGGCCGGTACTGGCTGCTGTGCTCGTTCTGCCGCCTCATGAGCAACTGCAGCAACCAACGATGAATCAAGACCTCCGGAAAGAACGATTCCCACCGGCACATCTGCCATTAGGCGTTCCGATACACCTGCAACAAAACTTTCCAGTAAGGCGCTGGAATCATGTGCAGGGTCCCACGAAGGCGCGGGGTGTACACGCTGTTGTTCGATAACAGCTGTATCTTTAAGGAAAGGACGACCATGTTCATCAAGACTCCATACTTCAACAGTGCCCGGACGGACTTGTACAACGTCCTTGAAGAGTGTCGTACCGTCAAGTGGATACTCCCACGCCAATCGGGCGACGAGAGCCAATTCATCGATGGCTGGAACATACGATTCATGAGCACGGAATGCTTTGGCTTCACTGGCAAAGAGCAAAGAGCCCTCAACTTGGGTTCGAACGAGCGGTTTGATACCAAGCGGGTCGCGTGCAAGTAGAAGTTGCTTCGAGTCAGCATCCCACAAGGCGATAGCATACATGCCGTTGAGATGTTTTAGCCATTTGGCATGCTCACGAGCAGAGAGGTTCATCGACGATTGCTTTTTTGCAGCATGGTGCAAAGCGAGTATTGATTCAGAATCACCCCGAGTATTCCATGGATAGTTGGCATGATTGTTTCGAAGTGCACGATGATTGTAAATCTCGCCGTTCACGATAAGTACCTCTCCACTTGAGCCAAACAACGGCTGAGGACTACCAACCAAGTCGACAATGGCTAATCGGGTGTGCCCAAGGGCAATCGATTCGTCACCCCAAACATCGTTACCGTCCGGACCTCGATGTTCAAGAAGTGCGTTCATCCGTTGGAGAACGGATTGGTCGGGTTGACCGAACATTCCTCCGATGCCACACATGGTTGAACCTAAGAGAAAGGGCTTTTCAATCGTTGTTCGTCAAAGTCCCCACAATGGATACCGTACCATCGAGATGGCGAGGAAAATAATGGCGAGAGAAAACACGACAAAGTAGGTTATCTGTGGAGGCTCGGAACCCTTGGTCTCTTCACTCATTCTCATCACTTATCCTCGCCAGCATGAAGCATCATTTGAATATATGGAAGACTCATTTACGAATTCGGCTTACAACAGCCCGAGGAACGGTTCCAAGAGGAGAATCATCCCGAGGGGAATCAAGACCATCGTGGCATTATCGTCGATGTATCGTAACCTAGGCCATTCTGAGGCAACACACAAGGGTGCGAACAGGAATGCCAACCAAAACGGGGTCTGAACGAAATGCCAGCATGCGACCCACACGAGAAATAAAAACGCAGTCGATGAAATGATTACGTTTCGCGTTTCCAAACCTAGCCGACGCATTTCACCAAGGAAAGGGTCACCTAATGATAACGAGAGAATCAACGGCCAGATATATTCCTTGGTTGGTGCAAGAAGAAACACCAAACCAATGCCGAAAGCACCCCAACCCAGTGCGGAAATTTGGTGTGCTTCATATTCACGTTGCCCGTAAATGGTAAGGCCAAATTTGAGGCGAATACTCTCTGCTGCAAACAAGATGAACACAACCGCAGAGACAAATTGAGGCAGTGATAATCCAACATCGCTTGCACGAGCGCGACCGTACTCAAAATAGATGAGTGGCAAAAACGACATCCCCAAATGAATGGCTCGACGAAAGAGGTGGCCGCGCAGTCCGCCAACGGATAATTCAATCGGATTTGTCAATTCGACTTGTTCACTCATTTGAAAATCCGCCTATGAGACGCATGGCTTCATCCAAATGAATTGAACCCTTCGCCAGTTGTTGGAGTAATTCGTCAAGTTTTGGAGATTCCAAAATCTTCCGCTCATGAAACGCCAGCAAGCGTTCACGCCATCGTGCGCGCACCGAGCGCCCACTTGAGGGCAGGTCGAGCAGAACGGATGCCGCATGTTCAACGCCAGTTCCATGGAGAGCCGAAGTAAGTTCAACTGGTGGCGTAGAGCCGATACCCAGTTCAAACGACTCCCGAATCTCATTTGCATGCAATTCAGCACCTGGAAGGTCTGATTTATTCACCAGAACCGCATCAGCAAGCTCCAGAAGTCCCGCTTTTTCAGCTTGTACACCGTCGCCACGGGCAGGACCTTCAACAACAACAATTCGGTCTGCCAAAGCAGCACAGCGCACTTCCGATTGGCCCGCACCAACCGTTTCTATGACTACTTTTTGCCACCCGAGCGCAAGGAGTATCTTGGTCATGTCTTCCACGATAACTGGGACGCTTCCTGACGCTTTTCGAGTCGCTACAGACCGGAAGTAGATTCGGTCGTTCAGTTCTTTATCGTCCACCACCGTCATTCGTACACGGTCTCCGAGCAGCGCACCGCCTGTCCGAGGCGAAGAAGGGTCGACGGCAAGCACCGCAATGCGCAGCCCTTTCTTGGCCCATGCGGTAAGAAGGCCGTCTAAAAGACACGATTTTCCGACACCGGGTGCACCAGTAATCGCAAGTGTTTGCCATCCATCATCGGCAGAATCCGGAACTGGCCCGAGAATATCGAGGGCTTGTTCAAGTTGAATCGACCTGTTCTCGATTGCACTCAACGTCCGTGCTAGTGAACGCCGGTCACCGTTTTTAGCATCAGTTAGAAATTGCGTCGACATGAGCATACCTCATGCCGTTGAAGTCCAATACCAGTCACTGCTCTCCCCAACACCGGAGTTCTCAACTTGGACTGCCTCTTCGATGAACTGTAATATTTCTGATGTCGGAGTTCCCGGTCCGAAAATGGCACGTATACCGCAAGCAAACAAGGCCTCTCGGTCATCCACTGGAATAATACCGCCACCGAATACAATGACGTCGTTCAATCCTTCCTGTTTGAGGAGGTCGCACACTCTGGGGAAGAGATGCTGGTGCGCACCAGAAAGCGAAGAGAGGCCAAGAAAGCGAGCGTCTTCATCACGAACTGTGTCAACAATTTGTTGAGCACTCCGGCGTAGACCCGTGTAAATTACTTCATTACCAGCGTCACGCAAAGCTCGTGCAACAACTTTAGCACCTCGGTCATGGCCATCTAAACCCGGTTTGGCTACAACAATTCGCCACGGTTCGCTCATGGTTGCTGCAAGCATCACCACCCTATCAAAACACCCCTGTGCAGGACTCTATGATGTCA
>JAKMGM010000032.1 GCA_022424925.1 Candidatus Poseidoniaceae archaeon | reverse complement strand
TTCCTTCCTATTACGAGCGACCTCAACTCCACCAAGCCTTGTTGGCGGCTTTGCGCAGTACAACCGGGTTTTCTCCCGTACCATACATCACCCATCTGCTCAAGGGTCAACGCAACACAATCATTGTGCGAGGCATCTCGACCATGGCGAACATTGGGTGCGAATCTGCTATTGAAGCGATTGGAAACTATTTGTTAGCCTTCAAATCGATTTATGTCCGCAGAAACGCTGCTGATTACTTAGGAGAAACTGGTTCTGAATCTGCCCTCAAGTACCTTGAACTCGGGTTGCAGGATTCTTCTCCGGGGGTCCGTCAATCCTCTCTTCGTTCAAAGGCGAAGATCCATGCAGTACGCAACGCTTGGTGAAGTTTATTTTTCCTCAGCGAGTTCGATTTCAGTGTTTGGGCGCCGGCTGCTTGATTCTTGTTCTTCGATTGTGTTTCTAAGAATCAGTCCGTGAAGGGTTTTGATTTTCTTCGCTTCAACCAGAGCGTTCACTTGTTTTTCGAGGATATACAATTCCTTGCTGTCGGTTGTATCTCGAATCCCGTTTCGCAATGCTTCAAATCTTCTTTTTCTTGACAGGAAGAAATAGAGGTACAGCGGAATAAGAAGGAGCGGAATAACCAGTTCTTCCGTTATTATTTCGATGACGCCAGAAACGGAAATCTCGACGGCTTCAGCGTCGTAGGACGAAGTGAATTGGAAGCCACCAAGGTAGAAGAAGCCCGTTCCAAATCCAAAATACATGTTGAACGGGGTATCCTCAACATCGAGAGGGTCTGAACCTCGGTCTTGCTCAACAATATCTGGCCATCCATCGTTATCATCGTCATCATCGATGGCGTCGGGAAGCGTATCGAAGTCTGAATCCTCGGGAACCGAGTTGGGGTCCATTGGGTCATAGTAGGTCAAAACTTGAGATGCGGCCACTTCCATTTCGTTCGAGATTCCGTCGCCGTCGATATCCGTATCGAGAACATCTGGAATCCAGTCGAGGTCCATGTCTGAACAACCAAACAAAATTTCTCGACTTTTGCCGTATTTGAGCGGGCAGTCATCCGTTATATTCAGATTCACTTGGTCTGCAAAGTTGTCCCCGTCTTGGTCACTCCACGCATCGCTACGGAGTGGAAAGGCGTCTGCACCATCAGCGAGCGTCCAATTGACATCGGCGTCGGAATATCCGTCACCGTCCGAATCGATGCAGCCATACCTGTCAACGGTTGAATTCCCGTTCACCTCTGGGCATGCATCCGTATCATCATAACCGTCATTATCCGAATCGACAAACCATACGTTCGTCTGTTCAAGGCTGCCCTGTTCAAGGCCTACACCGCTCACACTGAGAAGGAATACAACCGCCCAGACCAGCAGTGTTGAGATCATGATTCGGCTTCGCACGCTCCGAACTCAAACATGGCATTTATCAAAGCCACTGATGAATTGGCCCGAATACACAAGAATGAAGTGGTTCATCTTCTTCGGCGATGTATGAAGTTGAGTTCAATATGTCTCTCTGCCCTGTTACTTCTGCTCACCCTCACCCCGGGGTGCGTTGGAGGTGGTGAAGAAGCGGATGCTGACATCATACCAGCATTTTCAGTCGTTGCAGACGACGAAATGACCTATTCTTCCGAGAATTTACTCGGAACACCATACATTTTGCATTTTTCAGCCTCATGGTGCAGTCAATGCCGGCCAACAATTCATGCAGTAGACAATCACCTTTCAGAACACACCTATATCATCATCTCAACCGAAGCATCCGACGCCTCAAAACTCTCCGATTGGCACCAGCAAGTGAATGAGAGCAAGGAAGGTAGCACGGTTGATACACCTTTCTCGATGAATGCAGAACTCTCTTCAACTTTGAAAATTAGCAACACGCCGACCCTCATTCTCGTCGACAGTGACGGGGTCATGATTGAACGCCACATTGGCCCGATGACAGATACCGCTGAAATTGATGATTTTTGGGCTCAAGTATCGTGAGACGCAGTAAAACTGTGCGGCAGAGAAAACTGAACAAAGAAAGTTCCATTCTCGTTCACAGTGTGGCATGTGAATCCACTCGCGTTCAAAACACCGACGAGTTGTTCTGCGAACGGTAGAGTCCCACCGATTTCAAAGGCGGCGGTGTAGGACTCCCAATCTTCCCCGTCATCTCTTCGAAGTTGGTCGAGAACACCCTCAATGGATTCAAGCGAAAGACGAGATTGGTTTTGGTGTTCGAAGAGGGCACCAACGCTGTCTCGGACATAGAGTACGTGCAGCGGGGGGGGTAATGGTGCGCTGATTGGTTTCTCTTCTTGCTTTAGAGGTAGCTTGCTTTCGGGTTTCGGCACGGCAATCTCACGTTCAAAATCGTAGAAGGGTTTGCGCTCACGCTGCAGCGCATGTATGTAGCGAACCCTGCCTTTCGTTTGTACAATGAACTGTTGCGGGAAGAGCGTATACAGTATGTCTTCGAGAGACTCGTTTGGCATGCCAATCTTGTCTCGGAACAAGGGTTCGCCGCCCTGGCGAGCAAGCAGAGTCCCTACTCGTTTCATAGTGTACAAACGCTCAACTCGATTTTGATGTGCAATACCCTGTTTCAACTCATCCTCAAAGCGTCTAATGGCTTCCTCAGGTTCAAGATCACGATGAACTGGCTCCATGTCGAGGTGTTCGAAAAACGCTGGCTCAGGATTGTCATGCGTCCTCGCTGCTTGTTCATCCACCGCAGGTACAGTGTACTCAACCCAGCCCTCGCCGTCACCCCATAAGTCGTACTCTCCGACAGGGGTTTCTTGAGATGCAAGGAGTTGGTAGTGCTGGTCAAACCTTTCAAGCATTGAATCATTCAGTTCAGTATGCTTGTCATGCACTTGCGAAATGAGAAAACGTATGACTTGGTCTGAAATCTTCTTTCTTTTTCCTTTTGCTTCAATCCCGAGGTCACGTACCACTTCATTTCTTGATTGATTACATAGCCAACACATTCCCACACACTGTGGGAATTCACCATCATAGGCATTTTTTCCTCCAAATCTGACAGGGACAATGTGTTCAATTGTCAAGCCAAAAAGTCCCTTGCGTGAAGACATTTTGACGCCGCATGTGGGGCAATTTTTGCCCCTCGACTTCCTGCGTAATGGGAGTAGGAGCGGCTGGTTTCGTACGGTAGGGGAGCGATGGTTCTTGAAATGAAGGCGAGCCTGATTTTGGGATTCGACAATATGGAGTTCCAATCGATGTTTTCGTGCTCTTTCTTGCTCTCGAAGTGCCTTCTCATGATTGGACTGTTCGGTAAACGAGAGCAGCCCAGCCTCAACCCGAAACTGGTTGGGAAACAGCCGTTCTAATTTTGCTTGAAACGTGAGTGAAGGGTTAAGATTCAGTTGTCCCCAGACGTTTTCTTTTGATGCGTGTGCACGATAAAACAGCTTCATGCCATGGTTCACCTGCATCGCTTGGAGAACCATCTCGGAAAGGTGGGTTCGCAACTGCGATTTCAAAACTTCATTCATCCAACTCACCCCGCTACCGATTCGAACTCAGTTCGTATGCTCAGTTGACTCAACTTAAAGGGTTCGTCACCAGTTCTGGTTTTTATTTTTGAACGAGATTCCTTTGACGTAACGCCTCTAAAGCAACAACACTTACAGCAACTTGCAGTTGTATGAGGGGACAAACCCATCCATAGGAAGCAAGACACATGCGTGTGAAGCCGCAAGTACTTCGGCACTGATGCCTTCTTTTTCTGCCCCTACAACCAGCATGACATTTCCTGTCAGGTCCTCATCCCAAGGGCCGTGTGTCCCTACATCTTCCACCGAGATGAGTCTGAAATCGGTTTGTTTGATTGCCGATAAAATCTCTTCAGTGGTACTGTAAACCACAGGAATGAAACGGTCTGCCCGCATACTTGAGCGCCGGATTGTTCGCCGTTCTTCGTGGGTTTTTTTGACATTGAGAACAACCGCATCAGCCCCTGAAACTTCAGCGGTTCGAATCGCAAATCCGAGGTTTGTTGAATAGGTGACCCCGTCAAAAAACCAAACGGTACCACCGCGCTCAAGGATGTCGGACAAATCTCCATGAGGTGGCCTACCGATGAGTGCCAGTGCGTCGACATGACCATCGGCCGACATTCTCCACAGGTCATTTGTCGAACCTTCTTCGAGTGGAATTTCTCGTTCTTCGCACAGACGTCGTATTCTGAGCGTATCTTTGTCTCTGTCGACCAGAACCATCTCGACATCGTCCCCTGCTTCCAAGGCGGCAATAACCGCCTCAGCCCCGGTGATCTGCCCTGCCATGCATCTCCGTGCGCCGCAGTCCTCATGAGGCTATCCGCACTGGGACATGTATGGCGAAAACACACAGCCCCAAATTTTTGCAGTTGGTTGACACGGCTCGCTCCGAGATTAACGAATGCGAGGCACTCGATTTGCGACGAATGCTCGCCGATGGAGCGCCACTCGTGGTTCTGGATGTGCGGGAGCGGCATGAATACGAGGCGGGCCATCTTGTTGATTCGATTCATATCGGCAAGGGGGTACTTGAACGCGATATAGAAAAGCACAAGTTCGATGATGAAGCGCGAATCGTTCTGTATTGTGGAGGCGGTTTTCGCAGCGCTATTGCGGCGAAATCTCTCCAAGAAATGGGCTACAGCAACGTCTTTTCTCTGTGGGGTGGATGGCGAGGAATCCAAGCCGAAGAACTCCCAATCGAATGAATATCTGTAGAGCGAACCCTTTTGTCTATCATTTTCGTTGGGAATGAGGCACTCAAGTCGCGTGGGCAGGCTCATAAAGGGGAGTTAAGTCGGCAGGATGCTGAGAAGCGTAGGTGCTCATTATGACTCGGGGATTGTATCAACATGTTCGTGAAACCTGGAAGCAACCAAAAGAGGCAACGCCTCACATGTTCCGCCAGACCCGTATGGCTCAATGGCGCCGTGAACCGGTGAATTGCAAGATTGACCGACCCACACGAATCGATGCGGCTCGTCGCCTTGGCTACAAAGCAAAGCAAGGCGTTGTTTTGATACGCACACGCATCCGCCGGGGTGGATTGCGCAAGGGTAAAATCCACATGAAGCGAAAGCCAAGCAAAGCCGGTATCAAGAAAATCACCATGGCCAAGAACACGCAACGCATGGCCGAAGAGCGTGTTGCTCGACACTATCCGAATTTGGAAGTTCTAAACTCGTACTGGGTCGGCCAAGATGGAAAGCACAAGTTCTACGAAGTCATTCTCATCGATACACACCATCCAGCAATCATCGCTGACAAGCAACTCGGCGTTTTCAGTGGCGAAAACGGAAACAAGTCTCACCGTGGACGAGCCTTCCGTGGAAAAACCTCCGCCGGTAAGCGTGGACGTGGTCTTCACAACAAGGGCAAGGGTGCTGAGAAGTTGCGTCCTTCTCTCAAGGCAAACCTCAACCGCGGTAAGTGATTGACCACGTGTCATCCCCCCTAGTCTTCAAGAAGGGTTGACATTATCCTACCTTTATGGCAGGACTTACTGAATACGGATTTATTCTTCTTGGAACGCTTCTGGGATTAGGGCTAGGGTGGCTTTTTGCCAAAAATCGATACGGTGGAGATGCCATTCGAGCCCAGGCCCAAGTTGAAGCCATTTCATTGAGCAAGGAAACAATGCTTGCTGAAATGGAAAGCGTAGCAAGTAATGTTGCTCGTCAAAACTCAGAAGACTTCCTCCGACTTGCAGAACAACGTTTAGGCAAAGTTGAATCCGATTCGGCCAAAGACCATATTGCTCGTAAGAAAGAGGTAGAATCGCTCGTTACGCCAATCCGCGAACACCTTGAAAAATTGGAAAGAGCAACGGCCGATATGGAAGTGAAGCGTGAAGGTGCGTATCAGGGGTTGAAACGAACCGCTGACTTGTTGCGACAACAAACCGCTGACCTACGGGATACGAACGTCCATCTTTCCACGGCCTTGCGAGGTTCAGTCAAAGCACGAGGGAATTGGGGTCAGGTGGCGCTCAAGAACATTGCAGAAGCCGCAGGTATGCTCGAGCATTGCGATTTCGATACGGAAGTCACGCTCAAATCAGGAGCTGGGGGAGCGCGTGTTGACCTGTTAGCGAAGATTCCAAACGGGGGTAACATTCCTGTCGATTCCAAGGTACCTCTGTCGGCATATTGGGACGGTTTGGAACTTGAGGATGGAAAGGCTCGAGCACTCAAGATGGTTGAACACGCCAAAGCAGTCAAAAAGCACGTGAATGATTTAGTTGATCGTGACTATCCTCGCCTGCTTGATGGTGTTGATTTCACCGTGATGTTTATTCCTGCAGAACCGATACTTTCGACAGCCTTCGAACACGAACCGACGCTTCAGGAATATGCTTTCAACAAACATGTCCTTATCGTCACCCCTGTGACACTCATCGCTCTACTGCGCACAGTCGGTTTGTATTGGCAACAACAATCGATGGCTGACAATGCCAAGGCCATACATACCCAAGCGCGGGAGTTTTACGACCGGGTGTCAAAGTTTAGTCACGATTTGGCTAAAATGGGCCGTGGTATCAACACGGTAGTCGGTGCGTACAACGATGCAGTTGGCGCATACGATGGCAGCGTTGTTCCAAGTGGACGCCGATTGGAGGAGTTGAAAGTAGCAGATGGGTTGCAGAGAAAACTTGCAGATTTGCCAGAATCCACGGTTCCTCGAACCGTCAAACAGTTGTCAGCACCAGAGGATGACTAGATCTCAAAAAGCGGTCTTGAAACCAAGTGCTCGAACCACGCACCAACCTGCTCGTGCTTCCCAAATCGAGAATGCTCCACCGACAATGCTTCCCGCAACGCCGAGCCAAAGAATTGGATATGGGACGAGATTTGTAGCAAGAAGCATGCTCAGTGCAATACCTCCGATTACCGAGGCAATACCAATAGTCAGTCGGAAGGCTTTACCTTGCGCATCGATATTGCATTCCAGTGCCATGTAATTTCCTGCAACCAAGAGTATATGAATCACTGTTTACAACTTGGGATGACCACTCTGTTGATTGCAGTATACTCTTTATTTGTCTTGATGAGAATCAATGGACGCATTGGAACCTCTTCTGCTCGTATGCGAGCACGTCCGTACCCTTTGCCCACCCATCGTTGCAAAGGGGGTCCATGCGATTTCGGGGTACGGCTCAATTTTAGAGGTGAAAGATTTAACAGATT
>JAKMGM010000018.1 GCA_022424925.1 Candidatus Poseidoniaceae archaeon | reverse complement strand
ATCCTACACTGAACCACATGATTGCCTATATTCAACGAATGCAGGGAGGCACATCTACCGCTTTGCCTGCTGCCCCACCTGCTCCTACAACGCCTTCTGCCGCTGAATCTATTCAACCTGCACCAGTAGCAGTCTCTCCGGCACCTCGTGCGCCAGTTGTGAACGATTCGACCATTCAAACTCGTTTGATTGAGGTGGTCGTGCGCCACACGGGCTATCCTGATGATTTCATTGAAATGGATCAAGACCTTGAAGGTGAATTAGGCATAGATACGGTGAAGCAAGCCGAGATAATGGGCGATGTTCGTGAAATTTTCGAATTGCCGGTTGATGAAGAATTTGTTCTTTCAGACCATCCGACGTTGAACCACTTCACAGCCTATATCCAGCGGATGAAAGGCGATGAGGTTGAATCTCTAGCGCCGGTCGTTGAAACAGCACCTGAAGAAGTATCGCCAGTACCTCACTCCCCAGTCCCGGAGAAGACTGAACATCAGGAAGCATGCCGACGATGGCAAGTTGAAGTTGAAGAATGTTTAGGGGTCGACTCTCCTATGAGTTTGGACGGAACACTGGTTGTCACCGATGACGGTTGGGGGATTGCAGAGGCGTTCTGTCAACAGGCAGAAAAACGAGGCATGAAGGCTATTCGTATTGGCTTTGAAAGCGATATTCGAGATATGTCTTCGCATGAGGAAGAAGGGCGAACCGTCTTCCGAGCCGACCCAGCAAACCCTCAGCACATCGCTGAAGTGTGCCAACAATTGAATCACTACGATGTTGCAGGTTTGGTTCACATGTCGCCGCTCAAATTGGCAGGGGCAACATGGGAAAACGACACGCTTCCTTCCTCTCAGATTGCTCTAGCGGCGCATGGTTACTTTTCCTTGCTGCAAGGTCTTGATGCAACGTTTGCCTCACGTGATAACGGTCTTATCGCCTCAGTCACTGCGCTGGATGGCCGACATGGAAACATCGGTGAGCGGTTTAATTCTGTTCAATGCGCTGCTTCAGGTGTTACGAAGTCGTACTTCTTTGAGCAAAACCACCTCCGGATGCGAGCATTAGACTTGCACCCTGAACTGATACTTGATGCAGAACAGGCTGCACACATGATTGCAGATGATGTGTTCCTTCTCGATGGTGAAGTCGAAGTTGGACTGGACCGTGACGGTCGTCGCTGGTCGTTGGTCGCTTTTGCAGAGGACTTGGAAGCGCAGGCAACCCCGCTTCACAACGACGACACATGGATTGTGTCGGGCGGCGGTTCGGGTGTAACAGCAGCCTCTATCCTGGGTGTCGCTACGGCATCAAACGGTGCTGGCGCTCACTTTGCATTGTTGGGCCGCTCAAAGCTCATCGAGGAAACCAGTCAGTGGGTTGATTGGACAGAGGAACAACTCTCGCAACAAAAGAATACGCTTCGCGTTGAAATGATGGCGGCCAGTGAAACTGGTAAAGTCACCATGGTCCAGTGGAATTCTGAATGGCAGAAGTTCACCCGCAGTCGTGATGTTTACACGACCATCAATGCCATTGAATCAACGGGTAATGAAGCGTCCTACCACTCGGTCGACGTCATGGATGCTGACGGCCTCATCGCACTTGGTTCGACCCTCGGCCGACCAATCACAGGTATCGTGCACGGTGCGGGTCTTGAGGATTCAAAACTCGTTGGTGCAAAAGATTACTCAGTCTTTGACAAGGTTGTACGGGTCAAGGTAGACGGATGGCAATCATTGCTTGGTGCGGTCGAATCATCCGGTGGAACGTTGCGCTTTGCTTCGTGTTTCACCAGTGTTGCTGGGCGGTTTGGAAACAATGGGCAAACTGATTATTCTGCCGCAAACAGCATCCTCGATGCAGAAATGGCTCGCTTGACAGCAAGCGGTAGTTGTCGTGCAGTTTCGATTGCTTGGACAGGATGGCGGGATGTAGGCATGGCAACTCGCGGGTCATTCCAATCGGTTTTTGATGCGGCAGGAATTGACACGATTTCGGTTCAAAGGGGGGTTGAAATCTTCGTTGGAGAAGCCTTACGTGGTGGCAAGCGACGGGTTTTGGGTTGTGGAAAACTTGGTGCAATGGATGTTTTTGATACGTTTAGAGAAGCGCCGCTGCGTCTGCCCGGATTAATGGCTGGCATCATTGCCGACCCCTCCCGATTCCCGTTTGTCGACAAGGTACTTTCCGTTGACGAAGGACAATCATTGGTAACGCAAACGACGCTTTCTGTCAAGGACCATCCGTTCCTTACTGACCATTCAATCGAAGGCGTGCCGTATCACCCCGGCGTGATGGCTATGGAAATGTTCGCTGAAAGCGCCCTCTTGCTCCGACCTGCGGCTTGTCTTGCAGGGTTCGAAGATGTTGCTTTCGGTTTACCGATTAAACTCCTCAAGGGCGACCTTGCCGTACGGGTTCACGCGGATTTGATACGCAATGAAGGTGAAATGAGCTGGGTTGCATGCCGCTTGGTCTCTGATTTGGCCAATTCCAAAGGCGAAGTATTCGGAGAGAGAGAACACCATACAGCAG
>JAKMGM010000010.1 GCA_022424925.1 Candidatus Poseidoniaceae archaeon | reverse complement strand
CGTTTGACCGTCGTGTACACCAGCATCAGGATGACTGGCGTCAACAGGCGATGCTGCATACGATTCTTCCTCGAACTGAGGCATTTCATCGAGGGTTTTTTCCTCCATTGAAGGGTCGATGAGTTCGTCATCAGGCATCATCGTTCACCTCCTCGTTCACAGCGTTTGCATCCGGTGGCAACGTCGGGTTTGAACCTGTATTGGCAAAGATGTCATCGAGATTTAATCCGTCTCCGGCAAGTTCGTTGAACAAGCGTGCAGGGTCGCTGAGATCCCGTTCGATTCGAATCGCCTTGATTTCAATATCCGTAAGGCGGCCGTATAATGCACCGTACATCGAGTTCGCTCTGTTCACGAGATACCAAACGCCGACCATGACGACAACGACATAGGCAGCAATGCTGACGACATTGGTTCTGTCCTCAGTCAGCATTGGCGGAACGCCGAGAACAAGAGCGAGCATACCGAGTATTGGCATGGCAAGAATTGTTCGGAGTTGCTTCTTGCTGTTCGAAAGTTCTTCGAAGTGATCCGCATACAGCGTGGATATGCCTCGCCGAGCACGTTGGTAATCCTCATGCAGCAACCGGAATTCATCGGTACTTTTCCACGTCATTCGCCAGATCCATAGCGCAGCGAGGGCGAGAACAACGAAGCCCCACCACACGAACTGGAAAATATGGAATGAGAATCCAAAGCCAATGACGCCGGTGTAAATAGCGAGAAGTCGGAAGTTATCGTTTTGAGAAGTTAAGCGGAACAGAATGATAGATACCAGAAGACATGTAACCGCACCGATGAAACTGTTTGAAACGCCGGGAGACCAGGAAATGACATCTTCCTTCAGCGTCATTTGGTCATTCATGACAACGTTATTTTCCATGAAGGAGGCATCGAGCGTAGCGGTACATGACGCCTCAGCCCGTTGGGTCCACCAGTCAATGGAGTCGGCTGTAACAACCCAAGAGAGGGTGACCTCCTCAGTGGCGAAGAAGAATGGAATCATCGAGTAGTTGAGCCCAGTCGATACCGGTCGACCTACGAGTTCAGGGTTGTCCTCCTCAAGCGATGAAACAGTCAAACCCACGCACTTCAGTTCGACCATGACATCAAGTGCCGTGGCAGAACCAACGTTCTGTACAACGACAGAAACTATACTTTCCTTGCCTTCTTGGAATTCGACATTTGAAGACACGCGCTTAATCATTGGGTCAGCGAACACGGCCAGCACCAAAGAAAAGGTCTCTTCGTCATATACCGAGTAGCCGTTGTTTTCATCAGGATGGTACAGCCTGAAGGTCAAATCCCAGCCGTCACCTGGCAAAATCTTGCCTTGAGTCGGTGTTTCAGCCTGTATCCGAATGGTCGATGGATTCCATGCCTCAAGTTTGAGCAGTTCGTGACGGTTGGTTGGACCAAGAGAGGTCAAGCCACACTCTTGTTCGAGGTCGAGAGGGTACTCGTCCGAAGAGCCATCAAAGTTGTCAACGATAAGAGAAAAGTTCCATGAGTATTCGATTTCTGAGAGGCCCATGGATTGGAGATTCAACAAGCGTTCAGAGCCGCAAAGTTCGACCTCATACGACACTTCAGTGCCGTTTTCAGTTGGAATGTTTGTATAGGGAATGAACACGCTAACGTTCTCGTTGTTAATGTCGGGCTCGATACCTATGTCGCCGGTTGAGAAGAACCGTGACATGACCAATTGCGTAGTGAATTCACCGCTGCCCTCAATTTCCGAGTCTGTAGGATCCAAGAACAGGGTCAAATCCGCAGTGAGAGAGAGGAAAGGTGCGTCAACTGTTCCCATCGCTGTGAACGAGTGAACAACTGGAGTGTTTCGTGGAAGGACAATCAATGAAGGCAACGTCACCATTTCCCAGTCTGTCGACAAATTGGTTAGACCTGGGCGTGTAATAGCATAGACAGCATTCACCGTGACATCTTGATTGCCCGTGTTGGTGAGGGTAACTTCCCAAGTGCGTGTTGACTTTGGTTGGAACTCCATTCGAGATGGCCAGTCCGACGATTCAACGATGAACAGTGGCTGAACGAGTAATTCAACGATGTGGGAGTTGTATACTTCTCCAGTGGTTGCGTTGACGACCGTGATGGTGAGGTTGAACACTGAACCTTCAACGAGTGTGTCGGTTCCACCCAAGCTTGGAATCGCGACATTCACCGTATCGGCATACGAACCGTCGATGGGGATGGTTTCGCTTAACTGATACTTTGAAAGACTGAGGTTGCCTTGGACGGAGAGGTTAATTCCAACCCTCTCCTGAAGATTACCTAAGTTGGTGACTTCAAATTCAACCTGCTCCATTTGACCTGGTGTGACCGCCATTTGTTCTGGAGCAGTTATTGCAATCGAGTGGTTTTCCGTGATGTTAGCCACGATATTGGAGGCGAGTAGAATTTGACCGTTGTTCGCAGAAATCCAAACGGTTGTCATGTAAAACCCGTCTGAGTCTGCATCTTCGTTCGCAATCATCTCTACCCGTATAGTTTCCTCGAATCCAGCAGCAATGAAAAGATTTGAACTGCTTTGAGATTCAAGTCGGAAATCAACATCGCCTGCGAGGGTGTTGTCCAACCAGACTTCATAGTCCGTAGGAGCATTTCCCGTATTCGAGAGCGTCACTGAGGTGAAGGTTGATTCTGCAATATCCAGTTCAAGAGACTGGTTCGTTGGCGACACACTGCCGTTGAATATCTGGCCTACAATAACGTAAAAGACATGCACGTCGCCGATGAGCTGGCCGGAGATTGGGTCCTCAATACGAACCTTAACCGGCTGATTCAAGCCGGCGGGAGCCAGTGGATCGGTCTTGATGTTGAAGTCCACAACCTGGATGTGAGCGGCGTTTCCGGATGAGCCGTCAAGGGTACCGTCAGCGATATCGGCAGTCAAGTTGGATATGTTTTGGTCTGTATCAGTGAAATTCGCCGTCCAGTTCTCTGGCAAATCATCAACCACTCGCAGCCGATACGAGCCAACGTCGTTTCCAGTGTTTGCAAATCGCATGGGTATGGATACATCGACACCAACCGGCACATCGTAGGAACCTTGGTCAAGGAATTCACCGTCGATTACCGGTGGAATCACCAATGTGTAATTCCTCGTAAGAGGGACTGCAGTTACGCCGCTTCCCAACAGCGCATTGCTCAGGGTTGGCGTAACAGTAAGGGAAGCTGAAAACGTTCCAGCAACGGGGTATTGGTTCGCTTGAGGGCCAATGATATCCAGAGATGTGTTCAAACTATCACCGGGGGATACGCCAGAATAGATTGGATTCGAAACGGAAACATTCCATCGGTCAGCCTCACTAAATCCGCCTTCATTGAGCGCAACAAAGGATTTCGAGGTGGTGAGGGTTGCGTTAAGGGTTTCGCTGAGCATGGTGGGCAGGTTGTGAATAACGCGCATGTTGAGGTCGATATTCTTGACCAGTTGCGAGCCGGTGAGGGTCTGCTCGATTTCCTCAACCGAAAGGTAATTTGGTTCTGGATTCAATCCAGGGTCAACGACAATCACGGGTGAAACTTTGATTGGAGCCGTGTCTTGAGCAGGAATTCCACCACCAATAGGTTGACATTGAATCCAGACATCGAGTTCATCTCCAGCGGTATTGTATTCGCTTGCAACAATTGGGTTTTGAACTGCTGGGGCGGTCAATGTGATGACCACTTGTGTGGTTGCACCCGATGGAATAGGCGGGGTTATCGAGGGGCTGACCTCGTATGTCCAGTTGAGCGTCGATACCGACAGCCCAGTATCAAGGGTGTAGGTTGTCGTAACGCTGCCGGTGTTTTCGATTTCAGCAATGTACTGCGCTTGACCCCCAGGATTGATTGTCTTTACAGCAGCACCTTCGATGAGCGTTACATTACCTTTGAAGAAGTCACCGACCATGACGCGACCTATGCCTTGTATGACATAGTTGTCAGGTGAATTGACGGAAGTAAATGAGATAGTGATTTTTGCAGTCTCAGAACGGACGGCCGTGGATGGAACGTTAACATCGAGCGTCACCAAACGGACTGAATTCGCAGGCAGTGTACCGCCAAAAGATGCTGAGTTGACATCCGCCCAAGGTTTGTTCTGAGTCACTGAAATGGAAAATTGGTCGCTGACCACGCCCGTGTTTTTGACGACGAATGTAAGTGCAGTCGATTCCCCGGGTTCGACAACCAGTGTTGCAGGTTCAATTACAATCGCATTGTAATCTGAGAATTTCACCCAAGATTCACGGACTGTGAGGGTTTCTGTCCAGGCTGTTCCGTCGAATTGAACCGTTGCAGATATGTTCCAAACGCCAGTAAGAGTGCGTGAGTCTATTTCGGCGCTCAAAATACCTGAATCTTGGAGTGTTGCGGAAGAAGCGGGGTGCGAACCTGGTTGAAGCAGCACCGTATTTGAGGAAACGGTGATGACCGTCGGGGGTGATGCATTGTTGGTGAGAACAATTGTCATGGTCGCTGAAAGCGGTTTAACGCCAGAGTTTGTAACAGTGGAGTTCAGTCTTTGCACCGCATTTGGCAACTGCATTCGGTTGTTTGAGGGGTCGTCAGCTGGGAAAGTATTGGTCATCAATTCGCCCAAATGCTTGTTCTCAACGGAAAAAGCAAACCCGATATCTTGTATGTTGTTGAGTAATTCGTTGCCAGTTTCCTTGTTTGAAATGAGTTTAATGCGAAGTTCTTGACCCAAACCGTTTGTGGCGTTCCAGGAAAAGGAAATAGGCGTGAGGTCAACCTGACCGGATGAACCGCTTATGGCGCCCATTGCGATGCTCTTGACATCAGTGAAGCCAAGAGTGGGCGAACCTTTGTGCTGCAGTACAAGCCAAAGGTCATCGCTTCCTGTTCCGGTCGCAGAGATGTTTGCAGTAATGATGTGTTCACCCGGCTCGAGATAAAGGCTGGAGTCGATAACCGCTGAACCTGAATTGCTGAGTTGCAGCGGGTTGCGGAAATAGAAGTCAAGGGACGAACGGCCGCTTGTAGTGCCAGCATCGTCACTGCCATCGGCATTCGCCAGCGGCAAGTACATTGGGAGGAGGAAGAGAGCAACCAAAAGCGTTGCAAGGAGTGTTTGTCGGCGAACCATGTCACGCAGAAGGGTCACCCCCTGGGCTGTCGAAGCGGGCGATTGTGACTTTCTTTCCTTGTCGCCGCCATTGGAGGAGCAATTGCTCAAGCAGGCGTTCGTGTTCAGAATCAGTGATTCCAAGCCTGCGGCGTTCTTCCCACAGCAGCATTTGTTCAGTTTTGGTGAGCAAAGCGTCACGCAGGTACAATTCGAGAGTTCTGCGGTATGCGTCACGGTCTGAAACTGCGTAAACAATGGTGTCGCCCGGGAGTTGGTCAGCACGGTTTTGGATGAGGTTTCCAAGCGTCAGTGCTTCGTCGTACGTAATGTCTCTTTTGTCGAGGTCGGTTTGCACTGCGCTGGCGATTGTTTGAAGATCAAAGCGGGTATTTGTGCGCTGAATCTGCTTCGAATAACGGCGACTTCTACGAGACATGCGAGCCGCCACCATGAATCAACTTGATAACTGCCGGTTATTGAAAGAATCGGTCGCTATGCGGGCATATACCCAGAATGACGCAATTCGAACCCGTAGTGCATAAACGGGAGTATGCGAAGGTGCTAAGTAAAATTTAATCCGAAGTACGAGTGCTCCAGGCGCTCACGGGCTCAACCAATGGTTCTTGACCTTGAAGCATAGGGCAATGAACATGAGCGAAGCAGTAACACACGAAGTAGGACAAGACGCACCCCCTTTTGAGGTCCATGACTCATCGGGTAAACTTCACAGTTCCAGTGCGTACCAAGACGACGGCAAGACAGTTATTTTGTATTTTTACCCCCGTGACTCGACGCCGGGCTGTACCACTCAAGCGTGCGACTTCCGCGACAATATGGCTCGACTGACAACTGAAGGATACATTG